>NZ_MDDT01000043.1:0-96815 GCF_001854815.1 Mesorhizobium sp. LCM 4576
GAGGTCCATGACGGTGAGCGTCCGGCATTCCGGCGACAGCAGGAAATGCTGCCCTTTGGGTTGTTGTCTGGACTTCGCCACCGCTCAGTCCCTCCCTTGTTCGGACGGCGACTGAGCCGCGTATTTCCGAACCTCCGGACGGGACCGGGACGTGCATGACCGCCGCAGCAGGCTGCACGGCGATAAAGGCGACGGGGAATGGGATGGCGGTCATGTTCAGGCTCCAGGTTGCATGCGTACAGCGTCCGCGGCAGCCACTGGGCCACCGACGAAATCAAAGCTGTATGTGGGCCGTCCTGAACATGATCGGGCTCATACCCGGAAGCCAGGCAGGAGTCGATCGTCTCTTATGAGCGATGGTTAATTGCTTCCAATCTCGACAATTTCCTTATGTTACGTAACATACGGATAAAGGAGATGAATTATGGTTTCAGTTCCAGCCTCGGAAATTCAAAAGAACTTTGGAGAGTGGAATGACCGCGCGCTTCAAGCGCCTGTCCAGATTACAAAATACGGCAGAACGTCCACGTTCCTCGTATCAGGCCCGCTATTCAAGGCTATGTGGGCATCGTTTCGTCAAGCTCTTCCCGCCTCGGAGCTGTCGGCCACCGAGGTAGATTTGATCCTTGGATCGGAAATGGCAGCAGGCGAATCCTATAACTTGGATGACATCCCTGATTTAGAAACCGAGTTCTCAGGCCCAAAACTTTAGGCCCCTGGAATGAGAATTCCTGAAAATCCGCCTGTCGGATATGTGATCGCCTATGAATATTTGGGATGGCCGCTTGTCTGCATTGCATACCTGTTAGCGGCCCGTCAGTTGCCAGGCTGGGGATTGATGTTCGCACGGGAAGGATTCCGCTTGGCTGGGAAATGTTTTCCCGGCTTTCCTGGCCTCACTGCGGGTAGCGTCGAACGGTTTGTCGCTCAACGTGGTGGACATGTGGGACGGGACATGCCGCAGAGACCTTCAGGCATCGGTTGACGTCAGCAACCAGGCGCCGGACCCTGTCATCATAGGACGAGAAGGGGGAAGACCGATGGCTGGAAATGCCACTGCCGTTGTCGAGATATCCGAAGGGGATTTCCTTTCGTCAATGCAGCTTGCTGAAGCGATGGGCGACATGTCGTCCCTTGCAGGTATGTTCGGTGGCTACCGGAGACTTTCCAGATCATCGAACCCAGCCGTGCAAGCAGAACTCGCCCGGCTGAGAGCAGTCCTTGAAGCTGGGCAGAAAGTCGAGGAGCAGTATGGTGTTGGCAGCCTCCTCAAACTAAGCCATCCTGTAACTATTAAGTTCGCGACATTGCACGCAATCGACCCTGGTGCATTGGYCAATGCCGAGCGCTACCTGCAAGCATGCCTCAAGGGCCGAGACCAGAACCTTTTAGGCGTGTGACCCTCCAGGCGAATTCGAGAGCGTCTCCAAGGTCGCCCGTCACATACTTTTCTCCATCGGGGCCAAATACTATATATCCAATTCGTTTCGTGCCAACAACTATCGCAAAAAGTTTGCAGTCGCTCGGTACATCTTCATCTGTGACTGGGACTATTTTCGGATTTTCCGAAGAGTCGTTCTTCATTTTCAGTGCTACCCACATTCATTACTTCAATTTTCCCGTACGAGATTCGGCCGGATAGCCCAAGCGAAATGCTCAGCCTTGTCTCCTCGGTTGTTTCGCGGCCGAGGTTAAATTGGCCTCGCGAGCTCCAGATAGCGGCATAAGGCATTTGCAAGCTGTATTTGGCGTGGCGTCCGGCACTCGGCTTGGAAAAGCATTGGCGACGAAACCAGGACGCATACGCATTTCGCCCGGGATGTCGCCACATTCAAGCGGTTGAGGCTGTAAAGGAATTCCATGCCGCGCGGTGCATCGGCGGGGCTCGAGGTTGCTGTGGAATAGATGGCGATCGGCGCTTCCTGCCCCTGGAATTTGTCAACGGTCCCGACCCTCGCCCCGGGCAGGCGCTTCTGGATTTCGAAAACCTGCGCGTTGAACGGCGCAATGATGAGAATGTCGTCCAGCGTCAAAGGACGGAGATTTCCGTCGCGATCCGTCCAGGTGACGCGCGCCGCGATGACTTCGTTCACCAGACCCGCGATGGCCTCGGCCTCTTCCGGCGAATTGCTCTGGTTGCCGTCGTGCTCGACTGGCAACCACCGGAGGCCGGCTCCTGACACACGCGTGTCGCCGCCGATGAACTGGCGCTCCAGTCCTTGGCGAGGATGGAGTTCCCCCGCGTAAAAGAGCTCGGAGGTGAACCTGCAGATGTCGGGGTGTAGCCGCCACGTTTCGTCGAGGAACAGGCCGCGATCCGCCGGAATGGTTTGGGCGCCGTCTAGGATGTGATGGAGAGCGGACACGTCGCAGCCATCAGGGTGGCTGCCTTGGATTGGCTGGTCGAGCTGCTGGGGATCGCCCACGAGCACAACTGTCTTCGCTGCCTGGGAGATGGCGAGCACATTTGGAAGCGCCATCTGCGCGGCCTCGTCGACGAAGAGCACGTCGACCGCTTCATATGCGTCCGGCAGTGACCAGAGCCAGGCCGTTCCTCCTCCGACATGTACGTTCTGGCCGATCGCAGCGATGAGGTCTTCGCTCCGGYGGGCGAATGTCAACCGATGCTGTTCTTCTTCGTCATCGTCAGCCTTTTGACAGCACTGGAGATCGACCCCGAGTCCGTCCGCCTCCTCGATCACCTTGTCGAGGAGATTCCGGATGACCTTGTGGCTGTTCGCGGTGATCCCGACCGTCTTGCCCTGGCGGACGAGTGCGCAGATCATCTGCGCCGCCGTGAAAGTCTTCCCTGCACCTGGAGGTCCCTGGACGGGCAGCACGCCTTCGCCGAGATGCTCGGCCAGGCGCAGCGCGGCAGCTAGAGTGCTCTCGCCGGCTTCCCTGATGGAATGGCCGCCGATGGGAGGCGGTCGCCTCAACAGAAGATCCCGCGCGGCCCGGTATGGGCCAGGACCTTCGATCCCGTTTGCCACGACGTACTCGCTTATGCGGAGGAGCGCTTTCGCAATGACCTCAGCGCCGACGACCTTGTGGGCAAAAACTGCTTCGGGGTGTAGGCCCGCGCTATCCTGGCGCTTCTTTATATCGACGGTCCGCTCCTCGAGCGAAATTGCCGAGACTGATCCGAGCTTCTCGCCTCCGCAATTGCGAAGATCTTCGCCGCCGCGGAGGGAAGTCTCCTGCTTTGGGTAGCTGTAGCGATGGATGGGCGCCCGAGCCGTTCCGCCGGCTTCCCCGACGAACACAAGCCCCGACAGCCCCGCCMGTTCGTCGAGGAGCTCTTCGGCTGATACGGCCGCAAGGCGAAAGAGCTCCCACCAGGTCGCTTTGGCTTCCCGCCGATGCCAATCCAGCAAGTTGGCAAGCAGCCAACGCGCCTGCTGCTCTTCCGAGCGATCGGYAGGATCGTCAGGGATCCCTTGCAGAAGATGCTCGATAACGGGAGCGATGCGCRCAAGCCAGGCGGCGACGTTCTCGTTCGGGGCGCCGTCATCCCCGCGTGCGGGCCGTGGGATATCCACGCCGGCGGCGATGAAATCGGCCCGCCGATCCTCCAGCCATGAGCGGAGGGCAGCCGTCGAGAGGCAGTCATCCTCGTTGTAACCGCGCACGGCCACACGGGTTTCCTCGCTGATGGACGTGGCATCGCCGAGCTCGAGATTGGCCTGAAAATTCGTGAGCGCGCTGTTCGCCTCCGGGAGCGGCACTTGCCTTGCGAAGCCATAGAAAGGTTCAAGACGCTTGATGGAGTAGCTCTCGACGCTGGCGCGAATGGCATGGCGAACCACCGAATAGAGGTCGACGAAGAGCTCCGCGCGTAGCATCCGGTCAATTTCGTCTTCTCGCGTGCCGTACCTCCCCATCAAGCGCTTGAGGGCCGCTGGCTCATATGGCGCGTAATGGTAGATGTGCAGGTCCGGATGCATCTCCCAGCGCTCCATGACGAAATCGACGAACCGCTCGAAAGCCTGCCGTTCTTCAGCGCGGCTCAAAGCCCACTCGCCGCGATAAGCGTTTTCGCCATGATCGTCGCTGGACAGGTATCCGAAGAGATATTCGAGACCGTGCTCTCCTATGAATGGATCACCTTCGAAGTCTAGGAAGATGTCGCCGGCCGACGGTTCAGGGAGGCGCGCCAGTCCGAACCCCGGTTCGATCTCAAGCATTTCGAATTTGCGCTCTCCGGTTTCCCGCRCCTCCACCTGTACGCGCGCCTGTTCCCGAACGCGACGGTACGAGCCAAGCGACCCACGTTCGGGACGCCAGGAAAGGGGAAGGGGGAGCGCAGCGATGCCGGCCATCGTCGCGGCGCCGTGTTGYGCGAACTCGTTGATCTGGACTTTCGTGACGCTGGCGATCAGGGAGGGATGGTCGTCCTCTCGCCTCTTGTGATCGCACGCGTCATACCAGCGGCAAATGTCGCAGTGCGCGGTCGGGTCGGGATAGGTGGTCGGAGCATTCTCTTGCTCCAGCGACTGCTCGAAGCGACRCTTCGCCTGCCGATAGTAGGCTGCATAGTCGGCGAAGCGGAACGTCTGCGGCATGAAGTCAGACCAAGGCGCGACTACATGCATATGATCCGGCGCAAGACCTTGCGCGCGATCCAGCAGGTCCGAATAGAGGCAGAGCTGGAGCACCGTTCCCGCTTTGGTTTCCCGCGCGAGTTTGGTGTCGAGCACCTCGTACGACCAGGAGCCAAGGTTGCTTGGCTTCTCCACACGCCGCAGGATGTCGGCCCGACCGCCCCAACGGCCATGGCGCAACGCTCCCTGGACGATGACCTCGGTGCCCGCTGCCATCGACCGGAGGGTCGCCGCAACGGCTGCGTCAGAAACGTCGATCCCGTCGATCCGTGCTGCTTCCAATCCGCTGTCGATCAAATGCTGCACGAAGTTCCGTTCGTGGACGGCGCCGCGCTCCCGCAGAACCTCGAGCTGCGGGTCCCAATGGGAGGGCTTGGCGAGCTGTCCCTCCGCAACGGCCCGGTCAAGGACGCTTAGATGATGGCAACTCAGATGGCCTACCAAGTCACTCGCGCTAAGCCTAAGTTCGCCCGCAACCAGCTGCATAACCGTTTCCCCCATTGCTGCCGCGGAGCCTATTTCCATTCCCTGTCGTTAATAAACCCTAGCGGGAGAAACTTTCGCCACGTAACGGCGCACGGAAGCCGCAAGATAATGGGATGCGTGGTACTCGCGTGGCCGCCACGCAGCCCTATTGTCCGGCTCTCTTTGGYGGTGATGACCAAGGAAGGTGCTCTTCGTCATCGAAGTTGTTTGCCGTCGTCAGCAATCTTCATTCGAAGATTGTCCGATACCCTCAGACCATGCCATGATATCGACGTAAAATCCTGAGGGTCCGGGGGGACGACTATKGGCTGGTTCCTGATCGGCGCGGCGTTGGTTGCGTGGCTGATCTATCGGGGAAGCAAGCAAAATCTCGCGGAGGCGACACCACAGAGGTTGCGCCAACCTRCTGCGGAAAGGCTTGCTTCGAAGAACGATCGCGCTGACCCCCCGAAGCAGCCTTGGCAGGACCCTCGATCTCACCCCGACAGGCGTTTCACCGATGGAAGCAACCAGTGGGAACGGCGCCCGGTCACGGCTAGCATGCTCGCAGGCGATAGCGGCCGTCAGCCCAAGCTTCCGGCGAAATGGATAGCTTCTGGAGAAGGCGTTCGGGTGGCCGGAGTCTCAATCAACTCCGGCATGTTCTATCTCGGCGGATCCTTCGCCGGAAAACCCGGTGCAGAAAACTGCCTGGTTGATCCAACTTGTCAGGTCGGCTCCATAAGAGGTGACCCTGAAGGCAAGACGTTGCCTTATTGGCCATCATATCATTCGATCTCCCCGGGGGCGCGCCGGACCTATCTCGAATGGCTTGCAGGGGGCAGGAACGATCCTTCGATCGGCATAGGCTACATTTTCATATTCTTCTATGGCCTCGAACGTCGTCTCTTCATCGACGAGGCGAGGAACGAGGCGTCGGCGATGGCAGCGGAGGTCCGGCGCCTTCTCACGCTCCATGGCGAGAACTACTCCTTTAAGGGCTACGCGTCGAAGTTCCTGGACGTGGCGGATTTGATGGCGAACCCGGACATCTCCCGCCCGGCACTCTCGCCGGATCTGAGGAGCGGCTACGAGATGCCGCTGTCCGTAAGGCTGCATCTCGGACGAAAGCTGGGCYCCAAGCTTCCTTTCGACAGCACCGACGCGCTTCTGTGGGTATTGTCCCTTCCGGACACGCAGCTCCGCACGCCCGCATCCAGATGCTTCGAGGAACTCGCCGAACTCTGGCACGTGCGGTTCGCGTCGCGCTATCCGGACGGGCTGAAGGTCAATTCGCCGAGGACCAAGATCAAAGTCGAATACCGGGCGGCGAGCGGAGGCTTCGGGGRCAGGGTGGACCTGTCGGATAGCGAGCTCGGACCGCTTCCCGACGTCGCTGCCCTTTCCGCGCCAATCGATGGACTGAGAGACCTTCTCAACGCGTGCAGCGACGAACTAGCCGCCTACAGCCGTCTTCTTGGGAAGAAACCTGAGGCCAGGGATACCGTCGAGGCGGCTTTCCTGTTGCCCAAGGAGATCCTGACGTCCGGCTCTGGGACCGGAGCCGCGGCGCTCAAGCGCGTTGACGGTCTTTTTGGCGATCACAGGATCGCCGGGGTCAAGGTGGCGCGACTGGCGCAAGCCCTGGGAATGGAAATCCCGCCCAAGGGAAAGCTCGGCGCCGGCCTGTGCAACCAGATCGGCGCCTTGATGGACAAGCTGGATGTCGGCTTCGAGCCGGACCGCAGGTACGGCTCGCGCGGCCTGGAAGCCGACGGCTACATTCTGCTGTTCAAGGCGAAGGAAGGGGCTCCCGTGGACGGCGAGGCCTCCGCCTATGCTGCCGCCAGGGCGATGGTAGAGGTGGCGGCGCTGGCGGCCGTTTCCGACGGAAAGGTCGAGCCCAGCGAATTCGAATCGATCAAGGCGGACATCCGTTCGTTTCCCGGCGTGAGCGGCGTCGAGCGCGGCAGGCTGATGGCCTACGCCAGCACGCTTCTCAGGGACCCGGCGGCGCAGCAATCCGCCATCAAGAAACTGGGCAACATCGGTGCGGATGCCCGCGCCAGCGTTGTCCGGGCGGCCTTGTCGGCAGTCCTGGCGGATGGCCACGCGGCTCCTGACGAGGTCAAGTTCCTCGAGCGGCTGTACAAGGCGCTCGGCTACCCGGTGGACGATCTGTATTCCGCCCTCCATCGCGGGTCGGTCGCGTTGGACGAGCCCGTCGCCGTCGCTCCGGAGACGCGGGCAACCGGCGTTCCGATCCCCGCGCAGCCTCCTGCATCCCCCTCGGGCGGTGTCAGGATAGATCATGGTCGCCTGGAGCGGATCAAATCGGAGACCTCGGCCGTGTCCGAGCTTCTCGCGGGCATCTTCATCGAAGAGGAGCCGACAGCCTCTCCGCCTCAGGTCAGGGAACCTGTAGCTTCGGAAGGGAAGTTCGCCGGTCTSGATGGCGCTCATGCCACGTTACTGAGCCTTCTGGCCGAGAGCGGCGGACTTGACCGGCAGGCGTTCGAAGACGAGGCACGGAAGCTTCGGCTGTTGCCTGACGGAGCCATCGAAACGATAAACGAATGGGGCTTCGACAGGTTCGACGAACCATTAGTCGATGGCGACGAACGCGTTTCGGTCGCCGAGCATCTCAGGGACAAACTGCAACAGGTGAGGGTGGAAGCATGACGGCTTCGACGACTATCAAGACGCGCGACCGCGACGCCATTCTGCAGGCGCTCGCCGCCGGAGTGGTTCCCAAGACGGGACTTCGTCATGTGCAGGTCGGCCGTGCGGCCGAGGTGGGAGCGTTGGTCCGGGATATTGACCGCATCTGCGACGGTGGCGCGGCGATCCGTTTCGTGATCGGCGAATACGGGGCAGGCAAGACGTTCTTCCTAAACCTTGTGCGCTTGGTCGCGCTCGAGCGCAAATGCGTCACGATCCACGCCGATCTCGCGCCCGACCGCAGGATTCATGCGACGGCAGGCCAGGCGAGGGGACTCTATGCCGAAGCCGCCCGGAACATGGCGACGCGCAYGCGGCCCGACGGCGGCGCCCTGGCGAGCGTGGTCGAGYGCTTCGTGACGGACTGCATCCAGGAGGCGGGACAAGCGAGTGTACCTGTCGAGCGCATCATCGACCAGCGTCTCGCGCACCTGCAGGAACACGTCGGCGGCTATGACTACGCGACGGTGCTGAAGGCCTACTGGAAAGGAGGCGAGGAGGGCGACGAGGTCCTCAAGGCCTCGGCCCTCCGGTGGCTGCGAGGAGAGTACTCCACGAAGACAGAGGCGCGCCAGGCGCTTGGCGTCCGCAACATCATCGATGACGACAACGTCTATGATTCCCTCAAGCTGCTGGCAGCGTTCGTGAAGCTTGCAGGATACGCCGGACTGTTCGTCGTCTTCGACGAAATGGTGAACCTGTACAAGCTTCAGAGCGCCCAGGCTCGCAACCAGAATTTCGAGCAGGTCCTGYGCATGCTCAACGACGTGCTTCAGGGCAACTTCGGCGGCTTCGGTTTCGCGTTCGGCGGCACGCCGGAGTTCCTCATGGACACCCGCCGGGGCCTTTACAGCTACTCCGCCCTGCAGTCCCGCCTTTCCGAGAATGCGTTTGCGACGAACGGCCTGGTCGATCTTTCCGGTCCGGTGCTGCGCCTCAAAAGCCTCACGCCCGAGGACCTTCTGATCCTTCTTTCAAATATCCGAGYGGTGTTTGCGTCCGGCGACCCGGCCAAGAACCTCGTTCCGGACGAAGCCCTTCCAGCGTTCATGGAGCATTGCAACAAGCACGTCGGCGACGCCTACTTCAGGACGCCGCGGAACACGATAAAGGCGTTCGTGCAGTTTCTGGCAATCCTTGAGCAGAATCCTGGAACCGAATGGGCGAGCCTGGTGGGCCGCGTCGATATCGCGCCGGATGCCGAAAGCTCTTCGGCGGACGAGAGCGAGGGCGAAACCGCGGGTGGGGATGAGGATCTTGCCACCGTCAGGCTCTGAAGCGCCCTCCGGATTCGACAGGCTTCATGAAACGATCCGGCGCTGGATCTGGGAGCGTAAGTGGGAGGAACTTCGCGATGTGCAGGACAAGGCGATCGCCGCGATCCTGGGCGGCGGGAAYGACGTCCTGATCGCGGCCGCCACGGCGGCTGGGAAAACGGAAGCCGCCTTCTTGCCAATCCTGACGAAAGTGGCGGCGCGGATGGAGCCGGGAGTGTCGGTGCTCTACGTGAGCCCGCTCAAGGCGTTGATCAACGACCAGTTCCGGCGCCTGGACGACCTCTGCGAGCGAATGGAGATCGATGTCGTCCGATGGCATGGGGATGCGCCGCAAGGTGCCAAGCAGCGGACGAGACGCGATCCGCGCGGCGTGGTCCTGATAACTCCGGAATCCATTGAGGCGATGCTCCTGCGTCGTCCTGGCGATGCGAGGAGGATGCTGGGCACGTTGGACTTCATCGTCATCGATGAACTGCATGCCTTTCTGAGCGGGCCGCGCGGCCTCCACCTGGCGACCTTGCTGCGGCGGCTCGATGCCTTGTCCGTGGAACCAGCAAGGAGGATCGGGCTGTCGGCCACGATAGGCGACCTGTCCGTTGCCGCCGGCTGGCTGAACCCGGCATCGCCATCGTCCGTTTCGATCGTGGAGTCCTCGGCCGACGCTCCTGAGCTAAGGCTCCAGGTGCGGGCGTACGCGGATGGCGAGGACGCCGAAGAGATCGACGGGCTGGAGGCGGAGGAGAAGCCAGTCGCGCTCGACTTCATCGCCGACCATATGTTCGCGACGCTTCGCGGAGCGAACAACCTTGTATTCGCCGGGTCGCGTAGGCGCGTGGAAGCCCTGGCGGACAGATTGCGGACGCGATCCGAGAATGGCGGTGTTCCGAACGAGTTCTTTCCCCATCATGGCAGCCTCTCGAAGGAATTGCGCGAGGAGCTCGAAGACAGGCTGAAGCAGTCCAACCTGCCCACGACGGCGGTCGCGACGACGACGCTGGAACTCGGCATCGATATCGGATCGATCAAGTCCGTGGCCCAGGTCGGGGCGCCGCGATCCCTCGCGTCGCTTCGGCAACGTCTGGGACGCAGCGGCCGGCGGCGCGGCGTTCCTGCAATCCTTCGCATGTACGTGCGGGAACGAAATCTCGGACAGGATTCCGACCCACTCGATCATCTGAGGCTGGAGACGGTACGTGCAGTTGCCGCCGTGCGCCTGCTCGTCGCGAAGTTCGTCGAGCCACCTTCCGTCGTCGACGCCGTTGCGACGGTTGCRCTTCACCAGACGCTCGCTGTGATCGCACAGGAGGGCGGGCTGCGCGCTGATCGCCTTTTCGAGACGATATGCTCGGGCGGTCCGCTTTCCGTTTTGGGAAAGRGCGACTATGTCGATCTGCTGCGCGGCATGGCTTCGGCGGACAATCGGCTGCTGGAGCAGGCGCCTGATGGTACCGTCATGCTCGGTGAAATCGGGGAGCGGCTTACGGCTGGCCGCGACTTTTACGCCGTGTTCTCGACAGACGAGGAGTGGCGGATCGTCTGCGGCGGGCGAACGCTTGGCGCCATCCCGATCTCGAACCCGGTCGCCATCGGAGTGGTGATCGCGTTCGCGGGGCAGCGCTGGCGCATCGCATCGGTGGACGACCGCAGCAAGGTGCTCGAGGTCGAGCGGCATCGATCCGGAAAGATTCCTCAGTTCGACAACGTGATGAGCGAACCTGTCCACGACAGGCTCTCGGCCGAGATGCGAGCGGTCCTGGAAGGCGGYGACATTCCCGCTTATCTCGATGCGGCCGCCGCCGACTTTCTGCGCCAGGGAAGGGAGGCATATCTGGAGCTCGGACTGCGGCGAACCAGATTCCTGCCGGCAGGCAAGGATGCGCACGTTTTGACCTGGAGAGGCACCGAAGCCAATGCCGTTCTCGCCTTCACGATGGTTTCGGCAGGTCTTGAATGCGCGGCACACGAAGTGGGGGTGACAATTCTGGAGACTACGCCTGGAGAAGCCGAGGCGGTCCTTCGCCAGGTAGCTGAACGCCCACCGGATATTCAGTCCATTTCGGAGTTCGTCGAGAACCTCGAGACGGCGAGGTTTGACGGAATGGTCCCTGAGCGTCTGCTGAGACGGCTGTGGGCGAAAGCGCGAGGGAACATAGGCAACGAGATTGGAATGATCGCGAGGGGACTGTTGGATCAGCACGGCTGAACTCGGCCGCTCCAGAAAGAACGTCCAGAACCGATTCCTACCAATCGCTGTTGGAAGTGTGGTCATGTCCGGGATCGAGCGAGGTAACAGTGAGGAAATTGTGGGTGCTCGGCGCGAGACTACGATCACCCTGGCCGAATTGTTGTCTTGCACAGCGGACGGCAAGCGACTTGTCGCGGATCTCATCGACACAGGTTTGCCAGTCCATATCAATGATGTTGAATCAGGTCTTGCATGCCGATGCGGTTGCTCTGGTTGCGGCAGGCGCGTGGTCGCGCACAAGGGACCGCATAGGCGRCATTTCCAGCATGYGGCCGAAGCGGATAGGGCGACCTGTGGCTCCGCAGGCGAGACTGCGCTCCACAAGTTCGCCAAGCAGACACTTCAACGGGCACTCAAGTTGCGATTGGAGGAGCTGAAGGAGAGCGATGGACGGCATTCAGTTGTCGTAGTGAAAGAACAGGAATTCGAATTCGACGACGCCGTGCTTGAAAAGCGGGAAGGTGACATTGTCCCTGACGTGGTTTGCCGGAAGGGAGACCGTATTCTCTATGTCGAGTTCAAGGTTACGCACGGTTGTGGCTCGGAGAAGCTGGAGAAGCTAAGGCGCTTGGACGTGGGAGYGATTGAGATCGACCTTTCCCGTTACCGGGATTGCCCGCTGGCGGAGCTCGCCAATGCAATCCTGACTGAAGCGCCACGCCGCTGGCTTCACAATCCAAAGATTCCAGCTGCCAGGAACCGACTGGCGGAACTTGAGCGCGAGAGACTTACCGCCATCGATGGAAAGGCGCGAGAGCTGTTTGCAAAGCTACCGTCGATGCAGGGTTCGGCCGGCACGGTGGGCCGTTGGGAGGAGGCCGCAGCCCTGCGTGGCTTGGCGGACGCCGTTTCCCCGGGGCGACGGGCGATCGGATTCGCGGTGAGGGAACAGGAGTGGAAGTCCTTTGTCCTCCTGCAGTTCGGCCTGGTCGCGGGGAACGGCTTCACCGTCAAGGAAGCCTATACGGGCATCAAGAAAGAAGGCTGGGTCACGCCTCCTTTCGCATTCGTGAGCGACGAGGTCRCTGACGGACTGCGTCGCGTGGCCGGTGATATCGTGACCCCTTGGGAGGCATTGGCGGAATTCATTGAGAAGATGAAGAAGGCCGGCATGCTTATGGTGTCGGGTCCAGGTCGCAGGCTCCACGGCGGGCGGTTGCTCCGCACGATGATACGCTCCGCGATCGAGACAAGGGAACGTCCGGCTCGGCGGACAGAGGAATTGAATCAGCTCGTCGACCGAATCCTGGTGCGCGTCAGGAAGGCCCACAAGGCAAATTTCGATTTCCTCGCTTGGCTCGACTCGGACATTGGCGACGGAACAGTCCCGGCCGCCACTGTCGCCTCCGAAACTGAGGAGAGCTTCGATCTGCTGGTGGAGAGACTCTCCACCCTGAGCAAGGGCATGTCGTCGTATCCGCCTCACGTACCAGACGGCATGACGCTGGGGCTGCCGGTGCTCCACGAGGTTGCCGACAGGGAGAAGTCCCGGCGCGAATCCGAAGATCGCAGGGAACAGGAAGCGGCCGAAACGGCAAAACGAGAGGCTGACGACAGGGAGTCGAGGTTGCTCAGGCCAGCGACGGCCGCGATGGGCGCGGAGGYGGCCGGAAGATGGATGGATCTCTTCCGAGACGATCTTCACGGAGTGTCGCCTAGGGTGATGGCGCGCCGATCCGAGGCTGACTTCTGGAAAGCCGTCGATGCGCTCGACCGCTGGCGGGAAGCCGAACGGATTGAAATCGAGCGCGAAAACCTTAAGGCGGATTCGTTGGCGAAGCTTCGCAAGACCGCCCGCGCCGACTTCAAGAGGGACGACTACGCCGACCTTTGGATGCGGCAGCCCCACAAAGGCTTGAGCGGCACAAAGCCGGAAGAGTATTGCGTGGATGATGCTACGCTGGCTGCCTGCGTCGCCCTGTTGCCGGGTTCTCTTAGGCGCYGATGACGACAGTGGCCAATGCGTACGCGAACATGGGACGGCGTTGTCGATCGCGACAAGACTATTCGAACCGAGAGGCTGAGGCCGGTTCACGTTTCCAAAGCTTGCCGAGCGAGCGTTGGGCGGCCCTTCACATAGATATCTTCGCACGATGATCGCGCATTCGCCGGGCGGCTCTCTCCGCTTCAAGCCTTCTCAACAGAGCTTCCTTGCGCCTGTTGTTAGCGGCGATGTCCGCCTCGGTTTGGGTGATTGGGCGAGTAAGGTCGGCATCGTTGTAATACCGTCCCTCTTTGAATGGCGATCCCGGTGGCGCGAACTTCACCTTGTAGATGAGGAACCCCWTTAAGCTCTCGCCCGTAAGCCGCCTTATGTCGTCGGGGAGGTACACCTCCTTGTAGGYCTGCATGAAGTCGACGCCGTGCCTTTCGGCTGATGGCTCCGGCAGTTTCTTTATTGTGAGGTCGAGYTGGTCGGCTGGGACGCCGACTATGACCCGGTACGAATGCCGAGAGTTTGAGACCGTCAGCTCCCAGAAAGGCGGCAGCGCCGGATCGTAGTACTCGTTGCGGTGGAAGTGGACGATGAAGTTTGGGGTRTATCGCGTTCCCTGGCGCTCGTACGGCGCCATTGGATCGGTGTTGTCAAAGTCGTCCGAACTGTTCCGCATGCGCATGTTCGGCCTCCAGATTCTTCGAGGAAGAATCGGAATTGGCCATGCAAGCGTCAATCGAACGAGTTTCTCCGGGCTCATTTAGCCGCGTGCGCCAAAGCGGATCACTCAGACTTGCGCTAAGCGCTTGAAGCGCGGCTACCAAAGGTCCGGTTTGAACACCACTCCCTTCGGAAGTCCGGTCGCGGTGCCGTCCGAGGTGACAATGATAGCGGTTGGCTTCTCCTCGGTTGGCGCATCTTTGGAAGAAAACAGTGCACGGGCTTGGCCGACGCTTGCGCTCTCGTCGAGGATAGCGACGCGGCTCACGAGCGAGTTTTTAGTTAAGAATGTGCCCAGCGTCTCGCTCAGATCGGCAAGACCCAGGCCCGCGGCCTTCGCCAACCATCTTGCCATGTCGTCGCCCACGATAAGGGAAATGTTCCCCGCGGACTGGACGGCAACGAAATCCCGCCTCTTGCCTTTCATCGTGGACACAAGGTCGGCCACGGTCATATCTATGTCCTTCACGACATTCGGTTGGTGTGCGTAGTTCAGGATTGGTAGGCCAGCGTGCCTCGATGGTTGGGGTCTCGAGTGCCAGACACTAAGAAAGGTCGAGTGGTGGCGGACCCACTCCGATGTCGAGCGGCACCGGAAGCCGACGACGTCGACCGCATTGCGGTAGGTGTCCACCAGGMGCGGCAGATGAAAGATCGGCTCATGGTGCGCGATTCGATTGCGAAGGGCCTTTACCTCGACAAGGCTTCGCAGCACGTCTCTTCTGAAAATGTTGCCGGGAACTTTCGGGAACACCCGTCTAAGGGTTGGGTGCCAGTCGTTCTCGAACGCGCCGCCCATGCTAGCGACCCAAAAATCCAACGACAGGTTAGCAACGACATCGTTTGTGCGTATCAGTCCGAAAGACGGCAGGAACGCAAGGCCGGCGCCGCGGACCTGCCTATCGAACTCAGCCTCACTCATCCGATCCTTGAGCAGCCGCCACTTGCTTTTGTTCAAAGCACTTCCGATTTCGGTGTCTCGTCTCGAAAGGGAATCAACAAATGGCGGATGGAAAGCCCAGTTATCGGGAGCGCCGCAAAGATTGAAATGCTGGCAGATTGCATTTCTCAGGGTCACTTCCATAACGTGCAGGGGAAACTGCAGCGACTTCGCGACGCGGGCATTCCAGAGATAAATGTCCATCGCGAAATCGAAACGGAAGCCGGCCGCCGACAGGTATTTTCCGAGGCGCACCTCCGTTAGCGCTTCAGTCAGGCGATCACGAACGTCAGGTTCGTATTCATAAGGATATTGACTTTCAGCCATTTTCACTCCAAGTTGCTTTCATTAGCAGGCCCTCGTCGCCCATGTCCGTGAAAACGGTTATGCGCTTGTGGTGAGCTTCAGAGCCCCTGTGCCAGGCCTTGTGCCCGCCAGGGGTTTCGCTTTTTTGGGGATTGGTTTGTTGGTCTTCCCCAGTTTTCTAGTCAACTTCTGAACTGATGCCTTGTCGTAGGCCCAGGCGTCTGGGGTGCTGGCCTCGAACCGCTCAACGTCCTTTCTCTCGTAGAAGAAGGCACCGATAGTCTCCGGAACCAGGATCGGCATGATTCCGGCCAGCCGGAGAAGGGCACGGACCTTTTTGTGGTGCATGTTGGTCTTCTGGCAAAGTTCGCCCAGCGAGACGAAGCGCGACTTGAATGCCTCCGCGCTTTCCTGTGAGACGACCGGAATCATCCGCCTTGCGTCGGGGCTGAATTCCTCAACGAGCGTGAGGTGACCTGCCTCGATCAACCTGTTCACGACACGCTCATGTGTACCGKGGAGGAACGCCTCGGCCTCTGCCTTGGTGAGATTGGTGCGTGCTCCGCCCGAGCGCACGATCCGCGTCACCTCGTCGGCGTCGAGCAGCAACGCCATATAGTCGTTCCTCCCGGCGAGCCGTCCTTTCCAGGCGAGCTTTCCCGTGAAGATCATGTCCAGGAGGTCGGCAATGGTACAGGTGGAAGCGCGGCGCGCGCCTGTGACGTCAACCTGACGCTCCGTCGGCTCCGAAACCTCCTCGGCGCCGTCGAATAGTCGATCCCGCAATCGCTCCACATCGGCTTTCGAGAAACGGCGCTTCGCGTTCCGCCTGCTGCCTGTCCCGRCCAGCCCGACCAAGTGTCCGCGGGCGACCAGTTCCTTCAGGTGCAGCCGGGGAACGCCGAGCAACCGCTCGACTTCCGGCGCGGTGAGCGCGCCCTTCAAATCCGCGACGACGCGGCCGATCTCCTCGGACTTCACCAGGATCCGATGGTCCATCACCCCGGAATGATCGGCGGCCTCGTCGACGCCCATTCGCGTGAAAAGCCGTCGGATGCTCAAGGCATGCATTCCGGAATCGCGGGCTGCGGTCCGGACGGTGTGAACCCTGCGCTTCCCCGCGGCTTGGCCGAGGACATCAGTGCCCGGCTCGATCGGCATGGTCTCGAGCGCGAACCCGCGCACGGCGTCGCGCAGCTTGCCATAAGCCGGATCGTCAACGGTCTTCTGCAGGAGCCCGTATGCGTAGCCATACGTGTCGCGTGGTCCCCAGAAGCCTCGGGTCAAAGCTTGCCCGGCGTTGAGCCTTTCGAGGAGCGCGCGCAGGGAGTCCTCGCCGGCGCTGGCGACCTGAAATCCTTCGTCGGCAGCCAGCGCCCAGTCCGACGTCGAGAAGCGCGCGACCCGGACTTTCGGCGGGTGAAGCGACGACACGCCCAGCGCTTCGCAGAATGGAGCCGCGACGTGGAGCGGGAGGTCGTCGAGCCAGTTCGCGGGGGAACGCAGCCCGCGCAATCGGCCCTGAAGCCAAATCTGGAAAGGGGACGCGGCCGTGGCCACGGCCTGATCGGCGGCCTGCCGCAGGGCAGGGATCAGGCTTTCCATAGTGCCGCTGAAATCGAAGGGGGCGAAGGGCGTGCGAATGGGGTTTGTTGTCGCGAGGAAAACGTCATGTCGCGGACAGGAGCGGAAATGCGAAATGGTCCATTCAAGGCGAAGCCAAGGCCTGCTGGAGGCTGGCCCGTCATATCGGTCCATGTCCTCAAGGGCGCACCGCGGGCAGTACCGGAAATAGGTCCGGTTGACCGCCAGCCGCAAGAAGGACTCGCCAGCCACTTCGTACAGCTTCTCAGTCTTGCGCACGGGTGTGTATCGAAGCAGGCGCTCGGGATCCGCCCGGCCAAGGATGGCGACGTCCCGCACCGCCGAGGCGAGACCTAGGTCCAGATTTCGCTGCCGAATGCTCATGTYGCGAAGAAGGTCCTTCAGCGATCTGCCATTCAGCGCAGCGAGGCGGGACGCGAATCCGGCCGCAGGCTCCAGCTCCTCAAGCTGGTAAGCGAATCCAAGCGGCTCGAGAATCCAACCGTTCGTCCTCAAGATCACTCGTCCTCGATCAAGAAAAGGCCTGGCTCAAGGCTCTGCCAGTCGTCCACGAGGAACGGGTTCATGTGGTCGTATCCACGGGCCTGCGAATGGTCGATGTATGCATAGGCGAAGTGTTCGCGCGTAAGGGTAGATGCCTCCCTCAAGGCAGCCTGCTCGATCCCGGCGAGGACCACCTGTGCGATGCGCCCGTACCGATACCTGGCAACGTGGGCGATACGGTCTGGAAGGTCACTCCCGGTGACTGCGCGATGRCCGAGCCCCACCGCGTCGCACATGGCGGTGACAATGTTGAGGATCAGGATACGCTCCTCAGGAAGCGTGACGTCTGGAAGGTGCAAATGGCGTGACCGTCGCTCGACCTGTTCGTCGAGCCCGGCCAGCGCCGTGATGCCGGGYATTCCAGACATGAGAAAGCTCACCGGCCACGGCTTGTAGTTCATCACTCCCTTGATCGCCTTCCTGACRTTCTCCCGTTCCTTGTCCGATTCAGTCAGCTTCAGCAGATGCTGTGTCTCGTCGATGTGGATGAGCAGCTTCTTCCGCAGGTGCAATTGCTCGGGCAGGATGTCCCAGACCTCGCCCTGCTCTAATTTCCGAGTGATCTTGTATCCGGCCTGCTTCAAGATGTTCAGCCCCAGGAACTTGAGAGTCGAGGGTCCCATCAACGTATGGGTGACAACGGGGTCGATAAGGCCGTACGATCTCTGGATCGGAGCCAGGGTAGCGTTCTCTGCGAGCATGCGTTCGACGAGTACGGTCTTGCCGGCGCCGCTTTCCCCGGTGACGAACAAGACGCGCCMGTCGTCTCGTCGGCCCCTTTTTTTCGCGAGCATCATTGCCACAAAGCGGGAAAGAAGCTCCCTGGCGCCCTGGTCGCGTCCGCACGGGACATAGACGCTCTTGGCCAGTTCGAGGGCCGCTTTGACGCGCTTCTCCTCATCGGTCATGCGTTCGGAAACTGCGTCGAGAAAATCGTCGTCGGACGCAGCATCACTCCATTCCGGTTCTGGATCGATGTGTTTCGTGGCCCGCGTCATTTTCCTTCTCCACCATAGAGGTTCAAGCTTCCGCCGAACGGCTTGGGTTTCGACGCGGCGTTGCGATCCTGCGATGTGCGGGATTTCTGGTTCGAGTCGTCTCGCTTTCCCCGGCGCCTGGTCGCCGTCGCGACGAGTTCGCCCGGCTGGCCGCCGTCCGCATCTTCGGTCGCATACTGGTCAGGRCCAAGCGCAGCCTGGGCGGCGAAGCGGATCCGCTTCTCCAGCATATCCAAGGACTTCTCGGTGACGACATGGCTCGGGACCGCCGCCCTGTCCATGACGCCCCTCGAGAGGTCCAGGAGATCCCGGTGAGCGCTGATGCGGATAGGCCTTCCCAACGCCTCCTCTTGCTTCAAGACCTCGCGGACAGCGCGTTTGGCGAGCAGATGATCGGCCAGCGTCCTGCCCTTGAATTTGGGATCGACAGCAGGAACTCTCAGGAAGTGYTGGCTCTCAGGGATGCCCTCGATCCGCCCCCGGACAATCTTGGGGATCAGGACGTACACATGGCCGAGATCCTCCGGCTCGACGATGGCGTCTAYCTTCTTCTGACCGACCTTCATGTGAAGCTCAGCCAGTTCCATCGAGTTGTACGAGATGCCGACAGACTCGATCCCGTGCTTGGTGATCGACCTTTGCCTACGCGTCAGCCCGAAGGCGACGGCCAGCTGTTCATCCGAGGGGGCAGGCGGCAGCCCCTGTTTGGCAAGTTCCTCCCACTGTGCGTAGGGAGTTCGCCCCTCGAGGCCGCGATGCGGCCGCATGTGGTAGTGGTCCACGATGAACCTGATCAGGCTCCTGTAGAATTCCCCAACGGTCAGCGAGGCAAGCTCTTCCGCCGGATAGTCGCCTTGTTTGACGACGTTGGAGAAGGAGCGTCCCGCGAAATAGCGGCAGAGCCGCTTGATGATCCTGAAGAACGCTTCGATCGTGCCTCGCTTGCGCGGATCCTGCTCGGGGACGACGCGGGGGACGCTGAGTCGCGAGGCGGCCGTGTCGAATTCGCTGCGAAATACCGGGCCTCCGTCCGTGGCCAGGTTGAGTGGGCGGCCGTGCATGTGCCACGACGCCGTTGCTCCCGCAGCCTCGGCGAGCTCGCTCTTGTCGATCATGACCGACCTGAGGGCGCTCTTCGTCGCGGCGGTGGAGGGAGGGCCGAAGGCGAGGTTGAAGCCGRCGATGGCTCGCGATGCGCAGTCGATCCCCGCCGTGAGGGTCGTTCGGATGCGCGGCACCAGGCTACGCTGTTTCGGCGTCAACGATTTCCAGAAACTTGACTTGGCGACGAGCGTGTGGAGATCGACCTCCCAGTCGTCCATCTCGACACGTCCCAAAGCCTGCGTGACCTGCAATCCCTTTCCGACGGGYGTGTATTTCCGAAAAGCGTAGTCGCTCCCTTTGCGCCCGGCGTCCACCATGAACGGATCGAGCAGGTGGATCTTGCGTCGGACGGCATTGTGGCTCGCATACACCTGCTGGTGCTCGGGCAGGTTCTTGTTGATGTTGTACAAGGCAAGGTCCACGTCCTCGCAGATGTCGGCCATTCTAGGCCGCAGCAGGCTGGCGTATTTCCTGACCTCGATCACGATCACGTCGGCTGCGCGAGGGTCCAATTGGTTCCGGTTGCCGCATTCGGAGTAGTGCGGACGCAGGCTCGCCATGCGGCAGTTGCCGTTGATAAAGCGCGCCAGCCATTTCTTCAGGGCGGAAGGGCTGGGATAGTCAAAGGCCTTGCGCACCTCGCCCTTAATCCTTCGCCCAGGCCGCCTGCGTTCTCCGAACGTGTCGAGGTACCACCGATCCATAAGGTCGCGGTTTTCCTCGACGAACCGGGCGAAGTCATCAATGATACGGCGCGGGCGCCAACGCCCTTGCAGGTTCGCGGCGGCGTCCAGGAAACGGACGCACCATTCCTTCTTCCACGCAAGAGTCCTGAGTTCTTCCTCCGACAGGTCGGTCAAGTCGGAGTCGTCGAACCGCACGCGCAGGATAGCCAAGGCCTTCGAAAAGTAGCCCTCGTCGACCCGGATACGCTTCGACCGGATCAACGCGTTGATCTCCTTGTCGGACTTCACGACGAAGTAGTCTTCCGCGATTAGGTCGCCTGTCACGGGCTGGAGCACGTGCGTGTCCTTGACCTTCCTTTCGACCCTGAAGGACTGGCCATCGATGAGCAGCCGATCGTGGCGGCCGAACAGATGGGCTCTCTCGGCTCTTGTTGCCGAGGCAGGATTCAATACTTTCACGCCTTCCCCCTTTTGTTGTTTTTCTTTCGCACTATCAAGCTTCCGTGATGAATGGATTAACGGCGCCCATCGCGGGCGCCGTTGTTGACAAGGATTGCTGGATCCCCAAGCCGGACGTTGGCTGGAATCGCCAGCAGGCCCTTCTGGATCAAGGTGACGGCCGCACGCCGGCCGCGCTCGCCAAGTCCGCTTGCTTGGGCAATCTCGCGGAGCGAAGTTCGAGCTGGCAGTTTTGGCAACGCAGCGGCCACGATCGTCTGGGCTTCGAAGTCGTAGTCCGCTGCGTACGCCACGATGTCCTTGGCGTTCTCGATCTGTGTGAGGKTCAGGTCCTTCTCGGTGAGGATGCGGAACTCGTCGGCAATGCGGTCGCCGACCTGTTCGCACACGAGCCGAAGGGTCTCGCGCAGGTCTTCATCGACGTCGATCTTGTACTTCACGGCATACGCGATCCTGCCGCCCGACTGCCGCTGGATGAAGTCGATCCAGCACGTGCGTCTCTGCCCATTCTGGAAAAATTGCACCTTCTGCTGCTCGCGCAGCTCCAGCGTCTCGGGTTTTGCGAGAAGAAAGTACGCTACCGATTCTTCAAGGCCACTCTCGTACCAGACCCTCCGGCTGYGGAACGGGTCGACGACGAAGCCGACCTTGGAGTCGCGCTTCTTCGGCTGYGGCACACGATTGGCGACGCCGTCCTCAATTTCCAGGGCAGGGGCGTCCCGGCCCCGGTCACGTGAAGCGTCATCGGTATGGATAAGCCCCCGCCCGAGTTGCGGATGCTCTTCAACGGGTGGGCGAGGATAGGACCGTGCCCGATCTGGAATCCGTGGCTGTAGTTCTTCAACGCTTCGGCAAGCAGCAGGTTATGGCAACGCATTTCAGTTTCCCTTTCTTGTCGGCGTGCGCATGCCGGCGGGCGGCGAGCGCCCGCTAGCCGATGGAAGGGCGAACCAACACGGGCATCGGCGGGGACTGCGTGACCGTTAAGTCGCGAAGTCTCACGCGCGAAGCCTCGGTTTGACCGCCTCGCCGTCGCTCGATAGTGAAGGGACCGAAAAGCCGGACTTGACGCCCGGCAGAACATACCGGGGCCTCAGCCCTGAGCTTCGCGGACCTTCCGCACAGCTATCGATATGTTCATCGTCATAGTCATTCTTTCCTCTTGGGCGGGCCTGGTGAGACAGGCCCCGCGAGTGGGAGGCGGATATAGCGTCGACAAAGAAGGTGCAAACGACTTTTGGGTGCTTGCTTTCCCTTTCGATGAGCGTGGTTAACAACCTTTCAGCCAGCCAGCGTTCCGCGCGTCAACGAACGGCAAACCATGCCGCTACGAATCGAAGCCGACGAATGCCGGAATTACTTTACCCGACAGGAGGCGGCTTCTTTGCAGCGGGGCGCGACAGCTTCCGCGACGCGCGGGTGAGTTCGCCGTTGGAGCAAGGCCCCTCAAAGATGTCCCCACACCACAGTGAAAAGCGCGCTCGGCCTGCAGCGAAGGTTTCCAGCCGAGGTCCAACGGCGTCACGCCGACAGCGGCGGTCGGCCCCGCCTCTCGGYACGACGCTCCGTTGAGCGAAGGCGGATCGAACAATTCCGGCATGCGAAAGTGACAGTCGATCCTCAGGAGTCCTTCGTGTTAATCAATGCGTTGAAAATGTTTCTCGAAACGCATTAGTAATTGCGAGTATAACGCAAGTCAATTGATCCGTTAGCGGATGGAAAGGCATGTCCATAGGGCGATTTCGGCCTAGTCACATATGCGTGATACAATTGATGCAGCAAAACCGTTAGTCAAGCGCAAAATATCCCGAGTTGAAATTTGACGCCTGAAGTCGAACTTTTACGCATATTTGATTGTTCGAAAGTGGAGGATCCTAAGTACCCTGCGATGGCAATCGGACCCCAACATCGGCCAATCCGATGAAGCTCCAGGAAAGGGATATCAATGTCTATTCACATCAGTTATGCCCGAAACGAGATGTCACATGACCTGCGCGCATCTCAACAGGCGAAGGCTGCACTCGCTCAGGGCACGCAATATTCACTATTGCTTAAAAATGGTTCGGCCCAACCTTGGACCTTTTACGTCTATCAAAAGATGCCGCAGCAGGTGGCAGATGTCTTCTCGCTAGCATGGTTTTGCTCGCCGTATCAGATTCGGGTCGGTGACCAGATCAGGTTCACGTGGGAAATCGACTACAACTTCGTTTGGAGCGATACGGGCCAGTTGATCCCAGGCGTTGATTTTCAGGCGTCGGGAGCAAAGGATTGCARTCCGGCTGGAAAGAATACAACCGAGTTTTCCTTGTCGCCCGGACCTGGTCTCAGCGATCCGGTCCAAGCGCCCCCCAGCGGTTCTCTGGTTATCACTGATGCAGCCGATGTACCGAACAATAGATTTTCAGTTGGCATCGGCATGTCCGGAACCGGGACTTATTGCGTACAGGCAGGAACCAACTTGAAGCACACATTCACGCCTACGCCGAGCTATTGGGTAGCTGCGGGAACAAACCTGAAGATCGGCACGGTGCTCAACATCAACACGGTCACACAGACGAGCGAAGCGAAATTTCCGTCCGCAGTCTACAACCTCGACTGCGTGCTCCAGGGCGACAATACTTGGGAAATTTCCCCGGCTTAGTCGACCGGGCATGCTAATGCTGGCTCCGCTCAAAGTTGCGGAGCCAGCGAGGCTCGAGAGGTTCACAGGGAACCACGAGTCCACGTGCCAACCATCGCGTTTCTCAAAGCAGAAACCCAACAGCAATGGAGGGATGCCGTCATGTTTGCGGGAATTCCTATCGGTTCCGTGAGCCCTTTCGCCGGTCAAGTCCATCCCGTTACCGGCGACAGGAACACGATCTGGGYCAACGCCGCGTGCTCAAGCTCGGGATCGAAGCCAGGGACAGAAGCTGACGCCCCGCTCAGTCATATCGAAAGCCAGGGTTGGATGCTGTGTGATGGACGATATCTGAGCTTGACTGCCTATCCTGAACTCTACGCTGTTTTKGGTGCACTCTACGGCGAAAGGTCTTCAGGCGCTGAACTGGAATTTCGAATTCCTGATTACCGCGGGCTGTTCCTGCGCGGGCTCGATGCCGGCGCCGGGATGGATCCAGATGCGGACCAGCGGATCGATCCGACCGGAAACCACGTCGCAAATACCGTCGGCTCGCTGCAATGCGATGCCATGYAGGATCACACCCACTCCTATGACGTGATTCAGCCGGCTGGAGTTTCACAGCAAGGCAATGCCGCCGGAACATCCATGTCGAGCAAAGCAACGAGTTCGCCGATAACACCGGCCCRCATCGCCGACGAAACGCGCCCCAAGAACATCGCTGTCAACTACATCATCAGGTTCCGTTAGCCGCCGCGCAGGGATGTCCTCATTCCAGGAGCCGCTGTGATCCCCGTAGAACTGACTTCAATAAGAGGAGAGAAGTGATGACTTTGAAATCAAAAGCTTTCGGCTTGTTGGTGGCTCTCACCGCAGCCTATGCCGCCGTTCCGCCAACGAATGCAGAGGACTCCAGTACCAAAGCCGGGACAAAGCCCGTCACTACTGGCGTGGTCATTCGCGGCGTAACGATAGGCGGCCCTCCCGGAGCGCCGGGAACCCCGACGGGCCGAACATGCGACTTCAGCAATGAAGAGGTCGGACCCGACGGACGCATGACCGGCGCTAGCGTCAACTGCCGCCCCGACGGAAATCTAGCGAACACGATACCAGGTCTGCCCGCACGCTTCGATGCCTATTGCGTCATCAATGCGCCGGTAAAGAGCGCTCGTGTAGTCCAAGCACCTATCTCGGGCAACGCCAACCATTGCGATCTTTCCGGCATAACCCCAAAAGACGCGACAGGCCAGTTCAAGGGCTCTGTGTGGCGTTAGACCTTCGCCCAGGGAGCAATGTTCTCCACTCATGAGATGRCAACTTCGTTCAGGCCGCACCCGTGTGCCATTTGACGATGGATGCGGCCTGAATTGCCCGCGGCCGTTCTTCGTTGGGCCTGGTGGCGGCAGGGTTTGCTCAGGTGACGCGAGTAGAGACCGGAAGTCCGTTCCGCTGCCTGCCAGCATAGGGCCTTATGCGTTCGAGCCTCGAGGCCGGTTCCAACTCATCAGGATTATGGTACATCGCGGCCCAGGGCAGATCTGGGGGAATCGCGTTTTGCGCCCAACGTGGTGTAGGGGGCGCAAGCAAGCACGGCCGATTGTCCCGCTGGAGATTTTCAAAGCCTTATGCCCCCATGAAAAGCTGCTGATAGGCCACGCCATGGTCGGCGCCACTGAGCAGGCTCAATCGCGTTGTTGCGATCAATATCTTAAAGCGGTGCCTCACCGGTAGCTTCGGTATCTGAACTATCCTCAATGAAGAAATTGGCGGTCGTGCGTCGGTCTTGTGCGATGGCGACGGCGAGGGCGCACCGCATCGTGGCTTGCATGGCCKGGTTGATGGTTTGCGATTTGATGTCTCGGACCAAGGCGCAGCCGTGGACAGCTGAGGATGCCTTCATTGTCAYGGAACGGTTCGGYATGATTGAGTAGCGGCTGCCCTGCCTCGAAAGACCTCGGATTTTTGTGGTTGTCTCTTCCATTATAGTCGCTCCTTCTAATTTTTGAATGTATTATTTGAGAAGTTATGTGTACTTACAAGTCGATATATAATTGTTAACTGTACTTCCAACCGAAAGGCGTAAAAAGCGCGTAAAAAGCGAACGTGAGGCCACATGCTCGTATATGTTGCAGACTTCTACGAGGCTTATGCACCCGGCTTCAGGAGGCACGCTTGGATTTGCGACTAACACTGCTCGGTCGGTGCATGCTCAGCGGCAAACAGCAAACACAGCTTCGCCTTAGCACCCGGAAGTCCTGGGCGCTTTTCGCTTTGCTGGCGCAATGCGGAGCAAGTGGCTGTACGCGAGAACAGCTGTCCGRCAGCCTGTGGCCTCTGAGCGGCGAAGAGCAGGCACGTGCGAGCTTGCGGCAGGAATTGGCTGCTTTACGCAAACTCCTGAAAGAAGACGGTTGTCCGGATCCGTTTGAGGCCCGTCAAGGGACCTTGATGCTACGGCACGAAGTCATTGCTGTCGACAGTCGGAAGTTGGAAGATATTGCTCTTTCTGGCGACTCCGAACTTATCCGGAGCATTCCGCAATTATACAAAGGTGACTTCGCTGCGGGCTTGAGCATCCGGTCGGCACCATTTGCAGCTTGGTTGCAGGCTGAAAGAAAACGACTTTGCGATATCGCGGTCTCGGCGCTCGAGACTGTGCTGGCACACGATGAAGAGCATGGTGAGCCGGAAACCGTGCTAAAGACGGCGCGGGCTATAATCACTATGGATCCGGCGCACGAGGCAGCGCACTGCGGCGCAATGCGCAGCCTGCACTCTCTAGGGAGGAGTGCTGAGGCTCTAATGCAATTTAACCGTTTGGAAAACACCCTTCGGCAAGAGCGGAACGCTGCCCCCAGCGCCGAGACAGTCGAAGTCTACCGGCAACTGCGTCAGCATGATCGCCTCACTGTCCCCTGTAATTCGGGCGGCTTTGCCACAAACGTCTTYGGTAGACCGGAAAGGCGCATAGTCATTATTGCAGCCTTCGGCATTTCCGTCGGAACTGCTGCCGGCCAACAACTCAACGYCGAAGATATCAGCGAATTGGTGGAGCCGATGGAGGTCTTTTGCCGTGAGACGGTTCCAAGATTCGGCGGTCAGATAATCGGATGCGTAGCAGACCGGTGCCTGGCCGTGTTCGGCTACCCCGCTGCGAGTGAAGTGGAGGCCGAACGTGCGGTCCTTGCCGCAATAGATATTCGAGGCAAATATTTGCTCACCGCAAGGGGGCAAGTGGTGCGGATGTGCTGCGGCGTCGCCAGTGGCGAGGCCTTGGTTCGATCTGGGGAGGAGGGTTCACTCAGCGTTGGTCAGATATCGGGCCCGCTCATCACTCAGGCGACCACTCTAAGTTACACGGCAACCGAAATCGGTGTCCTTGTTTGCGGGGCGACGATGGCACTGCTGCGTCGCGTATTCAAGACCAGCGAAGTCTCGATCCCCGGACACAGCACCGGCGCCTTCCAAATTCGTAGCGAATTGGTTGCAGCCAACCGCTTCGACCTTGGCGAGAGACAGAACACCCGGTCTTCCTTCGTCGGCCACGGATGCGAGAGGGAAGCTTCCCGCAACACTTTAGAGTAGAGTTTTGCAAGGGGCAGGGCGCGCCTCAGATGGCGCGGATTTCGCCACACTTCCCGCTTCGCACGTTTGTGTCGACGATCTCCTTGAGGGTGTCGCGCACTTCCGAACCGTATCCTGTGTGTCGATCAGCCAGACCTGCATTTCATGGCGGTTGGTGAATCTCTGCAGATAGAGGTCCCCACACCGCCATCGTTTCTTCCAGGGGACTTCAGATCGTACTCGACCATCAAACCGACATGTCTCTTTTCTTTGGATAATCGARCATCATTAAATTGTATGATCGGCGGATAACCGCAGCCGTGCCCGGCGTGGCTTACGATCTCGGTTTGCCTCTCGGCCCCGTATATGCGCTGCCTATCATCTATGGCTTTGTCACGGGCTCGCTGTAAGCCGACCGCCTTAGATTAAGAGCCTGCTACAACCCTTCCCGATCCGAAGGCCGGGAAGGGACGAACAAAGCCCGATGAGCTTCATCCGGAGAGAGAGTGACCCCATGGCGAATCTCTAGTGGCGGGGAGTCCTCGCCACGATGAGATGTGCCTGCCCAGGAGGCTGAAATCGACTCTGCGGTTCAAAGTGCTCTAAGGGCATTCCGGAAGACTCAGAAGATTGTCAGGCAAAAAACGATCCGTCTGCGTCTTCAGATAATCCCTGCCATTGTGCTGCTTGACRGTAACCCACACAGTTTTCCCACCCTCGGATACGAAGTACGCTCTGGGATCGCGCTTCACGTTAGCGATAGCGTCTTCCTCAGACACTTTCCATCGGACACCGCCATCGACGCCACCAATGTATTGGATGCGGCGGTGTCGATCTTCATGAGTTGGATGTTTGACAATGCACAGGATTTGTCGRCTCACGGTGTGCAGCCCTTTCTTCGGCGTGCGCCACAGGACAGCTTGACGGATTCACCGCTAGGATTAGTTTGGTGATCGTTTTCAATGCCCAGCCGTCCTGTGGCTTGGTTGCGAAAAGCGGCGACGATTGTAGCGAATCGTCGCCGCAAGTCATTTGATGACAAGATCCCCGGCAAATGCAAGGCTTGCGCCACAAATATCACGCAAGAATCACAGGTGCCTTTCTTTCGTCGTCTTAACAACTTACAAGCGTTTTGCTTAGGGGTGATCGGGCTTCATCAATCCGCGGGATATGTAAGACGCTTCTCGCGAGCCATGCGGAGCAGATCCGCATCCCAAATGTTCAGCTTGGCGCGGCGGTTGTGGCGGGAATTGCAACTCAACGATTAGCGTGCAAGTGGGATTTGCCGCGGTGCTGATCGACGTCAATGATGCTGCAACTGCAAGACAAGAACACATTTTAAATCGTTTTGATGCGGACATCGCCGCGCGCATATTCTTTGGCGGAATGCTTCACGGTGGCATGCTCGGGCAAACGCTCGGTGGGTAATCGCACAGAGGTTGCTCTGTCGGTATAGAGCGTGTTTTTGAGGTCGCCGTGCKCCCCGACTTCCGCCTCTCGACCAGATCCATGATTGCGATCTTTGATCGACTTCTTGCACCTTGAGACAGGACMTTGCGACGGGGCGAAAAATTGCTTCCTCACGGTCCGAAATGGGTTTCGTCAGCTCAAACACTCTTGCCCTCGCGACGACTTGGACCAGACGACTTCGCCCCAACGAGTCGAAGGCCAAGGGTGTCAAACGCCATCCGGAACTGCCCCCTTTGGTGAACCCGAAGGTGGGGGCAGTTCTTCATGACGCACGGGCGTCCGATCTTGGTTTGTTGCCRCTTAACCGGATCGGGCAAATTCAAACTTTTCCAACACAAGAAGCCTGYGAAGTCAGGCGAGCCCGAATAGGGGCCATCGGTGCCGTCAGGGGGAGGCCTGACGCCGCGGATGAAGAACTAGTGCCTGACTGGCGCGCGCCCAACCTTCTTCGAAGGCCGCCTCGAAGCTCYGAACGAGATGTCCGATGCAGAGGAAGAAGGCGCGCCAGCTCGCTGGCTGATCCCCGGTTCAGAGCGCCCATTTTTGGYGCTGAGGGACGCACGCCCTATCCCCTGTGCGTTTCCTCCGAGCTTCTAACCAGGCCGGGTCTTTATCCGAACGTCATTCTTCAGAAGGACACCGAGGGGCTGACCCGTCGGGGTTCCGTCGGAGGTGAGTACCAGAAGTGTGGGTTTCTTCTTGCTCGGAACGTTTCTAGCGAAGAATTTCGCTCCTGCCTGCGACAGCGTGATGTCAGGAGGAACGGACTCTACCCGACGCGCGGAGGGAGCCTTGTCGATTACTTTCGCGATGGTTTCCTCTAGGTCCGCAATGCCGACTTGCGATCCTGTCGCAAGCCATTTGAGAATGTCGTCGCTTCCGACTGCGGAAAGCCTTCCCTTTACTTCTACGACAGCCCAGGCTTCGGCAGCGGCAAGCTCAGGCAGTAATTCCTTTAGCTTGGCAGCCGGGTCCGCAACCGTGACCACAGCGCGGACCATAGAGGCGACCGAGTCCGAAGCGGAAAGCCCATCCCGGGATGGCCGGTCGGAATGAACGGCGTGGAAGGTCGAATGATGCTGGACCCAAGATTTCGTGAGGCCGCAGCGCATCCCGATGACCCTGATCACGTCGGCGTGCAGATCCGAAAGGTCGATCCGGTGAAAGATCGGCTCATGATGTGCTACCCTATTCCTGAAATCCTTGATCCGCCTCACGATGTTGCAGAGGTGCCTGCGAGTATCGCTCAGATCGGCGTTCGGAAAGACTCGCCTAAGCGATAGCTGCCATGCCCTTTCGTAGGGGTAATCGAGYAGCCTCACCCAGAACTCCAGGGACATGTTCGCCAGCACGTCGTGCCTGTTCAGCTTCCCGAATGCAGGAACGTCGAGGTGAGATACCTCTTCGACCGATGCAGTGTATTCCCGATCCGTCATCTTCCGCTTGAGCAGTTGGCGCTTGCTGCGGTTCAATGCCTCTCGGATTCCCGACCCAACGGCCTCTTGTGCCGATATCCATTTCGTATCGAACGGCCAATCCTCTGGCCCGCCGGTCAACACTATGTGTTCGTGAACGGCATTTCTGAGGGTCACCTCTAGCGCGTGCAGCGGAAACTGGAATGCCTTTGCCAGTCTGGCGTTCCACAGATACCACTGCATTGTGTAGGGAAACTCAAAGCCCCCCTGTTTCAGGTACTTGCCGAGACGCGGTTCCGTAAGCGCTCGGCGTATGCCGACTTCGGCCGATCCGTAATCGAATGCGTATTGACTTTCGGCCATTGACCTTACATTCTCACCCTAATTGCGTATCCCAGTCGCCCATGGCCTTCACAGGTTACGCGCTGAGGTGAAGCTAAAGAAACCCCCGGACCTGACGTCGCGTCGGCCGGGGGTTTTGCCATTAAGCGATGTCTATTTCAATTCGAAGTCCCGAAAAGGTTTAATGATTTAGCCCTCAGTTGCGAGACTGGTGCTTAGATGTCAGCCGTACTCATTCGGCAAGATAGAACGTCAAGGCCCTGCAGGTCCGCGACCACGAGACGACCGGAAACGTAGGAAGCATCCTTCTTCTTAGTGGACCCGGTTCTAACCATCTGCGGCTGCTCCAGCCAACGCGGGAAGTTCCTCGGGCCGCCTGCCCGCTAGCACGATGGCATCCTTGACCACGCTCGCCCACCAAGGATCGTCGTCACGGGCAAGACGGCTGAGATCCTCCATGTCGAGGCCAACGACACTCGGGGTGAAGCCCAACCGCTCGGAATGAATGGCAAGGCTGTCCCGAACGACGTCGACAACCRCTGCGAGGTCGGCAGATCCCGTGACGACCCCGACATCCAGATCACTTCCCAGGCGGTCCGCTCCGCGCGCAACGCTGCCGTACACCCACAGGCTCTTGACGAACTGCTTCTTGTCACCAGGGCTATCGGTGACGGCATCGATGATGGCTGCGAACCGACGTTCCTCGGCAGCAAAGAGGTTCTCGATTGCTTTGGAGAAGTAGTGTTCGGCATTCAAGCGGTACAGTCGGTTGTACCCTGACCCCTCTGCCGACACGACGCCCGTTTCCCCGAGCGAGATAAGGCCCAGGCGGGTGCTGCTCTTCGATATTCCGGCGCGACGACCGATATCCGAACTGGAGAGGTACCCCCCATGACGGACAAGCACGCGCAAGACCCGCACGTTCGAGTCGACCCCGAAGACAAGGTCAAGTGGAWTTCTGATSGCGCTCTGTGGAACCGTTCTCGCCACGGAGGACCCCTTATTCGGATCGATCGTTTAGATATCAAAACAATCGATTTAATATTAAACCGATCGACCCGTTGTTAAACCGATTGTCGACATCGAGCAATCACAGCCAGCGACTTCTTTCGTTCTTGGCTTCCGCGAAATGACGCTCTGAAACCCGTTTCGGACGAGAGCCTCCGCAGCCAGGACTTCTCCGAGGATGCCGAGKTTCGACGGTCCGGCGAACCCGTCCAATGACATCCTTTCATTCCCCACTCCTCGATCCTTGTCCGACCGCCACCTTCGCCTGTCCTGCACCGTTCCTCACGCCGTCAACAGATGGAATTCTGGGACAGCCAAAGATCTGGAACGATCTGAATGGGCCGTGACTACGGTGTAGTCCGGTTCACATCGTGGATGGTGAAATCCTTCATTAATAGCAATTAGAACATGTGCCGACGTGCAGGAGAGAGGACAATGGCGCTACGAGGGGCGCTCCCAAATTGGGACACCAAGAAAATCTCAATCAAAAGCCCTCCGGGACCGCGTGAGGTCTACTGGATCGGAACTTTCGTCGATTCCTTGGAACCTGAATTTACTGGCTATCACCAGGGTGTCATCATCTCGGGAGCGAAAACACTAAATGAGGCAACCGAATGTGTCGTATTCGTGCCTGTCACGAGTGTCGAACCTGCAAAGGGCCCTCGAGGCAATCTTCCTCCTTACATTCATAAGCTGAGCAGCAACCCCAGCCCTAACGATACCAGAGGATCATGGGCGATCTGCAACCACGTCATGACCGTAAGACTGTCTAGGCTTGAACGCTTCTATAGCTCAGACGGTATTGATAAAAGGCTGATCACTCCTAAAGTTTCTCACGCCGACTTCGAAGCGATCTTGGACTGTATTGCCAATGGCATGGTGGTCATCCGGAACAGGTTCAAATCACTGGAATCTGCTACCCTCGCGAAGCAGCAGGAAGCGCATACCGCCGAAATCGAAAAGCTCAAAGCGGAACAGGCGGCAGCGATTGACCGCGCTGTCGAAGAGGTGCTCGATGAACTGACGAGGCCGTCCGCGGCGTGACTTGACAGCTGCGCGGCGACAAACTATCTATTTKGGGTGGCTGCGGCCCATTAACTCGAAAGAGTTTAACGAATACCCGGCAGAAATGTCGGAAAACGTACCACCTGAGGGTGGATAAAAGGGCGGTCAGTCATTGGCCGCCTTTTTTAATGTCTTTAAGAATTCACCGTCAATGGAGGGTTGACAGATCCCGCTCCGTGTCCGCCGCGTCGGTCTGACTCATTCCGTCAGGCACTGCCGCGATCGACGTTACCGTCTGCTCTGGCGCACATCTGATCCGGCCTTGACCTCGACAGCGGGGCGCCAGACTGTGGCCCCRCATCCGAGGTGGGATCGTCTCCGATCCAGACTCTCCCGGTTCTAGTCAGTTGGCCGCCGCCGGGCGGATGGTGGACGGCATGAGCGAGCTTGCGATCCAGATCAGTGCCGCCGGACTCTCGTGGGCTTTCATGCCGGAGACGCTGCACCTCGACGCGCCGAACGAGGTCGAGGGACACGTCATGCGCTGGCCCAACCTGCTCGCCGGAGGCCCGATTCCCCGCGACATGGCGCAGCGGCTGCTAACCTATCAAATGGTGTACCGTCTGGCGGAAAATGCCGACTTCGTACTTCTCGCCGTCGAGYCGGACGCGGATATGCGGCGCGTCGGGATCGCCGAGTGCGCGCTCGAGTCGATCTGGTGCGGTGTCGAGATGGTGGAGCCGCACGCCGACGGGGCGGCCGAGATCATGCGCCAGCATGTCGAACGGGTCGTCGAAACGAATCCGTGGCCGCCTGGGATGGGCTGAATTAGCACGGATGTAAGCTCACTCCTTGCGACATCTATCCTGTCCTCCTGTCGTCGCCGTCTACCAGCTTGAGCCGCGGCTGTTGTGCGATCAGCTCGACCACCTCGCTGGCATCGAGCGTCCCCTTGACGAGCAAGGCCTCGGCGACGCGATCGACCTCCAGCCGCTCGCGTTCGATGATCCGCTTCRCCCGCCGGAACTGCTCCTGCAGCATCTTGTCGACACGTGCGTGCAGGAGGCGGTCGAGCCGCAATGCGGAGAAGAGCTCCTCTTCGTCGTCAGGGGCGAGGTAAGCCAAGCCTTCGCCAAGGCCATAGGATGCCTCGAACGCCAGCGCCGAAAGCGTGGCCGTGTGGAGGTCGGAACCCCTGCCGCCGCCTCCGCCCGCCGACCGCTCTCCGAAGACCACTTCCTCGGCGGCGATGCCTCCAAGCCTTACGGCGATGCTGTCGAGCAGCTGGGCTTGGGTGCGTTCCTTGATCCCGTTATCCCTGATGAGGGCCCCGCCGCCGTTCTGGAGCAGCTCGGGATTCCGGACGATGGCGCTCTCGACCGAAACCGAAACGAGTTCGCCGCACGCAAGCGCGAGCGCGACGATGGCATGTCCGGTCTCATGGACGGCCACCCGGCGGCGCATTTCCGACGGAATGGGAACCAAAGCGGGAAGCTCGGACATAAGGTCGTTGAGCGTCATGTCGCGGCGCGCCCGCCTCGCCCGCCGTCTCGCCTGGCGGACCAGCTGCTCGAGGGAGGCACCATTCCAGCCTTCGGTTCTCTCGGCGATTTGCGAGAGGTCGGCCTTGGCAAGCAGTCCTTGCAGGTGCCAGCGCAGGATTCCTTCGCGGCCCTTCTGGTCCGGCAGGGGAATGCGGACATGCCTGTCGAGGCGGCCGGCACGGACGATCGCGGCATCGAGCCTGTGGGGATGGTTGCAGGCTCCGACCACGACGACGCCTTCGCGGCCCTCCGCGCCGTCGATGCACTCGAGCAGCGCGGCCACCACCTCCGTGCAGTACTGTCGGTTGTGGTCGTTGAACTTCTCGCGGTCGCCGACGGCGTCGATCTCGTCGATGAAGATGATCGACGGCGCATTCTTTCTTGCGTCGTCGAACGCCGCCCGCATGGCCTTCAGAAGGTCGCCGAGGTGGCCCTTCGCCTGCCAGCGACCGAGGGAACCAAGGACGAGGTGGACGTTGCAGGTGCGGGCGAGCGCGCCCGCGAACGTGGACTTGCCCGTTCCGGGCGGCCCGGACACCAGAATGCCGCGATCCACGTCCGCCCAGCCGATCCTTCCAGCACGCCAGTCTGCGAGGTCAGTCGCCAGTTCGCGGCCCCATTCGCCCGCCTCGCCGAGGCCATGGAGGTCGTCAAGTGTCGGGCCGGAAATGTCTTCGGCCGCCCTCGGCGCACTGGCCTGCACCATTAGCTTGATCGCGTGAGCGACGGACCTTCCCTGGCGCAGTGTGGCACCGATGACGGACAGGGGCATCGTGGCGATGAACTCGGCCTGTTCGGGCGTAATCTCCGTCTTGAGGCAGAGCCTCGCCCCGGCGATGACGTGCCGCGGCAGGATCGGCCCCACTTCGACCACCCCGTCAGCGGCGAGGCGGAAGTAATCCGGCATCTCCGCGCCGCTCTCCATCACCAGGACCACGCGGCGCCGCTTCGAGAGCGCCGCGGAAAGTTCCGCCTCCTTGGCCTTCGTCCAACGGTCGCCCTTCGTCAGGATCTCGGTGCCGTCGAGGCCGCCATAGATGAAGGAAGGGCCATGCGCGGCATAGTGGACGGCCTCTTCATAGATTTCCTTATCTGCGCCCGCCGGGAGCAGCAAACCTAAGACCACAGGTTTCAGCTGCCGGAATTGCGGGATGGAGCGGCATGCCCGCATGATCCCGCAGTAAGCGAGGAAGCGGGGCAAGGATTGATGCAGCTTTTTGCGGAAGGTGCTGGCGTTGCTGCTCCCGGCACACTCGATGGTTTTGTAGCGGATCATTTCGACACCTCGGCCGTGACCGTGCCGCAGGGCACGGTGATGGAAATCGGAAACTGAGGAAGAGACGGCGCGCTCAGGCGCCGATGGCCGCGCGTATGAGCGCGCGCCAGGAATGTCTCGTCGTCGTTTCGAATTTCCTGGAGGTATGGATCACGGTACTGTCCTCGGGTTCATGCGCTTGCCTTCTTGGCCGCCGCGAGGGCGTCCGAAGGATCGGTCAGCGTATGAGGTCGAGGCGCTGGTGCGGGGTCATGGGCGAGAACGTATAGTGAACGACGCCTTGGCGGTCAAGCGGACGAGGAAAGGCGGATGGGACGCGCTGCAGCAAGCCCGATACGCTAGTCCCCCGATAGCTAGCTGTGAGCTTCAGCTTTCAGGAGGTTATCCATTCGGCACCGACCGAAAATGCTGAGGTTGTCGAAGCTCCAGTGATTCTCGGAGAACCGAACGAACATCCACAAGAATGCCCATCTGACGCCTGCGGGCCCCCCGTATGTCCGCGCCGCGCATCGGCTTTGGAAAGGCGGCCTTCAACAACGTCGCGGGCCATGTCCTCTCGAGTGGCGAAGGTGGTGGAGAGATGGATCGAGTGGGGCAAACCGAAGCCGCAGTGGCGGATGCTCGCAGCGCAGCGCCGGCAGCGCCTGACCGCCAAGCACATTATGCAAACCGATGTATCCGAGGCGACGGTGAGCCGGGTGCTGGCACCGCGCCGCCTGTCACGGCTGAAAAGACCTGGAACCGGCCGAGCCGGTGCTCCGCTGTGAGCGCGAGCATCATGGCGAGCTCATCCATCTCGATATCAAGAAGCTCGGCCGGATCGGCTCTGTGGGGGCACCGCGTCACCCGGCAGCATTCTGGCGTGGCTCCCTCGTCGGACATGCACATAACCTCTACCAGCGAGAGGGGGCTGYTATGGAAAGGAGGAAGCGTTGAGACACATCAAATTCAATAATATTGAGCATCAAATAAAGAAGATTGTTTCTTCCCGGCAAGGACATATATCATCGTTTATAAGGTTTCTCCGGAGAAGCGATGATGGCTGACAATCCACCTATGGCTTACTATGAAGAACAGGCGAAAAACATATTGAAAGGCGAATTAAAGCGGCGTGGCATTACATACGCTGCACTCGCTGAGAGGCTGAAGGAGCGCGGAGCGCAAGACAGCGAGCGCAATCTGGCAAACAAGATAAGCCGTGGCAGCTTCACCGCCGCGTTCTTCCTGATGTGCATGGACGTGATTGGCGTCCGCCAAGTCAGCTTGGAGACCTAGCTTTCTGCCGAGAAGCCCTTAGCGGGCAGGTGAAGGCCTCTCTTGTGCATGGACAGAGTGYAAGGCAGGCGCAGAATATTGGTTCATGCCAGCAATCAGCGCTCGGTACGTTGTGACGCGGATCGGCTCATTACCGCCCTTTGCCAGTTCGCCCCGAGCCAGTTCCAACGCGCCATTCCTGATTGTCGTGGAGCACTTCGCCGCGATCCACTCGCCAACTCGCTCCACATTGTACTCCTCAATCCATGTAGCCTCTGCCCATTTGGCAAGGAAGGCGCCCAAGGCGTTGAGAAATAGCTCAGGCGTAGCTTCCGCTGCTGCGGAAAGCTCCGCACGCTCAGAGGGTCGGAACGAGCCGAACAGGTACATCAACTTCATCTGTCGGCCTTCCGGGTGGTTTTTGTTCATAGCCATCTATCCCTCCAGTGCCCCTAGGTCCTTGAGAGGATTGTCGAATCTAAGGTCAGACTCAATCAACTCTCTAAATAATTCCTCTACAGCGTCGCAATTGCTCTGAGTTGGCCGGACGCTGAGATCCCGACAGTAGCGCCCCGAATTRCAGTTGACAAACCAGTGCAGCTTTCCATCCTTGACGTCAAGAAATAGCTCGCCAGCGATACGCGCCTTGCCGCCGCCAACCAGGGTCGGGTGACCGAGCTTTTTCTCCTCGGACGGATGGGTGGGGAATCCGCGCCGGCGCGGATATCCCTCCTTCAACCCATCGACACCGATCATGCTGGGGTCGATCATGATCTCCTCGTATGCAATGAGGATATCACCGCTTTCCGTCATTGYCCAAATAAACGAAGAGCACTGCGCGACGTTCCGGAAAAGAGAAGACTGAGCCAATTCGCGATAGTTTCGCAGCTRCTCGCCAACAGCTTTGTCCAGCGATGTCAGTGACTTAGGCTGCACTCCGGTTTCCCAGTCCCGAGGGGTGCCTTGAGGACCACGGAGGGCGCCAAAGCGATCTTCATGGCTCAGCGGGACATTCAGGGCTGCGTTCTGATTCATCATGATGGTTGCTGTAGCCTAACTGTGACGGCTAAACAACTACTCGGTACTAATTTTTAATCCCCAGTATTGCCTTCTTTCATGGCGCTTCTGTACTCCACGTTCCGCACCTGATCTTAGCCCGTCGCAGGGCGAAAACGATGGCAAACATCATCGTTTATGGTGAGTTATGCGCCGGAAATCTGCAAACGCTGCCATGCCCCCGACCTGCCTAACAACGAACGACAGAGGCGGYGTCCGATGTCTGACGTTGCCGGATGTCGAGCAGCTGTGGCGGAGGCGTTGGAACAAGGAGCAATTCAGTCTTTGATGGACAACGCACATTTTGTGCCCGACCGAGCATGCCCTCGCAGGTGCGGTACAAATTTTTGTGCATTGCAGCATGCCGAGATCTCGTTATGGTCAAGCCGTCGGCCTTTCTCCTCCCAGACGGATGCCGGCGTTGAATTCAGCGCACATCCTCCCGCGCTGTTTTCGATATCGGCCCGCTGTCACCTCCTCCCGGCAGCGGGCCTTTCTTCGCATCGTGGCCAATCCGGGGCATCGGTGCATGGCGGAGTTGTAGTACGGCACCATTTTGCTGCAGCAGGCTGGTGAGCCAGGGGAGCGGCGCGCTGACATGGCTTCCAGCGCAGGCTTCGCCGCCCTTTGTTGGCGCCGCCGAAGAACACTCCGCCGGTTCGGCTTTCAGATGTGCGCATCTACCTGATTGYACGACGCGGGGACAGGTGATGCGGTACCACGATGYGAACGGCTTAGCCGAAACGATGTTGTCGTGGGAGGGCGAGCCTTTCGAGACCCGGCTATTCTTTCACGAGGATAGCCTCTGCCTTGGCCTGCATCTGCACGGTCGTGCTGTAATATGGCCAGATGTACGGTCCACCAGCGCCTTGGTTCAGGTCTTGGTTGATCGCCTCATAGCCAGCGATATAAGGCGGCGATGACTGGTTCGTCACGAGCAGTTGAAGGGCTGTGATGGGCTGYTTGCCCGGCTCACCGTTTTTCCAGATCATGTAGATGAACTTGCCGCCTGCGCCTTGTTTCAAATCTTGGCCCGTCCAGCTCCAGCCAGAAGGCGGATTAGCCTGCGCTTGGCCGTAGGCAACGAAGTTGATTGACGTTACTGGATTGCTGTCGCCTAAAATGTAGCCAATGTAGATGTATTTTCCGCCTACGCCCGTGTTTGTGTCGACCGGCAAGAAATCCCACGGCGGCTGGTATTTTGGGCCGGGATTGTCGTCGACCTGGTTTGTCAACTGTTGAATTGGTGTAGCCATCTCGATTCTCCAATACAGATAGAGGGCGGACTGGTCGCGTGGTGAGCCGACTGCGAGCGCTCACGCCTTGATCAGCAGAAATCGTGCCAGAAAAAAGCCGGGATAGTACAATGTGCGAAGCTCAAAACCGTGTCCGATGTCCGACATTGTTTTCCATTGAGAAAGAGTTTCGTTTGTTGTCTCCCGGGCAGCGCTAGGCAACCGGAAGCAGTCGGCGGCGATCTTCCATTTGCTATAAGCAGCTGCCTTTGGATCGGCTTGCCCGCCCGCCGGCTCGCGCGGCGTGCCAGATGGTAGATCGCCCCCGAGGACCTCTGCGCTTGTCCCCGTTCCCGAAGCCGTTTTGCGGCGCGCGGCGATCCATGAGGCTGGCCACGCGGTAGTCGGGCTAGAGCTCGACGTCGGAGATCGATCCATGTGGAAACCAAGGATACCTTCAATCCATCCGGAGCCGAGGAGCAACAAGGTGGCAGCGCCAGGTTACGCCGGCCTTTCTTGCCGAGAGGACCGGGAAGCAGTTCCTTGACCGGACCGCGCCCGGGCTTGCCGGATTGCGCGGAAGAAGCCGTGCTTGGGCAGAGTGCTGGCGGCGGCGGAGGGAAAGGATCCGACCTTCATGAAGCCACCAGGCTGACGCTGCAGTTCGAGGCGTCCTATGGATTGGGGAGCGGGCTGACGCACCTTTCGAGACGTACCGATCGGGAGCTGCTCGTCGCTACATGGACCGCGATCTCAGGAGGCGGGTGGAAGGAGTCCTGGGCGCTGAGTTCGACCGCGCCAAGCGGCTTATCGAGGCCAAGCGAGCGAAGCTCGTCAATATCGCGGGCGCTTTGCTCGAGAGAAGGAAGCTGATGGCCGAAGAAGTGCGTGCACTTGCTGRCAAGACGCTGCGATCAAGGAAGGCGGCGGGAGACAGTACGCGTCGGACTGCCTGATGAGCAGTTGCGGAACTGGGAAAACATTTCCCGACATTCTCCTCCATTCTTAAACGAATATGCCGTACGCGACGGCATCTGAAACGTGAGTCAGGATCTGGCCGATGTCGCCGCTGTCTCAGCAAATGCTTGGGAGGTAGTATTGATGGACGGTTCGAATGCCCTKAACGAAACCGCACAGGAAATTGAAAAGGTCGTGCTGCCGAAGGACGTCGCCGCATCGGGGCAGGGGAAGCGCAATAGCCGTCAGTCAAGTTCGGCGAAACCGAACGAGCAGACGATCGATTACGACAGCCTGGGGATCGCAACCGCTGCCGTGCCTCTGTTCGAAGAGGCGCGGGAGATGTTCGCCTCGCTAGGCCGCAAGCGTACTGACGAGGTATTCGCCTGCGGGGAGATGCTCGCGAAAGTGCGCGACAAATCGCCGAGCCAGGAGGCGTTCGAGAAGTGGTCAAAACGTGCGTGCCGCCTGACGAGGCGAGGGGCTGGCAACTACATAGCTGTTCACAACAACTTGCGTCCGCATCGGAAGGTGATGGTCGAATGCAGCATGCCTGCGGCGGCTATGTACACTCTAGCCACCGCCAGCCAGGAAGTCGTCGTTTCCGTGGTTGCGGACCTCAAGGCGGGGGAGCGGCCGACCGTTCGCGAGATCAAGTCCCTGGTTTCCGGCGAAACTCACGCCGGGCAACCGGACCCGGCCGACATTGGCGGCTCCGACGGCCTGAGAGCTCTGGCGCGCGCGAAAGTCCAAAACGCGGTCCCAATTCTCGTCGAGCGGCTCCGCGGCATGCTCAGCGACATCCGGGTGGCGCTCGAGACGCATTTCGATGGCAAAAACGTCGCCAAGGGCGCGCTGGTCGCGAAACTGGAGCACCCGGCGCGCCGGGCGCGCGCTGAACTGCAGAGCCTGGCCGTGTTTGTAGAACCGAATTCCGGAGACAGCGCCGATTGGAGAGTGCATCCCGCCACCTTCCCGCAAGGGAGCCAGTGGGGGAAGGTTTCCATGGTCCTCTACCGGCTCGGCGGCCGCGAGGATTGGCCCGAAGCCAACGAACTGGGCCCTTGGCTGGTCAAGGACGTCGTTCCTGCGCTTGAGTTTGCCGTTGGGGCAAAGCCCTCAAAAGGCATCTCGACAGAGTGATGGCGAAGCGTTCGCCCTATGGCGGGGGCGGGYAGTTGCCGCGAAACGGTGCACCGGTTGTGGCCGACGGTGCCCGCTTTTCGGAAGGACRCTCCACTCGAGTGATGCGGGATCGAAAAGTCCTGGGAGCGGGAAATGACGGTTGATCCTCAAAAAGTCCTTGGTGTTCATCGTGGCGACGACGGCACGGTGCACGATGGCGGACGCCGCGATCGCCAGGTCTTGGTGCATTCTCGCGTCCTTGGCTTGGGGCGATTTCGTCCACAGGTCTTTTAGACTGKGGACGAGCGTCATTCGGGCGTAGAGCTTCGAGGTCTCGGCATCCATGGGGAGGAACGCCATGTCCGACACCAGAAGGCGGTCGAGCCAGGACTGCAGTTCAAGGGATCTGGCGACGTTCCGTGTCTGAAGCAGCGTAATGCCTCGCTGAATTTCGATCACGCAACCAAACGGGATCGCGAGCGAGGTGTCCGTTTCCGCTATCCAGCGAACGACGCTGGGATGTGGTCTTTTCTTGATGAGTTCGCTTACTACGTTCGTGTCAAGGACATAAATTCTCGGGAGTGGGCTCACCGCTGGCATCCTGCTATTGTGTCAGTGCGATTGTGCGGCGCGAACGTAGGCGAGAGGCGCCGGCAAATCGTTAAGCGTAGTCGCCGTGTGCGGGGGAAGGATTCGGCATGGGCAAAAGTCCCGGAATGAAAGGCTTGAAACCTGCGGGGACCGAACCGAACGCCTGGTCGGTCGCCGATGCGCAGGAGAGGTTCGCGGAACTACTGGATGCCGCGGCCAACCATGGCCCGCAGACTATCGTCGACCACAACCGAAGCTTCCAACTGTCTGTTACAAGAAGCCGCTGGTCGCCCGAGGCGAAGGAATTGCTCCTGAGCGGAGGGCGTGCAGGGGCTGGTGGGAAAGCGGGCAAATAGTGACGAACGGTTGGCCTGTTCCCGAAACCGTCACCCCGCGGCTATGGTTTTGAAGCGTGCCGGCCCAGCGAGCCAGCTGCCGTCCTGTTCTGGCATGGTGTCGAAATCCGTCCAGCGGTCATCGACACTTCGCGCCCCGCCGCATGCGCGTCTCGCGGTCTGCCGGATCGCTTCTTCGGCGTGCGGCGGATCCCAAAGATACCCCTCGAAATAGATGACCCTGGCTCCGGCGGCCTTGTCGGCCTCGACATCTCCGGCCTGAGCTCGACGCAAGATACCCGAATGTGCTAAATTGGTCGCTGCCATACGAGATCATCGGGGTGGGCGTGTTCGACGAGCCGCCACGGGAATGCGGCGAAGATTAGATCTTGCAGGCGTAAACAGGGTTACGCGTGCGGACGTGATGGCAGATGAGGGTGGGCGGTTCGTAGTTCGTGATGGCCCCCAATTTTCATCGGCTTCCCACACGACTGCGCCTCTCAGCGCTGCCGCGAGGCGACAAACCTGCGCGTGGTCGGAGCACAGTGGCAATCCGCTGGTGCCTGGTTCGCCCCTGGTCTCTGGTGCCGAGGCATCGCCCMGGAGGCGATGCAGGCCTCTGCTGGGCTCTCGCCCATCCGCACCACGCTGTCGCCCTCGATGTCCGCGCGCCCGAGCACACGCTGGGCGAGCGGGCAAGGCTTCGCAGAAAACGGAACAGCGGTCGTGACCGTTCAGTGCTCCTATCCGCCGTTGATCTTCCTGGTCGATCCAAGGTCTTGCGATTTGTCCTTTTTGCTGCGCCTATCCCCAAGTCAGAATGTTAACTGGCTTGGGCGAACCAACGCTGCAACCGATACGAAGGAGAATTCATGGCCACTGGCACTGTAAAATGGTTCAACAGCACGAAGGGTTTCGGATTTATCCAGCCCGATGGAGGTGGCGCTGATGTGTTCGTTCACATTTCCGCCGTGGAGCGTGCGGGTCTTTCGACTCTCGTTGATGGGCAAAAGGTCAAATACGAGATCGAGCAGGACCGCCGCACCGGGAAATCCTCAGCCGGCAGTCTCAGCAAAGCAAGCTGACTGGCTCTTGCGCATGTGTACGAGCCGATCGCGATCGATGTCCCCGCAGACGAACTCCCGCGGGGACATCGATCGGCAGAAGCCCTGCGCAAATTGTTGCAAGCTGCGGAACACAGAGCGAAAAGGCGGGGAGACCCCCTCCTTTCAAATCAGCACGCCGAACAACGATCAGCCTGCGCCGTTTTTGCGGGACCTCTTCGCAGGGGCAGCCTGCTTTGTCTGACCAGGCTTTCGCCCGAGTCCCATAGTCTTGGCCAGAGCCGAGCGGGCCGCGGCATAATTCGGCGCAACCATCGGGTAGTCTGCGGGCAGGCCCCACTTGGTGCGGTATTCGTCAGGCGTGAGGCCATGGTGGGTCGCGAGATGCCGCTTCAGCGACTTGAACCTCTTTCCGTCCTCCAGGCTGATGATGTAGTCGGGCGTGACCGATTTCTTGATGGGAACGGCAGGCGGGCGGGCTTCGGGCTTCGCGACCGGGGCGCCGAGCGTGCCCTTCAACGCGGCGTGCACCTGGTCGATCAGGCCCGGAAGCTCGCCAACGGGGACCGGATTGTTCGACACGTACGCCGACACGACGTCCGCGGTAAGCTCTATGAGAGCGGCAGTATTGTTCTCGGCTTCTTCTGTCACTGAATGCTCCTGATTTGATGACGTATGCAAAGGTGCGCTTCATTAATGAAAGCGGGCGCAGAACGCAATGACAGTTGTGTAAGGTCTCTCCTCAATACCGCCTTCTCAAACCGACACCCAAGCTATACGCGCTTGCCGCCGCTTAGACTTGTAGCAGAACGGTGCATTGGCCCCTACGGCCCTCGATGGTATTCCGGCAGAACGTTCGGTTTTAGCTTTGGAGCAGCCACACGAAATTACTTCGGTTCGGCACTTATAATGCCCTGATCCTGCCACTCTCCAGAGGCAATTGCGCCAAAGAGAAGTCTCCAACTAACCGTGCACGAACAGAGAGGGTTCGCCAAATGAGCAGGGTGGCGCGCGCGGACGCGGCTTCGGTTTCGTCGGCGACGTTCGCGCCGCTGGAAAGCCCCACCTTTCGGGCGATCTGGCTTGCCGCACAGCTGTCCGGTCTGGGCTGGCTGGTTCAGACGGTTGCGGTCAGCTGGCTGATGGCGACCATTTCGACCTCGGACGTGATGGTCGCCCTGGTGCAGGCCTCCACGACGCTGCCCGTCTTCCTATTGTCGATCTTCGCCGGGGCCATTGCCGACAATTTCAGCCGCCGCAACGTGATGGCGCTCGGCTGGTGCGTGATAGCGTTGTCGTCGATCACGCTGACCGCTCTTGTCGGGCTGGGATTTTACAATCCGTGGCTGATCCTCGCCTTCAGCTGCCTGGCCGGATGCGGCGCTGCCTTCACCGATCCGGCCTGGCACGCCTCGGTTGGCGAYATCCTGCGAAAGCGCGAAGTTCCGGCCGCCGTCACGCTGATCTCAGTCGGCTACAATGCCATGCGAAGCATCGGCCCGGCGCTCGGCGGCGTCGTTGTCGCCTCCTTCGGACCGCTGACGGCTTTTGCCCTGGCGACGCTGACCTATCTGGCGATGCTGTGGGCCATAGGACTGTACAAGTGGAGCGGTCGCTCTTCGCCTCTTCCCCGTGAGCCATTGACCACCGCCATTCACGATGGGGCCCGCTTCACGGCGCTGTCAGGTGAGATCAAGGCGGCAATCGCGCGTGGAACCCTGTTCGGACTGACGAGCATTTCCATCCTCGCGCTACTGCCTCTCGTTGCCCGGGACCAACTCGGGGGAGGGGCGATCGCCTATGGTGTCCTGATGGCCGGATTTGGCGCGGGCGCCTTGTGCGCGGGCATTTCCAACAACGCGCTGAGACGGACGCTGTCACAGGAGAGGCTGACGACGCTCGCCTGCATCGCCTGCGCCGCCTGCTGCCTGGCGCTTGCGTTCACGCCTTCGGTGGTGGTGGCAAGTATCGCATTAATGCTTGGCGGGGCAGGCTGGGTCGTCACCTGGACGGGACTTGACGTGACCGTGCAACTGTCGAGCCCGCGGTGGGTGGTTGGCCGCACGCTCTCGATCTATTCTGCCCTCTCGTCGGGAGGCGTCGCGGCCGGAAGCTGGCTGTGGGGCGTGGTGGCTGAAAGCTATTCGCTCGCCCTGGCGCTGGAGGTCTCTGCGGGAACTCTCTTGTTGGTCGCCGCCACCGGATTGCTGCTCCCGATCCGTCAATGGAAAGAGGCCGACCAGGATTCCCTTGGCTTCGAAACGCCAGCGCTCGCCCTCGACTTGAAGTCGAGAAGCGGCCCGATCGTCGTCAAGATCGAGTACGCCATACCGGAGATCGATGTCGAAGCCTTCCTCAATCTGATGCAGGAACGCCGCCGGGTGCAGAGCCGCGCCGGCGCCCGGCACTGGAACCTCCAGCGCGACCTTCAGGATCCCTCGCATTGGACGGAGACATTCCGCACGCCGACCTGGATGGACTACCTCCGCCTCAACCACCGCCTGACCGCGGAGGACAAGGAGGTGGACCAGCGCCTCATCGAACTGCATGCGGGAGAGYTGCCGCCCCGCACGAGGCTTGCAATCGAGYGGCCGACCGGGGCGCCGCGCAGGCGGGAGCAGTCGGGGAGCTTCTTTTTCCGACGGTGATCTCGTCTCGATTTGGTAATCGCTGCCTGCGCGAAGCGCAGGCATCATGATGGCGGCAAAGGCCGGCGCGAAGTTCGATGGAGATAGAGCGCGGCTGGGGGATCGCTATCCACAGCTCTACAAGCCGAACAGTGGTGCCAACGACGCGCACGCTGCGGTCCCGCGCCGAAGCGCCGCCGGGCGCTCCGCCTTGCCGTCGTCATGTCGCTCAAGTTTTAGACAGATCATCGAATCACAACGGGCAGACCAGTCAATCGGCTGTCCATTCAATTCGATTCTGCGGGGGTGTTCAGCTGGCAAACAGATCCTTGTAGCCGGTCGTGACCATCCAGTTCGCTCGGTCTAGGTGGCTGCGGGCCGCGTTACGGGCGCGTTCCGGTTCTCGCTCCAGATCGATGCCTAGGATTAGATCGGCCATTTCCTCGTAACTGGCGTTGTCGGCGGCGGCATCCAGAAAGCGCATATAGATCGTGAAATGCTCTTTGTCGTAGGCGGTAACGCTGTCCGACCAGGGGACTTCCGAGGCGAGTGGTATTTTATCGGTTGCTGGCATGGTCTCTCCGCTTTCAAGCCTCGGAAGTTGCATTGTCGAGACATGTTCCGGGTGGGAATGCTCGAGACGGAACTCGTGTCCTTGTATGGATAACCAAGAGGGCCGGTCCACAAAAAGAGGCAATCACATGACGGCCTTATATTGGGACCAAAGCCCAGGGTCGGGAAGCTATGGCACTGTCCGTTCTGCCGCAAGACCCGCAGGGCGCTAGGGAATGTTTTCCCGAGTTGGCGCGGTCTGAATTCTCGACCGCTCGCCTAGGCACTTCTGCGATAAGCCGGCCACGCGCAGCCGTGTTTTCGCTTGAGCCGCGCGGCAAGCTTCCTTAGCGAGATCTAAAGTTCCAATCAACGTTTGGTCAAATGCTGCGGCCCAATCCGGCGCTCGGAACAGYCAAATAGCCAGGATGACCCCACTGCTGATAAGGAAAGCGCGATTTGAGGAGCAAGCCTACCTTCATGACAAGCTGCTTGCTGCATCTGGCGACGTGAAGTCTTTTCCCACTTGGCGAAACACGGGCCTTAAAAAACGAAGCAATGGTACTCGGGCGAAAGGCGAAGTTCGATTTTGCCGGACTCACGGGCTTTCTGGCGGACCAACAGCGACTATTTCTGGGCAGCCGGCGCGATGGTTATGACCCGCTGACTGACAATGCGAGCTTTTCCCGGTCGGGGACACCGTTTCTCCGCACGCCAAGTATGTTCCGGAAACCAGAAAAACCATCRGGGTCGAATCCAGGATGTCGTGGCCGACCAGAATGCCGCCAAGGCCGCCGATCAGGTAGGTAACCACTGCGACGGTGACCATCGTCGCACCGAAGCGCTCCGATGGGTCCGCGCTTCGTCGCAAGACCCTTGCGGCGTGGCAGGCTGCTATGGCGAAAACCGCTGCAAGGGCGAGGGCGCCCATCAGCCCGGCCTCTACCAGCGCGGTCAAAAAGCCATTGTGAAAGTGATTGAAACCTTGGTCTATTCCAAATCGGTCTTTGAATCCTTGTCTTATCAGCGCCCGACTGGCGGAGACGCCGTGGCCGAGGAATGGTGTCTCACGAAATGCGTTGACGCCTACGTCCCAGAGTCCAACCCGGAGCCCGAGTGGAGTCGAGTGGTCGCCTTTGGTGACGAGGGCGTCCCAGTCCTTGAACAGGACGGCGGTGCGGTCGACGATGATAGGAAAGGTGATTGCCACGGTCAGGAGGCCGGAAGCGACCGCGATCGTCAGCGATCTTCTCATATTTCCTCGCGTCAATTTGTTCCGATTGACTAGAAGGACGGCGACGGTGGCAACCAATAAGGCAACCCATATCAAACGAGAGCCCGAGTAGAGGATTGCCAGGACGCCCGCGAGAGCGGCAGCAATCAAGGGCATCCGGTCTTTTTCTATTCCCGACAAAGCGCCCGCAACGCACGTCATCGCTGCGAGGCAAGTCACCGTCGCAAAGACGATCGGATTTCCAGCGCCGCCTTCGGCCCTGAGCATTCCGATCCAATAATATTGGATGATGGCCAGCACCAACGCGCCGGCGCATGCAGCGGCGCTGGCGCGCACTGCAATGCGCGCCAGGGTGAGTTTGTCCGTGATGCTCCACGTCGAATAGGAAATCGGAAAGAACAGCAGGGTGGCCAGCGACAGCAGTAGCGGCAGGTCAGCCCTCAGCATACCACCGGCAATCGACCCCAGCACCATGGCTGCGCAGTAGATATAGATGRCTGCCGTTATCCCAAGCATCGGGCGATCGAAATTGAAGCGTCGCCGCTTGGTCGCGAGCAGCACCACTGACCAGAGTGCGCCGCCATGGAAGACGAAACTCACGACCGATCCCAGGACGGGCGGTGAAAAGAAGCAGGCAGCCGAAAAGCAGATATTGATGTTCGCGGGCGTAAATCGGCGCCGGAGCGTCGCAAACGGGATTAGAGCCTGCCTTGGGAGTTGGTGGGCGGTCCGCAGATCGTTCAAAATGGTTCCCGTCTGGTATTGCAGCCTCTTCGCATTGGACGGTATAGCGGCTGAGCAGAGTGCTCGATAGATCGATAATGCGGTCGACGCTCCGGTGATTGTTCCTCGTTGTCGGTTATGCCGCGGCAGCGGGCGAGCACATCTGCTGGGCTTCCCGCCAGGATTGAAACATCAAAACATCCCAAAGCAGATACTGGTTATTGCGCTGGCCCGAAAGGTGCTCGGACCAGGCGCGCCGGACGGAATCGGGACGGAAGAGCCCGTCTTCCCGAAGCCGGCGTTCGTCGAGAAGCGCTTCGGCCCAGTCGCGAAGCGCGCCACGCAGCCAGGCGTCGATCGGGACCCCGAACCCCATCTTGGGACGCTCGACGAGTTCGCGCGAGACATGTTTGTAAAGAAGTTGCCTCAGTGGCCACTTCGTTTGGCTCTCAGCGCGCAGGACGGAAAGCGGCAATGACAGCGCGAAGCTTACGAGGCGGTGGTCGAGGAACGGCACTCGGGTCTCGAGACTGACCGCCATAGCCGCGCGATCGACCTTGACCAAAATGTCGTCCGGCAAATAGCTCATCATGTCGAGATACATCATCTGCTCGACGTTGCCCGACAGAACTGGAAGCGGTTCGAGTCCTGTCAGCATGGTAGGGGGCTCGATCCCGCCCGGAAGGAGTTCAGCGGGTTCCCAATGCGAGCAGAGACGACGATAGACGTCGTTCATGCTTCCCAGCGAAAAGACTGACGCCGCCTTATGGATCTTGTCGCCGACGCGCGCGCGGCGGAGGCGTTGCGGCAACAGGGGCATGATGCCAGCGGCTACATTGTTGTAGAGACCGGGCGACGGCAGAGTCGCCAGCCCCGCTGACATGYGGCGCAAGCCGATCGGGATGCGCGAAAGCTTGTTCCAGAACGCATCGGCGAGCGCATATCGGGTGTATCCCGAAAACAGCTCGTCTCCGCCGTCGCCCGACAGCGCAACGGTGACGCTGCCGCGCGCGAGCTTGGAGACGAGGAAAGTCGGAATCTGCGACGAGTCCGAGAAGGGCTCRCAATAGATGCCAGGCAGCTGCGGCACGACATCGAGCGCGTCCCGCTCGCTTAGATAGAGTTCCGTATGATCGGTGCCGAGCTGGCGGGCCACCTGCTCGGCGTGGTGGGCTTCGTTATAGCCAGCTTCGGAAAATCCGATCGTGAACGTGCGTACCGGCCGCGGGCTGATCGACTGCATGACCGCCACGATCGCAGAGGAATCGATGCCGCCCGAGAGGAAGGCGCCGACCGGTACGTCGGCGATCATCTGTCCTTCGAGCGAGCGGCGAAGATGGCGCTCGAGCTCATCGACCGCCTCTTCGGGGCTTCCCTGAAACGGGTCCTGCCGGCCCTGTTCCGCAATCTCCTTCGGGCTCCAATAGCGCTCGACGCGCGGCTCCCGCATGCTTTCGGAAAGGACCAGAAAGTGACCCGGTCTCAATTTCCTGATGCCCCGATAAATGCTGTAGGGCGCGGGGATGTAGTTGTGGCGCATCAACAGCATCAGCGCGTTCCGGTCGATTTCCGGGCGCCAATTTGGCAGCGGATGAAACGCCTTGAGTTCCGAGGCGAACGCGAACGCATTGCCAATGCGGCCGTAGTACAACGGCTTCTCTCCCAGGCGGTCGCGCCCAARCACGAGCGTTCTCTCCCGCCGGTCCCAAAGGCCGAACGCGAACATGCCGACGGACAATTCGAGGGCCTCCCTCAGGCCCAGCACTTCGATCGCGGCCAGAAAGACCTCAGTGTCGGAATGCCCGCGCCAGGCTTGATGGCCATGCTTCCGATCGAGGAGCGCGCGCATGTCGGCGTGATTGTAGATTTCACCGTTGAAGACAATGACAAAGCGGCCGCCGTGCGAAGCCATCGGCTGCGCGCCGGCGGACGACAGATCGACGATTGCCAGCCGGCGCTGGCTGAGAGCGACGCCGGCCTCGGCGTCGGTCCAGACGCCGTCGCCATCCGGTCCGCGATGCCGGATCATGTCCGCCATGCGGCGTGCGTTGAAGGCGCCGCTGCTCGTCGCGGCCGCTCCTCCGACAATCCCGACAATACCGCACATTCAGCGACAACGCTCCATCATGGCCACGCGCGAGTCTTCACCTTCAATCCTCTGTGCGCCGAACGCAGCCGGAAGAAGTCGCAGCGGTCAGCAATGCGTCCTTTCGAAACACCATTCGCCACAACCCGTGCCGAAAAGGCCGACGCCGGCATTCACGTTGAACCGCTCTTTCGTTCGGAAACCGAGGCTTTCGACCACGGCCTCCAGCTCCGCAGCCGATGCTGACTGGTAAGGATATCCGCCAAGCCAGTCGTCGACGTCCGCCAGGAATTCCATGCCGCGCCGTTCCCGGTAATTGCGGACGAAGGAGAACGCGTCCCGATGGCGTAGCGTCCTCGCAAGCATGTAAGCGGAGACGAAGAGCGCTTTCACTGGCGGCCGCAACCATCGCTGGGAGGAATAAAGCCTCTTTTCGGCCGTCCAGAATCCGCAAAGAGGCGTTTTCAGGTAGATCGCGATGGCGAGGCAGCCGCCGGGGGCGACAAACTCAGCGGCGTTGCGAATGGCCGCCCACATGTCGCCCGTATGGTGCAGAACGCCCCAGGAATACACGACGTCGAACGTCTCGGACGGAAGGGAGTCCTTGTCGAGAACGTCACCCCGCCTGACGCGCCAGTTCCCGTCCGGCRCAAACCGGGTGAGGACGGCATTCGCCGTTTCGACGCAACCGATATCGTAATCGAGCGCCAAGACTTTCCGCGCACCCAGTCGGAGAGCCRCCGCCGAATGCAGGCCTGATCCGCAACCTATGTCGAGAAAAGTCCGGCCTTTGATGTCGCCAACAAGATGGCGCAGATCCTCGCAGGCATGATCCAGGTGCTCTTCCTCGAACCGCGCAGCCAGCTCGGACCAGTTCCGGCCGAAATCATAGCGCGCTTCCATTGGCGCTCCCCCTTGGCCATGCTGCTCGCAGATCGAAGACCCGCTCCCGGTCATACCTGATAGAATTCCCGATACCATTCCACGAAACGCGGAACGCCGACCTCAACCGACACTTTAGGCCTGAAGCCGGTCGCCTCCTCAAGCGAGCTGACGTCGGCGTATGTCGCCGGAACGTCGCCAGGCTGCAGCGGCATGAGGTTGCGGATTGCCTTTCTGCCCAGCGCGTCCTCGAGCACTTCGATCAATCTGTTCAGCTGAACGGGCGAGTTCCCTCCGATATTGTGGATCCTGAAAGGCGCGCTGCTGGTCGCTGGATCGGGCGCCGCACTTCTCCATTCCGGATTGGCTGTTGCGGGACATTGCATCACGCGGACTAGGCCTTCGACGATATCGTCGATATAGGTGAAGTCACGCTGCATGCTGCCGTGGTTGAAGACGTCGATCGGTTCGCCCGCGAGTATAGCCCTGGTGAAGATGAACAGGGCCATGTCGGGCCGCCCCCATGGGCCGTAGACGGTGAAGAAGCGCAGTCCCGTCGTCGGCGTTCCAAACAGATGGCTGTAGGTGTGCGCCATAAGCTCGTTGGCCTTCTTGCTTGCCGCATAGAGGCTGAGCGGATGGTCGGCTGAATCGTGAACGGAGAACGGCATTCGGGTGCTGCCGCCGTAGATCGAACTGGACGAGGCATAGACCAGATGGCCAACCGAGGCGTGYCGGCATCCTTCGAGGATGTTGAGAAAGCCGTTGAGATTGCTTTCCGCATAGRCGTGCGGATTGGTCAGCGAATAGCGCACGCCGGCCTGCGCTGCGAGATTGACGACGATCCCCGGCGCGGTTGACAAAAACAGCGCCGAAATACGGTCGCGCTCCGTGAGATCGACATGCTCGAACCGAAAGTTGGGAAACCCGTTCAGCCGATCCAGTCGCGCCCGCTTCAGGTTGACATCGTAGTACTCGTTCATGGAGTCCAGTCCGACGACCTGCCGGCCATCGGAGAGCAGTCTCTGACAGAGATGGAAACCTATGAATCCGGCTGCGCCGGTGACCAGAATCGGCCTGCTTGATGTCAAAACATTTCCTCGAGGTTCAATTCAGATCGAGCTCACAGGCTCCAGTACCTTATGTTTTCGGGGATCTCCGCGGGCTTGATCGCTGACTTGACGTCGAACAGCGTTCCGCCTGGCCTGATCATGTCGAAGATACGGGATTTTTCCCGTGAATAATGTTTGTGAGGTACCGCCAGGACAAGAGCATTCAGATCGGTCATGTCCTCGATCGGCAGGATTGTTTCGCCATAGTCGCGGCGGGCGGTCTCGGCATCGGCGAGAGGGTCGTGGACCTTGGGGGCAAGGCCGAACTGCCGCAGCTCCCTCACCATGTCGAAAACCCGGCTGTTACRCAAATCCGGAACATCCTCCTTGAAGGTCAGCCCGAGAATGCCGACGGAAGCACCTTTCACGGGCATGTCCGAACGGATGAGCTGCTTGACGACCTGCTGGGCGAYGAAGGCCCCCATGCCGTCATTGATGCGGCGWCCGGCGAGGATGATTTGAGGATGGTAGCCCTCGGCCTCCGCCTTGGCGGTCAGGTAATAGGGGTCAACGCTGATGCAGTGCCCTCCCACGAAGCCGGGCTTGAAGGGAAGGAAGTTCCATTTTGTCGACGCGGCATCAAGGACGTCCTGCGTCCGAATCTGAAGCCGCTCGAAGATCATGRCAAGCTCGTTCATCAGCGCGATGTTTAGGTCGCGCTGCGTGTTTTCGATTACTTTCGCCGCCTCGGCCACCTTGATCGACGGGGCCCTGTAGACGCCGGCGTCGACGATTCGGCCGTAAGCGGCCGCCACGCGCTCCAGCGTCTCGGGATTTTCTCCGGAGACGACTTTGATGATCCGTTGCAACGAGTGCTCCCGGTCGCCCGGATTCGCCCGTTCGGGTGAATAGCCAAGCGCGAAGTCGTCGGGGTGCCGCAGACCGGAAGCTCGTTCGATGATCGGTCCACAGAAGTCTTCCGTCACGCCCGGGTACACCGTCGATTCGAACACGACGACCGCACCTTTGCTTACCGTTTCGCCGACGATTTCGGATGCCAGCGCTAAAGGGGCAAGATCGGGGGCCCGGTTGACGTCGATCGGGGTCGGCACGGCGACAACGAAGAAAGTGGCTCCTTTCAACGCCTCGCGGTCGGTCGTCAGCACAATCGAGGAGTTCCTGAGCGACGATGCGTCAACCTCCCCAGTCCGGTCGACGCCGTCGCGTAGCTCGCTAATCCGACGCTCGCTGATATCGAAGGCAACCGTGCCCGGAAAAACCTTCCCGAAGGCGACGGCCACCGGAAGGCCGACGTAGCCGAGGCCGATTACAGCAATGCGTTCGGACATGCACCGACTTCCTTGGCTCGCTTATGCTCGATGCGCTTGTATGGCAGGCTGTGAGCGAATTCAACGAGTCGCGGTGATGAATACAGAAGTCTCCACCTAAAACTCGAAGGACAACATTGCTTTCAGCCCTGAACGTCTTGATCGATGCTGTGGAAAACCCGCGGCAGAATTGGTTTGCAGGGCCAGAGGACTTACAAGGGCGAGTCAGCCGGCAATCAGCCTGGGAAGATCGATGCATGAACCGTTTCCTGGTCATCGTGAGCGAACCAAAGTCTCTTGCAACTACTCGCGGACATCTTCTTCTTGCGCTGCRCACTGCCGGCTATCAGGTCCATGCTGCAGCGCCCTTTGACGCGACTACCGTTCGCTGGCTGGGTGAAAACGGCATCCACTATCACCGTCTGCCCATGGCACGCGCGGCCGTAGACCCTTTTGGCGATGCGATCCTGGCGCTGCGGCTCTACAGGATGATGCGGTCGCTTCGGCCCCGGGTGGTGCTGGCATGTGCGATCAAGCCAATTGTCTACGGTATTCCCGCGGCCTTGGCCGCAAGGGTTCCTCGTCGGCACGCACTGATCACCGGTCTCGGTTACGCGTTCACGGACCGACATAGGTCGCTGCACTGGAAGGTCGTCAATGCAGTGGCGCGACTTCTTTATGCCGCCAGCCTGCGCGTCGCCACCACAGCGACGWTCCAGAACGAGGATGACAGGGATGATTTCCGCCGCCAGGGGCTGCTTGGGCGGACGCCGGCCAATGTCGTCAACGGGTCAGGAGTCGACCTGGATCGCTTCAAGGTGGCGCCGCTGCCGGATGAGCCGCGCTTCCTTATGATTGCCCGTCTGCTTCGCGACAAGGGCCTTGCGGAATACCTAGGTGCCGCGCGGCAGGTGAGGGCGGCCCGGCCGGAGGCTCGCTTCGACCTCGTCGGCGATAGAGACCCGAATCCTGCGGGATTTCCGGTTTCGGAGGTGGAGGCGGCCGTGGCGGACGRCACGGTCCGCTATCATGGAGYTGTGGACGACGTCCGCGACGCCATCGCGAACTCACGTGTCTWCGTGCTCCCCTCCTATCGGGAGGGAACTTCCCGCTCGGTGTTGGAGGCAATGGCAATGGGCCGCCCGGTGATCACGACCGACGCGCCGGGYTGCCGTGCGCCAATTGTTCCCGGCGTAAATGGCCTCCTCGTGCCAGTGGGCGCTACGACACCTCTGGCGGAAGCCATGATCCACCTGATCGACAACCCGGACCAGACCCAAAGCATGGCGCAGAGCAGTCGGTCACTCGCCGAACTGCGCTACGATGTTCACAAAGTCACGGCCCATATGATGGAAATCATCGAATCCGGACAACAGGCTGCAGAATGACGTACACAGAAAATTCCACGCCCGCCCGCTACGAATTCGGTGCCAACTGGGCCTCTTTCGTCGACAGGCACTATTCCGCTGAACGCCGCCAGGCAGCGGCGGACAAGCTTCTGGCCTTCCTCGGCAAGGAGAGYCTCGAAGGAATGGATTTTCTCGWCATAGGCAGCGGAAGCGGGTTGYACTCGCTTGCAGCCTTCGACGCAAAGGCGGGCCGGATCCATTCCTTCGACTTCGACCCTCTCTCAGTCAGCACAACCAGCAAGCTCCGCCAACTAGCCGGTGAGCCAGCGAACTGGACGGTCGAACGGGGCGACGTGCTCGACGGGGGGTATCTTGAGAAGCTCGGCACCTGGAGCCTTGTCTATTCATGGGGCGTGCTTCACCACACGGGCGCGATGTGGCAAGCCGTAGAAAACGCCGCCCGCAGGGTAGCGCCCGGCGGCCTCTTCTTTATCGCGCTGTATTCTTCGAACGTCGTCCGTCCATCGGCTGAATTCTGGCTCGACGTGAAGCGTCGGTACAACGCCGCGAACTCGAGCCAAAGGCGATGGATGGAATGCTGGTACATCTGGCGCTTTGGCCTCGGCGGCAATCCGTTCCGGCTGCCCGGCCTTCTCAAGCAGATCTACGAGAAGAAAAAAGGCCGCGGAATGAGCTACATGACCGATGTCCGGGACTGGCTCGGCGGCTGGCCGATGGAATTCGCCGACGATCGGGCAGTGGTCCATTTCCTGATGGACAGGTTCGAATTCGAACTCGTCAGAATGTCCACGGGCGAGGCTTGCACGGAGTTTCTTTTCCAGAGTCCGAAGGCGGCCCTGTCCAAGCAGGACTAGTTGATCTGCCCGTTGGTTCTACTCCATATGYTCGGCCGCCCGTCCTCGATCGTGACGATTTCGTCGCAATTCTCCACGGTCGTGAGGCGATGGGCAATGATCAACACCGTGAGCTCGGCGGGCAGTTGCCTGATCGCGTCCATGACCGCCGCCTCGGTCTCGGTGTCGAGCGCGCTGGTGGCCTCGTCGAAGACGAGCACGGTCGCCTGCTTGTAGAGCGCCCGCGCGATGCCGATCCGTTGCCGCTGGCCGCCCGACAGCCGGACCCCACGCTCGCCGACCCTGGTTTCGTAGCCCTGCGGCAAACTGTCGATGAAATCTGACAGGGCCGCCTGCTGCGCCGCATTGCGCACGCGGTCCAGATCGATCATGGCGGGATCTATGCCAAAAGCGATATTCTCGGCGATCGAGGCGTCCGCAAGAAAGATGCTCTGCGGCACATGGGCGACCTGTTGCCGCCAGGCGCGCCGGGTGGGCCCGTCCAGCCGCTGTCCGTCGATTTCGATCGTGCCGCTGGTTGGCTCGAGCAACCCCATCACAAGGTCCACCGTCGTGCTCTTTCCGCTGCCGGTCTTGCCAATGAAGCCGACCTTGGTCCCCTTGGCGATCGTCAGGTTGAAGCGCTCGAGTATGGGCGCCTGCTCAGGGGCGTAGCTGAACGACACGTCGCGCAGCAGAATCGCCCGATGGAATGGAAGCCGCTTGGCGGCGGYTGGATGGTTCCAGTCGGCCGGGAGCGGCGCCTCCAGGGCATCAAGCACGACCTCGGCCCCGGCAAGGTTGCTGAGTATGAGGGCCCAATTGCCGTAAACAAGCTGCATCGATGGAAGCAGACGCTGCGCGCCGAGAACGAACGTCCCGAGCATGGGAAGCACCTGGCCGGCATTGTTCGAACGAGTGATCAGGAAATAGGCAAGCACCGCGATGATCACCATTCCCGCGGCTTCGATCGCGTAGCGGGGAGCGCCTGCCGCCAGCGCGTTAGTGGCATTTGCGCGCTGCAGGTGCATGTCGAGTTTGCTGTAACGGGAGAGAAAGTAGGGCTGGGTGTCGTTGATGATGACGTCGCRAATGCCGCCAAGGCCCTCCTGAACCGAGCGGATGCCCTCGGCCTGCACGCTCGCAATGATCCTCGCGTTCCTCTTGAGATGTTTTCGGATGACGAGCGACATGGCGAGGTAGACCGCCCCAAACCCCGCGAAGATGACGAAGGTGATGAAAGAACTCAGGGCAAATAGYGCGGCGACAATGAAGGCTCCGATGATGATTCCGCTGATCGACTGCAACAGAGGCAGCATCACGCCGGCGGTGACGGCCTGGACCTGCCGCAGCGCGGCAAGCACGGAACTGGAGTTGCGCGAAACGTGATAGCTATAGGGCTGGTGCAGCACGCGCTTGTAGACTTGCACCCCCAGTTCGTGTCCGAGCGAGAAGACATAGGAATTGGTGGCCCAGGTCAGGAAAATGCGGACGGCTCCCGCCGTGAGTGCGACCACCGAAAACAAAAGTGTTAGGCCAAGAAGGCTGTCCGAAGCATCGGTCAGTCGAAAGCCCGCCAGCTGCCGGGCGAGGAAGGACTGGCCGCCGATTGCCTCGGGATTGGCGATGCGGGCGAGGAACGGCAGCAAGGCTCCAAGTGTCGCCGCCTCCGCGAGAGCGCCGCAGGTCATCAGGCCCAAAAGCCCGAAAAACTGTCGTTTCCGGCGATTCGAAACCTGCTGCCACAAGCGCCGAAGCGTATCGGTGGTGCTACCGGGGTTGCGTGTTCCGTTTGGTGCCAAAGCCGTGTCCGCGTTCACGAATGCCCAATGCTCACGTTCAGCCGCCCGCGACAAGCCGCATGTGGTGCCGATTGACAATTTAATCACAGACGGTCGAAGCTCGGCGGTCCACAACTTCGATCTGCAAATGAGTCTGCGGCTGCGCCCGCGCGGTGGCCTAAGCATGGATAGCGCCCTAAAAATGCGGCAAGGAACGTCACCTATCCGTCTAACGGCGGGACCGTTGCGATCGCTGGGATTGTTATCGGCTGGCCTCGGGACGGTGTTCTTGCTGTTCGTTTCGGCCTACCCACTTGGATTGATCAGCGCCTATCCGGCACCACCGCAGGCCGCAACCGAAGGCCCCCTCGGATTCGAGGAGAAAGTCGCAGACGTCGATGACCTTTACCGCGATCCGGAGGAGCCCGTGCAGGCCTATCTCCAGCGCCTCACAAAGGCGGTGGCAGGCGGCATGGTGCACTACTGGACGCAAGGCGACGAGTGGACCCTCGCAGACACCCGCTACACAAGGATAGGGCTTTTCGACAATTACCTGCTCTGGATGCAGAGCTTCCTTCCTCAGTATCGGCAAAACCTCCAGAATTATGAATTCGTGACTCCCCACAAGGCGCTTGCCCGCGGCTACGGCTTCTGCTCCCAGGTTTCGAAGATTGTGTATTCCGTCCTGGCAGATCAAGGGATAGAAGCCACGATATACACGGTGCCTGAGCACACGGTCGTTGAGTCGAATGGCAGCATTCTRGACTCTGACTACGGCGTCTTCGTCCCCCATTCGCTTAGCGAAGTACAGCAGGATCCCACCATAATCGATCCCTATTATGTTCAATTCGGATCGATGCTGCCCCTGTTGCACAAAGCCTATGGCCAATCGTGGCAACCGCTCGGGACGTCTCAAGGCTTCAACGACGTCCGGAATTACGAGGCAAAGTTTGAGCGCCTGAAATGGTGGCCGCCGCTTATGCTTGTGGCGACGGGTATCCTGTTCATAGCTTTCAGCGCGCTTCTGAGGCGTCGTAATATTGCTTAGCCCGGACCGGATTTAGTTGTTTGCGAGCCTTCGATCCGGCTGGTTTACCGACCCGTTGGGTTGCAGGCGGTGCACGCGTATGGCAAGCCGGGCTCAGCGAGGGCTGCGAAATGTCGCTTCGAAAAGAAATGACGATGCCTAGTACTGAGCAACGGGACCTTGCCGCCGTACCCGCGGCGACGCTGACAAAAATGCGTCGCCAGGGAGTGCTCTTCATTATCGGGCAACTCGACCTTGGGGGCACCGAAAGCCAACTGGTCATGCTCGCGAAGGAGCTGAAAAGACGAGGCTGGCGGGTGGAAGTGTTTTCGCTTTCAAAAGGCGGCGTCCTGGCCGAGTCCTTGAGCCGTGCCGGCGTAAACCTCGTATACGGACTTCACCGACAGAACCCCGCGCCCGCAGCGGCGGCGTCGGCGAAGCAGGCTGTCGAACCCACTAGTGCGCCAAAGACACGACCGAGCGTGAAGGCAATGCTCGTTCTTTCCGCTGCTGTCGCCTCCCTGGTCGCCCGCATTATCTTGTTACGGCCAACGGCGGTTCACGCGTTGCTGCCCCTGACCAATTTCCTGGGCGCAGTTGCAGGCCGGATCGCGTTTGCTCGCCTCGTGATCACTTCGCGACGCGGGCTGGGCTACCACCAGGAGCGATGGCCTCGGCTCAAACGAATGGACCGGATCGCAAACAGGCTTTCCCACGTGGTGGTGGYGAACTCTCATGCGGTCGCGGCCGATATGGCCGCCCGTGACGGCTACGATGTCCACGCGGTAAAGGTGATACCGAACGGCCTCGATCTAAGCCGCTTCGACGACATTGAAAATAGCCGGGCCGAGACCCGGCGGAAACTGGGTCTCAGCCCGGACGAAATCGGAATCGTGATCGTCGCTAACCTCATACCCTACAAGGGGCACAGAGATCTGATCCAGGCGTTAGCGCTCGCATCCGAAAGGCGCTCGGGCCTGCGGTTGTTCATGGCCGGACAGGATCGGGGCATCCGCGAGGCTCTGGAGGAGGAGGCCGCCCGGCTAGGCGTCGGATCGAAAGTGCAGGCTTTGGGAAGCCGGACCGATGTCCCGGCCCTGCTCGCGGGCATGGATGTCGGCGTGATCGCTTCCCACGAAGAGGGATTCTGCAATGCCTTGATGGAAAAGCTCGCTGCCGGCCTTCCAGTCGTCGCCACCAACGTCGGCGGGAATCCAGAGGCCGTGTCCGGCATGCCAGGATGTGTCCTGGTGGAGGCTCGTGACCCTGCCGATCTCGCTCGCGGGCTTCTTGCCGTTCTCGACCGAATGCCGGAGCCGCTGGCCGACCGGGAGTTTCGGCAGCGGACGATGCGGCAGCGCTATTYGATCGCAGCCATGGTCGACGATTATGAACGCCTCTATCTCGCGGGGGGATGAATGAGCGGGATCAGTCATGCTTCCCAGGATCGCTCCTTGAGTGCGGCGCATCGGTGGAGGCCGATCCTGGCGAACCTTTCCGCCGGGCTCTGCGCGCTCGCCGTGGTGCTCTACCAGTCGTGGTTTATGCCGTTCTTTCTGCCGTTCTTTACGGGCAGGGATGAATTCGCGAGGTTGGTTTTCCACGCCCTCTATGGCAGCGTCCTGATCGTTTCTTTCGCTGTCCTGGCGGTGCGTCGTGACGTGCGAAAGCCGATCGTGCCGCTTGYGATCGCCGCAGCGATGGCAGTCGCTCCGGTTGCGCTGCATCCRGTCGGGATCGTCGCCAAATGCTATCTGATCACCCTGTTTCTCGGTGGCGCAGCGATCGTGACGATGCTTGCCTCCTCCCCCGCAACTGTGTTGCGGCTGTCGGCGTCGGCCACTGCTCTCAGCGCTGTCATCTGCTTTCTGGATCTGTGCTTCGCCAACGGCTTCACCAACACTCCGGGCAGAGCTGCCGGGTTGGCGATCAACCCGAACGTCGCAGCGGCCGGCCTGCTGCTCGGCGCGGCAGCCAGCTACGGCGCGGTTACGCAAAAATGGCGTGCGAGCTTTCTTGTTCTTGTGGGGGYGGCACTGCTGGCCACTCTTTCCCGCTCGACGCTTCTCRCCGCCTTTGCCGCCGTCGCGGCCCCTGTTGCGGTTCGCCTTTGGCAGCGATTTCGYGATGGGCGGCAATTCCAGATCGACCTTCGTGATTGGGCACGCGCGACCGCTGTCGCATTCGCGCTCCTCGTAGCGATTGGCATTGCCTCGCTCACCAACAACTATTTCCGCGTTGCCGTGGGAGAGTCCCTCGGAGGGGTCCTCTCCCTGAACAGGGCGCTCAATGAAGCGTCGGCGGCCGTCGACGCTCCGCTCACAGCCGCATCCCCACCCAGGCCCGGCACTCTACCGCCGACGACTCCAGCGGCTTCGTTCCACGCCGACCTCCCTGGCAACGCCGTCAACGCACCTTCTTCACTGCAGCCGGAAGCAAGGACGTTGGAAAGCGGGGGGCCAGCTTCTCCTAAAGCTCCGTCGGACACTGGCGCGATGCCAGTTCCGGCATCCAACGCGATGCCCTCATCGGCATCCTTATCCAATTCGGGCCAATCTCAGAGCGCTAACAAGATGCAGGCACTCGGCCAGCGTCTCACGGATGAAGGCGTAAGAAATTCGATCTCGGCACGTGCTCTCTTTCTGGAACGCGGCTTGCTCGCCTACAGGGAAGGGGGCTTCTTCGGCCGCGGCCTCGAAGAGGCGCAGGCTCTCGCGCCCCACAACAGTTTTGTCCTGTTCGCGATCGCCTTCGGTCACCTGGGATGGCTGGTTCCGATCGGTCTCGTCGGCTTCGCTTTCTGCTTTGTCCGCGATGCGAGAGATCTTCCACTTGGTATTGCCGTCCTGGGCGTCATGCTGACGTCGCATGACGTGTTGGTGACCCCGAGCCTCTTTCTGCCCGTCGCGCTGGGGATCGGCGGCATGCTCGCCGCGAAGGTGGAGTCGGCTCAAAACCAGGGAACGGCTTGGAGCTTTGCTGCGGGAACCATCGGGGGCGCAGCGCTCTTCGCGGCGGRCTGCGTCGCCATACTCGTCCTCGCACCGCAGCTGTCTGGGGGGCGATTGCAGAACGAGGCTATGTTCACCTCCAGAGGCGGATACGGGGCCCGCCTTCCGGCGCCAAGCTTTCCGGGCCTGTTCCAGTTTGACGACCTTCCTGCTTCGCAACCATCCTATCTACGCGAGGACGGGACGCCGCTCCGGCGAGTGAATTGGTCTGCGCGCTCGTGGCCTGCCGCCCGGCAGGGCGAGTATACGTTTCGCCAAYGCGACGCGGTGCTCTTCRCYGCCACGGACTCAAGCGATCCGCGCCAAAACGGGCGAACCTACGAGGTCGCCGTCCCCCTTGCGGTCAGCGCGCTCTTTTTCATCGTTCTGGGGACGATCCTGGCCTGGTCGATCGCGACGGCAGCTGCGTGTCGAGGGTATCTGCCGCGCACAGATTGATTTACCGACCCACTGCTCTTCATCGCGACGCCACGGCTAGATCGTCCCGCAGCTTTCCGATGATTTTCGGCACGATCAACCTTGCGCCGAAGACCGACAGGTGGTGGTCGTCGACGTAGAGGCTATGTCCTGCGCTGTCCGTCGCGCGGCACTTCGTCGTGGAGCAGATGGTTTGCACAGGGTCGACCAGCTGAAAGCTGGAATGGCTCGCGAAGGCCCGAAACGCAGCCTCGAAGTCGATATGCTCCGAGAGCGACGGCACCGGGCATGGCAACGAGAAATACTCAGGCCTCACGTCGCAGATCAGGTTGGTGTTTGGAGCGTGCCCGATCAGGATGACCGGACCGCGGAAATCGGCATAGAGCTTCGCGATGTCCTTGAGCATCATCGGAAACAGCTTGCCCAGGTCAGGAGTGTCGACAGCCACGCCGTCAGTCTTCCGCTCAAGCAGGTTGCGGTATCCGGGCCACCGCTGGGCTTGCACGATGGCGGAGATCCCTCCCGCTCTCAGCCAGCGAGCGGCTTGATCAGTCGCCACGCGGCAATGTTGCGTGACCGCGCCGTTGGTCCGGGTCWGAAGATCCGCTCCGAAATAGCAGTTGCCCGCTTGCGCCAACAGGAAATGAAAGTCCTTCCCACCAAGCTCTTCCAGAGCGCGCGTGTAGTGGTCGACGTGCGAGTCCCCGACAACGAGGATTTTCCTTGGGCTATTGAGATTTCCGAATTCGCAGAAGTCCGGGCAGCCCAGTGAACCGGTGATCGCTTTCAATGCCACGCTATCGGCCAGTTCTGTTCCTGCGGCAACCGATGGCACACGCCAGGGCAGGCCATCCCGCATCGACCAGCTGACCAGCGCGAAGCAGACAATGCCTGCCAAGGCAAGTCTGGGAGGCGAGACGAATCCGCGGCCGGCCCGGTAGGGCTGTTCAACCAGGTGAAACATCAAGACGGCCAGGGCGAACGCCAGGAAACCGGCAAGCATCGTTTCCGTTGGCGACAGCGGCCGAAGCAGGGCGTACTCGCAAAATACGATCATGGGCCAATGGACGAGGTAGAGCGAATAGCTGATGCGTCCGATGTAGGCTGTCGGATTGTTGCGTAAGACAAGGCCTACCCATCGCGAGCGATYGGCATGCAGCACCATCGCTGCGCCCATGGTCGGGGGAAGCACGTTCCAGGCCGGGGGTGCCGCACCGCCATCGAGAAAGAAGATGCCACCCCCGATGAGAGCCAGCCCCAGCAAGGCGAGAAACTCGTGAGCTATGACGGAGACGGGCTTCCGGAGCCAGACCAGCGTCGCTCCGCAAGCGAACTCGAAAACGCGAAAGGGCGTGTTGTAAAAGACGGTGGCGCGGCCGTCCGCAATCCAGTCCGCCGCCCGCGTCCCTGAAAGCAGCCAAAATGACCCGTCCTGGAACGCCAGGATAAGGCAGAGGCCTGAGATCGCCATGGCCAGAACAGGCCAGAACAAGCGCCGCCGGAAGACGATCCAAAGAAGCGTCAGCAGCAGCGGCCACACGAGGTAGAACTGCCACTCCACGCTAAGCGACCAGGTATGAAGGAGCGGTTTGATGCGCGCACCGAGATCGAAATAGCCGGACTCGCGCCAGAAGAGGATATTTGAAACGCCGAACGTAGCGGCCAGCAAAGACCCAGCGAAGCTCTCCATATGCTGAGGCGCAAACAGAAGAAACGCGGCGACGCTCGAGACCGCCAGCGTCATGAAAAAGGCTGGCAGTAGCCGCCGCGCCCGGCGCGAATAGAACTGAGCGAGGCTAAAACAGCCCGCTTCGATCTCGGCTGCCACGATCTGGGTGATCAGGAAGCCGCTGATGACGAAAAAGACGTCGACGCCGGCGAAGCCGCCGGTGAACCCTGAGATTCTCAGATGGAAGAAAAGCACAGCCAGGACGGCGAGAGCTCTAAGCCCGTCTACGTCCGCCCGGTGAACGATTGGTGCGATCGCTGTGGCTCCTCGAGGCAACGGCTGCGGGCCAGCCGGCACCTCATCCGATCGAGAAGCCGTGTCCATCCTCAAGGCTGGACCGCCACTGCCATTGTTGCCGTGCCGTTCCTCATCGTCATCAATTGCTGCGATGYGCCGCCAAAAGCTTCGGGTTGACGGTCTCTGACATCCGGAGCTGGCCTCCGTCGGCGGCAAGAGCCGGGAAGAAACCGATCATTCTTGCGAGCTCGCCGTCTGTGACGGGTCCAAGATTCCTGCGAATGTGCGATGCATCGCGATAGATGAACTCGCCGTTGACGTAGGTGGTGCAATGTCTGTTCGGGCACATGCCATTCACCGGATCCAGGAAGAATACCCGGTCCTTCCTGGCCAGGGATCCGAGCGCCGCGACCGTCGGCGCCCATATCTTCAGTATTCTTTCGCTATCCATCTCCGTTGAACAACGCCGCAAAATCTTGGTTTCCCGCATCGCTGCACACGAGGTGAGATCCAGACCCGGCCCCGGAACCTGGCCGACAATCCCGATTCGTCGATGATGCGTGGTGAWCTCCGCGACGAGGCTTTGCAAACCGTCGCGCAGCAACAGCACTTTGTCGGCGTTGCGCCCATCGTCAGCTCGGACATCGGTGGTGGCAAGGCTGGTCCAGGCGGATGACAGCACGACAATGTCGACGTCCGTGCGCCGACCCAGCATGCCGACCGCCGCCTGCCGGGACGATGCACAGATTTCCTGATAGCGGGGCTGCCCAGGGTAGGCGCGGTTGACGCCCTTCCCAAAAGCCGCCGGGCAAGCCCGGTACAGGAAGAAAGCGGTGTCTTCCCGCTGTCCGACGACGTCCAGCAGCGGCGCAAGATGCTCTGCATGACTGTCGCCCCAAAGCATGCCGCGGTGCTTCGCTTTATCCCAGGGCGCGCCAAAGGCGCAAAACGTGCTGCCCAGTTCGGGTATCCTGACCATCTGCGGACAAGGCCAATCCCACATGACTTCGAGACTGCGCAGGGCCTCAACCTCTTTCGGAATCCTGCTGGTAAACCCACCGGCTTCGGAGATTGAATTGCCGCTTAGACCGACCATCAGCGCTGCGGCGGCGCCGGCAGTGACGCTTCTCATCGGCGGTGCCCGCCAACTGCGCACAGGTTCTTCGACAAATCGCCAGGAGAGATAGGCCGTCAGAAAGCTGCCTGCGATCAGGACCGATGCCTCCGCGGCTGTCGGATTCGCGGTGCCCGCGTAGTGACGGAAGAAGACCAGAATCGGCCAATGCCACAGGTAGAGGCTGTAGGAAATCTTTCCCGTCAGGCGGAGCGGAGCGGTCGAAAGGAATCGCGACACGAACGAGCGCGAATGCGGCCAGACCAGAACGGCAGCGCCTGCCACTGGAATGACTGCGTTGGCTCCGGGAAACGGCTGGTCCGGCGACAGCCAGACCGCGCTGGCGGCTATGAGACCAAGGCCGGCCAGGCCGAAAACCTCCGAAGCACGCCGGCGCAGAGGCGGCAGAAATACGAGCAGGCCACCCACGGCCAGCTCCCAGGCTCGGCTGAACGGGACGTAGAATGCCTGCTTTGGATCGACCGTGACGAGGTGAAGGGCGGTCAGGAAGCTGAGCAGCGCGACGAGGCAGATCGCTGTGACGGGCGCCGACTGGCTGCCGCGTGCGAGCCTGTTCGCAAACAGCATCAAAGCGGGCCACAGGAGGTAGAACTGCTCTTCCACGCCCAGCGACCAAAGATGCAGAAGGGGCAGCAGCGTCGCGTCGCGGTCGAAATAGCCGGTGTTCCAGAGGAAATAATAGTTTCCCACGCCGCCAGCCGAAAAAGCAGCGCTGCGCCCCAGGCTGGCATAGTCGCCGGGGAGCAGCAGAAACCAGCCCGCAACCAGCGAAAAGCAAATCATGGCCAGCAAAGCCGGGAGAATTCGCCGCATGCGGCGGCCATAGAATTCAACTATCGACAGCTCGCTGCCTTTGGCGAGCAGCAGCCGGGTGATCAGGTAGCCCGAGATCACAAAGAAGATGTCGACGCCAATGAATCCGCCGGGGAAGCCCGGCGTGCCGAAATGAAAAAGGATTACGGCGATCACCGCAATTGCGCGCAAGCCGTCGATGTCGGGCCTATAGTCAGACTCCACCACGTCCCCCTGCGGCGCTCCGCTTCACGTCGTAACCTGACTAAACCGCCCGAGTCGAGGGGTCGCTCGCATTATCGCAGCCCGCCGTGTGATTCCCCACAGATAAATCCATATATTACCAATAGATAATGCAGTGCCGAACTATGAGAAACGTGGGAACAGCCACAATTGTTTTTCCTGTAAGAACCCGCACAGGAGCGCGGAAACCTCGCATCAGCTATATCCATACGGGCAGGGGCATGCGGCTCGGGGTAACGCGGGCGGCATCATTGTCCGTCGACATCCCGATGACTGCTAAAACTCTGTTGGCCGCTAGAAAAACAAGTTGTTTACGGTGTCCTTGACTGTATAGAAGGGCGTGGCCCATGCGGAGCGAGGACAGGGCCATACTGGAGGGCGGCACGATGGACAGCCATAGCGCGGACATGGTTGAATTCGGCCCGCGGACGCATGTCTTGGTGACAGGCGGCGCGGGGTTTCTCGGATCGGCACTGGTCGATCTCTTGCTTGCGCGCCACTGCAGCGTAACGGTGATCGACGATCTTTCGAACGGCCTGCTCAGCAATCTGCCCGTGGGCGATCCCCGGCTGACCGTTCGCGCTTTCAGGGTTGGCGATCCGGCGTTCAACGCGGCGGTTCGGGACGAGGTTGGGCAGGCAGACGCCGTGTTCCACCTTGCGAGCCCGATCGGGGTTCAGCGCGCCCACAAGGAACGTTTTGCCGTTACCAGCGGCATTCTCGAGTCCGGATGTTCGATTGTCGAGGCATGCCGGCTGCACAGGCGCCCCCTTCTCTATACGTCGAGTTCGGAAGTCTACGGCTCAGGACGTGACCGTCCCATCACCGAGTCCGACCCTGTGATGACAGATATTCGACCTCGATGGGGCTATGCGGCCGCCAAGGCAGCGGTCGAGCATCTGGTCGCCGGCCTGCTTTTCGATTTCGGCATCCCTGCCTGGATTGTTCGACCATTCAACATGGCTGGGCCGCGGCAGCGTTCGGCGACAGGTCTCGTTTTGCCAGTTTTTGTCAACGCCGCCTTACGGGGCGAGCCCCTAGTGGTCCACGACGACGGCGAGCAGAGGAGGGCATTCCTGCATGTGGCCGACGCCGCCGAGGGATTGCTCTTGGTTATGCAATGTCGCTCGCTGCAGGGGCGGCCTGTAAATCTGGGAGGYAGCGAAGCGGTTCAGATCGGAAAACTCGCGAGGATGGTCGTTGAAGCCACCGAGACGGACGCGCCGATCGTCATGAAGCCATCCAGCGCGGTCTATGGGGACAGGTTCGCTRCAACGTATGACCGCGTTCCGGATACAGGTCTATTAACCGCCATGACAGGATGGCGTGCGCTGCGAAGCACGAAGCAGACGATCATGGATTGCATCGAGCACATGCGTACCGAACGAGCGATGGCTTGACGCTTGGTTCATTGGTCCCGTTCATCGGGGCGCTGCTCCTCGCTATTCCCTGCGTTTGGCTGTTCGCTTTTCTTGCCAAGCGCATCGGGGCGGTCTCGAAGGTGAAGGTCGACCGTTGGCATACATCAGGCGAGGTTCCGCGTCTTGCGGGACCTGCGCTGCTGATAGCCATGTCACCGTGGCTTCCGGTCAGCCATATCATCCTGCTGGCCCTTTTTTGCCTGCTCGGCGCTCTCGATGATGTCAGGTCGCTTTCCGCAGGTTCCAAGGCGGCGGCGCTGGCGGCGGGAGCTATACTTGCCGGGGTCATGACAGGTGTGTGGTGGCTACCGATCGTCGTCTGGGTATCCTGCAATGCGGTCAATATGCTCGATCACGCCGATGGCCTCGCTGCCGGCGCGGCCGCAGCCGCGTTCTTCGGCCTCGGTGGTGATGTCGGAATGGCCGGCGCTGGTGCCTGCATGGGCTTTCTCTGCTTCAACTATCCGCCTGCGCGTATCTTCATGGGCGATAGTGGCAGCCTTCTGCTCGGCGCAGCGATTATCCTTCTCGCGTCAGAAAGAGGGCCAGGCTCTTCACTGGCGTGGATTGCAGTTCCATTGATCGATGCGGCATTCGTAATTATCCGCCGCCTGCGCGAGCGACGGCGGCCGTGGATCGGCGGCACGGACCATCTTGGTCATGCTCTGTTGCGGATCGGTGTGGGCAGCAAGGCTTTGCCTATCCTGTATGCGGCAATGGCCTTAGCCCTTGGGCTCGTGTTTACTGTCTGGCAGAATCCTTAGCTCGCGGATGAGATGCGAAGCTGGGTTTACATCGGATCCTGGCACAACTCCGCTATTGTCATCTGGTCGGCGGAATCTGCCGTCCGCTCTCTGCCCCTTCCGACAGTTTTCGCGCGGAACGGTCGGCAGCTTTGCGCCTGATTGCGGTCGTCAAAGCTGCTTCCTTCAATGTCTACAACAGACATTGCCTATAATGCATCCGAGAGGCGGTCTACCATTTTGAGCATGCGCGTCGGCCTACGTTTTTGCGCTCGCGGTTCACAACCGAACTGGCGGTGATGATCATGTTGGCGGGGTGCTCGGCGGGTGACCGCGGCGCGAGGCGCCCGCAATAGCCATTGATTTGGTCCAAGCCGGCAGTCGTCAGGGCGGGCTATAGCCGCGCCTTGAAGTCGTCGCGAATCTGCTTTCGCAAATGGGCCATTGCGTCCTCGGGTCACCGGGGGACGATGGCGGCTAGCGGTATGAGGCTGAGGGTTGGGTGGACGGAATCGGTCATAGGGGTACGCGAAATGAAGCTCTATCGATTCTTGGGTGCCGAGTACGGAATGCGCTCAATCTTGGAACGCCGGATCAGGATCGGGCGAATCGAAGAGCTCAACGACGACTTTGAATTCATCGGCGTGGCGCTGTCTGAAAAGGCCGATCGGATCGCACTGCGAGAAATGCGCCGGCACCTAAGCGTCAAGAACGGCGTGATCTGCATGAGCAAAGACTGGGACARCCCCCTCATGTGGGCGCACTACGCCGACAGCCATAAGGGCATGGTCCTCGGCTTCGACGTGCCCAAAAAGGCATTCTATGAAGTCGACTATGTGAAAAAGCGTCCGACGCTTACAGACATGGGCCTCARCATTCTGGATGAAATCACCCCCGAAGACATCAAGCGTCTAATCCGGACCAAGGCCGATGGGTGGGCCTATGAGCAAGAATATCGCGCCTACGTCGCGCTCAACAACGGCGTCGAGATCAATGGTGAGATGCACTATTTCGTGCCCTTCTCGGAGAACATGAAGCTGCGCGAGGTGGTCGTGGGCTCACGCTACAAAGGCACGYGGACCGAAATGGTGGCGGCCGTCAACGATCCGAGCGTCGACGTCTACATGGCGCGCGGATCGTTCGAGGAATTCAAGGTGGTGCGACAGAACCAAGAGAGCATGTGGCCCTGACAATTACGGCTTGGGCGGCGCAGCTTTGGTGTCGCTGGTTAGGGCGGCGATGGTGTTGTTCAACCGACGCAGCAGATCGTCRTATGTTATGATGTCCATCATGTTCGCATACTTCCTCTTGATGACCTCGAAGTCGAGGAGTTGGCCACCAGTCATATCGGTGCCGCCGATTTGATCGCGACCGACGATGATGATGGCTTTCGGGTTTGAAATCCGAATCGACATTCCCTTGGGCAATTCACCCGCATGCCTCGCCGAGAGCGTCTTCTCGCCTTTGACGCCCCATTTCGAGGGGTGGAACAGGTATTTCTCGGCTTGCATGATGCTGCCGCTCAACTCCGAGGTAGGGATGCTGTTGCCGCGATACTCCGATTTCCGAAGGATCTTGTCTTCGAAAGGCTTCTTAACCTCGATGACGTCGAGGTTCCCGTTCGCATCGACCAGGGCGATGTCGATGTAGCGAGACGTCTTCCTGTCCGGGTCCGTGTAGTAGTCGTTGATGGTGACGTTCTCGAGCACCTTGATATACTTTGGGAACAGAAGYAGCAGGAACGACATCATCAGCGACTGCCATTCGCCTTCGGACAGATCGGCCTTTGTGTCCAATGCGTCTTTGATGAGGTCGGGGATGAGAATGTACTTCTCGACTTCCTGCTTCTTCAGGAACTCGAGATCGAGCCTAGACGTGCCATCCTTCATCTTTTTGTTGAGGTAGTCTTCATAGCGCCCACGCGCGTCCATCATCCCTTCCAGATGGGCCGATAGCACTGTGTGGACCCGAGCTTCGGCGTAGCGATCTACTTCGTAGGAATTCGGGAATTTATCCAGCAGCTCTTCAAACACGGAGAATGGGATAACGTCCTTGCGGGTGCCGCCGATGACGATGGGGTTCTTGTGATCGACCAGGTACGCAAGGCGGCCGAAGATAGAGATGTTCCGCTCGGCGGCGAACAGGCTGCGCTTGAACTTGGTAGTGATTGGAAGCAGCACATCGTTGTCGATACCCAGGATGCGCCCCGGGATTCGCACGTATTCGTCCTCGAACGTGCCGAACGCGAAATGGTAGTCGTAGTCATCGGGAACCCTATCCGTTCCTGCGGGTGGGTTCGTCAGGTCCGCACGGTCGAAGTAGAAGACGCTGGAAACGTTGCATGATCCCGAGGTCGTCAACTCCTCCCAGACCCAGTTGTTGTTGTTGAAGTCCGCTCGATACTCGAACTCGAGACCGGTAGTGGTTTGTCTGAATCTTATCATTTGCCCCCCCCACTTTAAGGGGCGCACCCTAGTTCACGGTTCAGCAGTTTGCCAAACGCCTAGGCGTTCTCGCGCTCGAGGCCGGCGAAGTCGTGCTCTGGCTTCACGTCTTGGCTGGGGCGCAAAACCGATATTGCGTCGCGAGAAGGAATGGCAACTCTCGGGCAATAGCGAACTGGCCCAGAGTGACCGACATCGGGTCGCCTGTAGAACGGCAGATCCTCGCAAATCCCAGCCGAAACCTGCCAGGCCCATAACGGCCCCATCTCGGTCGTTGTCGGGCAACCGTTGAGATCGAGCTTCTGCGCATTTTTGGCGTTTGCCATCGACGGAACCCTCAGATTTGGGAAATGTTTTCCCGCGCCTCAAAGCGGGTCGAATACATTGTCAAGAATCCGCCGGGCCGTGTCCGGTGTTCCGATCAAAGTGCCTTCTTTCCGGAATTTCCAAAGTGCTGCTGGCGGTATCGATTGCCGTGTCGGCGTAGATTTTCATTTTCGCAGCTGCTCCTCGAGATTCGATGTCCGGACCGGCTTTTAGCGARCCTTTCATAAGCCTGTCCTACTGCTTCGTTGGTTCTCGGGACTTGGACACGAGAAATGGATCGACCTATTGCCGCCGATTCGTGGCAGGAAATACGCCTTCAGGTTCTCGAGCGTGACCACTACCGCTGCGTCTCATGCTCGACCGTGACTAGGTTCGAGAGATCGTCCGTTCCACCCATCGATCTGGGCAACAGGTGATGGGCATCCGTCTTGGCCGATGTGACGAACTACATTGGTCTCCCTACGGGCGTGAAGCGAGAACGGAATCCAGTCGACATCGCGCTCTCACCCATTGCTCCTTCTCGGGGAACAGCATGGCAAGCAGCGACATGATCTGCTTATAGATCTCGCTCGGATTTCTCTTAATCATGTCCTCGTGATGGGAGAGGCGGTTGCGCACCGTTTGCAGAGCGGTAGCCGACCCTTTCAGATCTTCGCGCTCTACGGAAGCAGGAAGGTRAGGGAATGTGCTCCGGAAATGCGAATTCCACAGGGGCCGTTTGTAGCGATTGTCGAGCATTCTGACCMAAAAGCCGAGTGTTAGCCCGGCGACAACGCGACCGTTGGTAATCGGATTCGCGCCACCTAATATCTTGGTCTCGGCCTCGCTAATCTTCGTTTGTGCGCCCGCATTTAGCGCAGCCTCGACTACGGGGTGCTCCCACCAAAAATCGCCATAAAGCTCCCGCAACTTGGAATTGMTCCGGTTCCGCAGCGCGACTTCGGCAGCCTGAATGGGCATGTATAGCGCCTCGCAAATCTGCGTGTTCCACAGATAGAAATCCAACGCGCGTTCTGGCTTATGATCTGCTCGGATCATGTACTCCCCCAGCCTCTCGGCGGAGATCACCTCCATGATTGCTGCAATTTCCTGTTCAGTCATTCCTGTTTCGCGTGCTGTTGATTTTAAGGCGGACTGGCGGTACATGGGAAATGAAGCTCACTGTGCGTCCCTGATTCAAACGCCTTTCGGGCACCCACAGAGCCCCCGGAAAGCCTCGTGCCTACCGGGGGTTTCGCGTTATATGCGCTTTCTTTTTTTGGCAAGCTAGGCGGCCGCTCGCGGCAAGGAAACCTCGAGAGACCGAAAGACACGCGGATCGTGGGTCGATGCCCTGTCGGCTGAAGGCTGTTCTGCAATAACCGGGGACACGTCCCGGCGAATGGCGACGGTCGAAGGCGGAGCCCCAGTAGGAGATTTCGGGCATGTCGAGCCCGCGTTGGATGCCCTGGCTCGCTTCTACCGGCGGACCGGCCAGCGCTGGGAAGTGCTCTATCTCCGCGAGCGCGACCGCTGCCAGGAGGCGGGCGAGGCCTTCGACTGGTCTGAGCTGCCCGTCGACCCGGGCACGCTATCTTAGAGTCTTCCGTTCGGAGCCGTCCTTTCGGGCGGCTCCTCCCCAAAATGCCGAGGCCAACGTGGCTTGACTTCCTGATCGGCTTTCACGTCCGCGTTTCCGCAGAGGTTGCCGGACGCCACCACATCCGGCAGGATGTCATGCACGTCGTCGAATAACGCAGTCCAGGAGATTATGACGATCCGGCGTGGGAGACAGCGCTGGCGGCGTTTGGTTGATTGATTTCGCCCTTTGCCGCCTTCCGCAATCTTTGCTACCAGCTTGTGCTTTCGGGCAAGGCGGGTACATKGGCATAGATAWAGAGGCAGACGGTTCGATAAGATTCAGTGGCGATCACGAACGTTTGTTGAACACCTCAATCGRCAAAAACCCAAGCGTGCGGGTGATTAAGGGTCTCAAGATTCAGAGCGTGTTTCGCCGGGTTCAAACTCCAGGCGACATCCGAGACGGAAACCCGTTTATCTACGCTCTGAAGGAGAAGAACGGATATAAAATTGCACGCAAGGAGCTATGGCGCTTTCGCGACAATTTTGCCGATATTTTAACGAGGGCGCTTCAGAACATTGATGCCGAAGTCGTAATTCCTATGCCATCTGGCCATAAGATTGCTTCGTATCTGGCGTGTCGTGTCTCAAGGAAACACGCAGGGACACCACCTGTGTTGCATGCGCTTCGCAAGCGCACAATCGGCGAGATGCTCAAGGTCTACGGAGACCATGTACCGCAAACTGRCAAAGGCAAGACGAAGGAATACAAAGCTCAAATCCGACGTTGGAGCAAGATGCCTCCCGGCACGCTCGTTTCGATGAAGGACGTTGACAACAAGGTTCGGAACTTTTTTCGCCCCCTTGCATTTGCCGAAGATGCTGGCGATCTGGCTGGAAGGCGCGTACTTCTTGTGGACGACCTTCTTTCGTCGGGATCCACCCTAAAGTGCGCCCAAGCCTTGGTCGAGGAGCGGAATGGAGTGAGCGTGTCTGCACTCTGTTTGTTAAGTGGTCTGCAGTAAGGTTCGCATTGACACGGGCATCGTTCTGTACCATGTTCAATGCACATTCGCCGAGAGGCGCGACCATGCGTATACCTCATGGTCGTTAAATATGAGGTCCAACGTCAGTTGGACAGGTCCGAGCGAGCGCCAGATGAGGCCAGCCCATAAGGGGCGAGTATCACATGCCATGCAGCGGATGGCGAAATACGGAAGGGAGATCGGGAAACCGGTCTCCTTTTTCGTTTGCGGCTTAAGAAGCTATCGCCTCCACATCTGCCCAAGTTCTTCATCGAACCACGCTTCTGCGTCGTAGTCTGGTCCCATGACAGAGCGAAAGTTGAGATAGCCTGAATAGCGGTTTGCCGCGATCCATGCTTTGAAGGCCGAGAAGGACGGGTGTTCCCGTTCTTTCTCGGAAAGCGTGTTCGCCCATTGTGTGGCCAAGTAGCGAATTGCCTTTTCCGCTTCCGCCTTTTTCATCGCTCGCCGCTCCTTAAAGCGCGTCGCGATCTTTCAGATTCGCTCCATGCGCTTTAGGTTCTGATTTTACGCATGTCTTTATCCCGAAACCGGTTCCCACTTTCGGGAGACATGCTTTAGGAAGCCGGTTTCGGCTTGGCTGCCTTGGGTGCCGAACGTTGTGCTTCGGCTATCGTCTTCGCCTGAGACATACCGACCTGCAGTTGCTGGCGTGCGCTGGCGTTGTTGGTGAGATCGGTTACCTGTTCGAAGCCACTGCCCGGATTAGTGACGATCGCAAGTTGTGCATTTACCTGGGTTGGGTTGTCTCCGAGGAACGTCAGAGACAGCCTAGAATTCGGCACAACGTTCCATTGCGACCCGAATACAAGCTGAGCGCCGAAATTGTCCTTGGCAGGCCGGTCCATGACCAACTGCAAGTCGCTGTCGCGCACAATCTGGAAACCTCGCCCGAGATAGGCTGACACGATTGCTTCTTTTGTTGTTTGCCTRCCCGCGTTGAAAGTAAAATTGTTTGACGGCATCGGCCCCGTAGGCGCGGTCTGACATCCCGCAACAATCAAGACAATTGCGGCAAGCGCAGAAACTGTTCTGAATCGCATGATATCCCCCTACCGAGYGCCATGTTGAGGGCGGGTAGAGTAGGGAGTCAATTGGCTTGACGTGATGGGGAATGTGTCACGCTGGTTTGTCCACCAGTGGCATCTTCCTCGTGGGCGCCTTGTAGGCTGTCACAAGCCTGAGTGTGTCCATGTTCACCGTCACCGTGATGCCAAGGTTCACCGTGACCCATTCGCCGTCGATATKGGTAACGTCGCCGACGAGTTCCATCTGCTGACCCTTCTTCACCTTGGAGGTTCGGTCAACGATCGAGTGTGGAAAACCATAGGAAGGAATCGAGACGCTGATCCTGTCATCAGTGACTCGTCGGCGGACGGTCGCGGTGATCGCAACCTCGTCGCCGATCTTTGTGCTCCTGGCCATGCCATGACTCTGGCGCAGTCAGGGGCTTCGTCAAGCGAGTGCTAATGCACCTTCTGCTGAGCACCTATCTGGCTGACCGCTGTGGTCACGTCTTCAACATGCCCCATCTTTCCTCCTCCAAGTCCCGGAAGCATCGCTTTCCATTTTCGATGCAGTCCTCCAGGATCGAGTCCGCCCCGTGGCTTACACGGGCGACTTCATTGCAATAGCCGTGTCGCCGGGAAGAGATGCCCGACCTAAGTCGCGCTTGGTTAGCCTTTCATAAGCCTGTTCTGCTACTTCCATTGTCCTTCGGGGACTTGGACACGAGCAGAAATGGATCGACCTATTGCCGCCGATTCGTGGCAGGAAATACGCCTTCAGGTTCTCGAGCGTGACCACTACCGCTGCGTCTCATGCTCGACCCCGGTGAAATCGGCCGAGGCAGATGYCCATCACCTGTTGCCCAGATCGATGGGTGGAACGGACGAGCTCTCGAACCTGGTCACCCTTTGCGATGGCTGTCATGCAGTCCATCACCCAAACCTAGCCGGTGGTCTTGCGAGAAGGGTTATCGAGCGATGGGCGGTCAGGCTTGCCCGCTGGTTGGATACCGAAGGCAAGGTTTCTGAAGGCGTGGGCAATTTCGGCCCGGCCCTCCGGCTGTTCGGGAAGGAGCGCTTCCGGGAAGGCCAGTTGCCGATAGTACTGGCTGCGCTCTCTGGAAAATCGGTCCTGGTCGTCAGTCCGACGGGATCGGGCAAGACCCTTTGCTTCCAGCTGCCTGCCGTGCTTCGCCGCGGCCTGACCATGGTCGTCAGCCCCCTGAAGACCCTGATGTCGGAACAGGTGTCCGATTTGCTGGCAAAAAAGATCCCTGCCACCTTTATCAATAGCGACCTGAGCGTCGAGGAGAAACAGGTCCGGTTTTCACTGCTGGGCCGAGGCGCTATCAAGTTACTATATCTGGCTCCCGAGCGYTTCTTCGTCAGGAGCGAGAGCGAACGTGCTCGCCTGAAGCAGACGGGGCCGTCGTTCGTTGTCGTGGACGAGGCCCACTGCGTCGATCAATGGGGCAGGGACTTTCGGCGGGAATACGGCCGCCTCAAGGAGGWCCGCGAAAAGCTGGGTGCGCCACCCGTCCTGGCGTTCACGGCGACCGCCGGGCGGGAGATGCAGCAGCGCATCCTGAAATCGCTCGGCATCGAGGACGCCGAAGTCTTCGTGCGCGATGTCGACCGACCCAACATCGCGCTCCTTAGATGGCGATGCGCATCCGATCAGCGAACCGTCGAAATCGCATCGCTCCTGCGGTTGCCGCAGCTCCAGGGACAGAAGGCGATGATCTTCGTGCCGTCAACGAACGTCGGCGAGGAGCTGCAAGCGGCTCTGCGCAGTCTCGGGATTGAAATGCCGCTCTACCATTCCAAACTGAGGAACGCATGGGAACGGCAGGAACTCGTCAAGCGCTTCCTTGGACAAAGCAGGCCGGTCGTCGACCAGATCATCTGCACCAACGCCTTTGGCATGGGCCTCGACGTCCCGAACGTCCGCCTCGTGATCCATTGGCAGCAATCGGCATCGGTCGAAGACCAGTTGCAGGAATTCGGCCGCGCCGGAAGGGATGGGAAGCCTTCCGTGGCGGTTATGTTCCATAGTGGCTCGAGCGTCGGCYGCGATATCTCAAGGCTGCGTTTCATGGCGGAGAAAACGGTTGAGGCAGCACAGGTCCTCGCGCTCGACCGRGAGCAGATGCTGGAGCAGCGCCATCGTCAGATTGATCAGGTCAGCGAGCTAATGAGGGCCCGGTCTTGCATGCGCACCGCGATCTCGGAGTATTTTCAGGGGCCGAAGACCGTGCGGCGCCCAAGCCTTTCGGTCAGGATTCTGGATTGGGCATTCAGCAGCCGAAGGAAGAATCGACGTTTCCAGGCCTGCTGCGATCATTGCAACCAGGCGGAGATCAGACGCCGTGGAAGGACGGGGTACRTCGCCCGCGTCATTGCTGGCTAGGTTTACGGAGCCGATGYGGATCTCGAATTTTGGTGGGGCTAGGCGCTCTGCGGCCGAACAATTCAGAAAGGAGAAGAGATTCGCCATGGTGAGCTCGCCGCACACTTGGTCATAGATGCACCTTCAGTCCGGAGAAAGTCACGTCCCCTCTGAGGATAGGAGTCTGACCTTCCAAGCAGCTGGATTCCGTGTGCCTTACGGTCGCAGCCGGTCCAACGTACTCGCGTCGGCCATACCGATCGCACGTCAGTTCAGCCGGCCTTTTGTCCCTTGRCCAAAAGCAACGGTTTGCTCCAGCGGCTCTCAGATTCTGCTCGGCTTTCACAGCGCGTCAGTTTGYCGTCAGGTCAGCCAAGCTACGTTCCGCCTCAAGGGAGCAATGATTGTTAGGTGATGTTGAAGGTGATTGYGTCCTCCCGACTGCGAGCAAAGGTATTTGAGCGTCGRCCCGGCTAAGGGCCTGCTCGATTTACCGATGGGACAAGGTGCTTGCTTCAGAGCTCCCGGGTTCGGTGCGCTAGGCGCGTTGCGCTTCTGCTCGCCGACAGGTCAGGTGTCAGATTGGCGGCGGAGTAGATTGCAGCTGCCCCGACGCTAACCACCGCGGGAAACGTTCGCTTGGCGGGAGCATCAGGGGCTCCGCCGAAACAGACGTTGCTAATGACGGTTTTCTTAGTATCCTTCGGCTTCCTTGGCCGCAGGTACATAGTCACCGAATTCCGGCCATCCGCTCGCTATGGTGCAGAATCTCGAGGCGGACGTGGCCGGAATAGGTTCGGCCACAAGCCTCCGAATTCCAGTACCGTCGCAGTAGGTGCACGCAACGGTGCGACCTGGACAGCCCGGCCTATACCACGCTTAGGCCTTATATTAGCTCCTTGCGACACGTTTAAGCGCAGGTTACCCATTTTTACCCAGTCGATCGGGTGCTTTCTAAGCGAGATCGTCGGAAGGCTCTTATTGGGGCTATGGGCGAACTCGGGATGGAGGAGTGGACCCAAAAATTAGCCCCAGGGAGGATCACATGAACCGCTCATTTGCCGTATTCGTTACCGGTGCTCGTCGCTACGCGAACGCCTTGCTTTTGACTTCGGCGCTCGTCGCCACCTCGGTCTCGTTCGCGACGTCGGCCACCGCTGAAACCGTGAACTGGCGTCAGTTCGAAGGAACCAGCATAACCTGGGCTTACGACATTCACCCCTACGCAGACGCTCTCGCTGCGGAACTTCCGGAATTCGAGAAGCTGACCGGCATCAAGGTCACGCCGGAACTCTACCCGGACGACGCCTACTGGAACAAGATGACGATCCAGCTGACGACCAAGTCGCCAGCATGGGACGTGTTCGGCACCGGGATTCAGCCCGCGTGGGACCTCGCTCCGAGCGGCGCCCTGGAGCCGCTGGACAAATACCTGAATGATCCGAAGCTCACCGATGMGGGATATGACTACAACGACTTCTTCCCGAGCCTGCGCGCGGCACTGACCTGGAAGATGGAAGACGGCCAGATCGCGACGGGCGAGGGCGGCCAGACTTGGGCGATCCCGCATGCGTTCGAGAACATCCAGCTGTTCTATCGTAAGGACATCCTCGAAAAGTACAAGATCGCCGTTCCGACGACTCCGCCGGAAATGGCCGCGGCGTGCGAAAAACTCAAAACAGCCGATCCTTCCATCACGCCGCTGGGAGTGCGGGGCGTGCGGTTCTGGAGCAGTATCCATACCGCCGCAGTCTCGATCGCCCGCTCCTACGGTGTCCACGATTTTGTCGTCAAGGACGGCAAGCTCGACACCGGGCTGGACTCGCCTGAATCGATCGCGTTCCACAAGGATTACGTGGACATGATCAAGAAGTGCGCGGCTCCGTCCTTCGCCAACGACAACTGGTACCAGGTCGTAGATGGCATCTCGTCCGGCCACACCGCGATGGCGATCGACTCGAATATGTTCGGCTTCTGGAACGATGTTGCGGGCAAGCCGGCATCCGGAAAGATCGCCTTCGCACCGCCGCTGCACGCCCCGAACGCCACAAACTTCGATTCCAACATCTGGATTTGGGCTCTCGCGATGAACGCGGCTTCCGAAAAGAAGGGGGCGGCTTGGCTGTTCATGCAGTGGGCGACCTCCAAGCAGGTGGCGCTCAAGGGCGCCCTTGCCGGTCAGCTCGTCAATCCGCCGCGTACGTCGACCTGGCAGGACGACGCCTGGACGAAGTATGCTTCGCAACCTGAGTTCAACAACTTTGTTGACAGCTTTAAAAAGACCCAGGACCGCGCCGCTCTCGCGTTCACACCGCGGGTTGGCTTCGGCGAAGCGATGAACGCATGGGCCGTGGCGATGCAGAAGATGGTCAACGGCGACGATGTCGAGACAACGCTGAAGGCACTGGCCGAAGAAATCCGCGCCGGGCTCTAATGAAAACGGACAGGGCAGTGCAATGCGACTRCCCTGTTTCCGCCACCGACGGAGGCCAACGCCGTGTCATCCCAAGCGCTTAAACCCAGCGTGCCAATGGCAGCCCAAGGACCTGGCCCCCGCGCTTCGTCCGGTTCGGCTTCGCCGGATGGGCGTTCCATCGACTTGTTCAGCCTTGCAATCATCCTTCCTGCCGTCCTTATCCTGCTCGRCTTCCTTCTTCTGTTCTTCTATGGTGTCTACCAATCCCTGACCGACCTTCGTCTGGGGCGGCCGATCGCGAAGTTCGTCGGCTTCGACAACTACATAGCCCTCGGCAGGACGGCTGAGTTCTGGAATAGCGTTCGCGTCACCGTGACGTACGCCCTGTCCTCGGTTGTGTTGGAGGCTCTTTTGGGCCTCGCCATCGCCAAGCTTTTCGCCTCGGGCGTGTTCATGGYAAGGGCTTTGCGCCCTGTCATCCTGCTGCCCCTGGTCCTTCCGCCGATGAGCGTCGCGCTGATGTGGACGACGATGATGAACCCGCAGAGCGGCATCATGAACTATCTCTTGTCCCTGATTGGGCTGCCGCCATTTGCCTGGATTTCAGATTCCCAAACCGCACTGCTTTCGGTGATTTTGATCGACGTCTGGACCTACACCCCGTTCTTCACCCTTATCATCTTCGCCGGTCTCCAAGGCATCACGGATGACATCCGCGAGGCTGCCCGCATAAACGGCGCGAAAGCCTGGGCCACCTTCGTCAACATCGAGCTGCCGCTRGTCGCGCCCTACATCCTGATCGCCGCGATCTTTCGGCTCATCGAGTCCCTAAACCAATTTGACATCATTTTTGGAACCACGCAGGGCGGTCCGGGAAATTCGACCTCGGCGCTGTCCRTGCAAGCTTACATCATGGCTTTTCAGAACCTTACATTTGGCCGCGGCGCGGCCATGATGGTCGTCAATTGGCTCATCGTTCTGATCGGCGCATTCCTTTCCGTAAAGCTCTGGCAGGCGGTTCGCCGCCGCGTGCGATAGGAGCCTGGCAGATGGATTTCACGCGCTCATACACGACCAGGATCGTCCTCAACGTGCTAGTCCTGATCTRCGTCGCTGTGCTCGCATTTCCGCTGGTGTGGATCGTCATGATGGCTTTGAAGCAGCAGAGCGAAGTCATGGCCTGGCCACCCAGATTCGTATTCACGCCCACCCTTGAGAATTTCCGGGTCCTCTTCGATACGGCCCAGGCCGGCGCTACGAGCTACGGGACCATCAAGGTCGACTTCCTCAAACCCGTGATAAACAGCGTCATCATAGCACTTGGCGCGGTAGTGGTTTCTCTGACCGCTGGCGTTCCCGCTGGCTACGTGCTGGCCAGGCGCGACATCCCTTACAAGGAAGACATCGCATTCTTCATCTTGGGATTCCGCTTCGCCCCTGTTCTCTTGGTCGTGATCCCGCTCTTCAGCTTGTTTCAATCCCTGGGGCTGTATGACACCTATATCGGCATGATCTGGGTCTATCAGGTCGTGACACTGCCGATGATCGTTTGGCTAACACGCTCCTATGTCGAGGACATACCAAAAGACATCGAAGAAGCTGCCGCGATTGATGGTGCCAAGCCGTTTCGTGTGGTCTTGCACATCGTTCTTCCGCTGCTGAACCCCGGTCTCATCGGTGCGTCCCTGCTGGTGTTCCTCCTTGCCTGGCACAACTTCGCGCTCGGACTGATGCTGAGCTCAACCAAGGCACCWGTCACCGTCGCGCTGCTGAAACTCCTCAATCCTGGTGTCCAATTCTATCCCGTCATGGCCGCGGGACTGGTCGTTACTATGATCGTGCCGGTTATCCTAATCGTCATAGGGCAGCGCCATCTCGAGCGCGGGCTGACCTTCGGAGCGGTCAAGTGAACCCTGCCACACTAATCTTCTTTGGAACGACGAACCTCGACCTATGCTTCAACGTGGAACGGCTACCGACACCGGGTGAAAGCTTGATCGGCTCTCTTGTCCGTCATCCGGGAGGCAAAGGTGYCAACCAAGCAGTAGCCGCGGCGAAGCTTGGCATGCGRCCAAAGTTCTTCACGCGTCTCGGCGATGATGAGGCGGGAGACATCTTGATGCGCTCCCTGACAGATGCCGGGGTCCTGACCGAGGCGGTTCAGATCGCGTCGGGCGAGGCCTCGGGGACAGCGCTCGTCATGGTCGGCGACGAYGGTGGCAACATGATCGTCATCGATCCCGGCGCGAACGCAAATGTCACCGCGTCCGTGATCGACGAAGTAGCTCATCACATAGAACCCGGGTCCATCGTGGTCGCGGAAATGGGCCTGCCAGTGGATGCGCTGGAGCGGCTTTTCGCGCTCAAGCCCAGGCTCGGCTTTCGCCTTATCTTCAATCCGGCCCCGGTGCGCACCGGGCTTTCTCGCGAGGCCTGGTCGCAGGTCGATTTCGTCACCCCCAACGAGTCGGAGACCTTCGAACTCACAGGGGTGGAAGTCGTCGATCCACAGAGCGCTGCCCGAGCTGCGAAAATTCTACTCGAACTGGGAGCCAAGGCAGCCCTCATCACCCTTGGAGAGCGCGGCGCGTTCTATTCGAACGGCGAGGAAAGCTTCCTCCTTCCTTCGTTCCCTGTGGTCGTGGTCGACGCCACGGCGGCAGGCGATGCCTTCAACGGTGGATTCGCGGCAGCGCTCGCCAGGAATGTGCCCGTCCGCGAAGCTGTCCGCCAGGCGATGGCCATTGCGGCGCTCTGCGTGACCAAAAGAGGCGCACAGCCGTCGATGCCGACCGCCGCCGCTGTCGATGAATTCCTGAACCACAGAACAWTACTGGAGATACAATGACATCCCCTCTTTTCACGATGTCCGGCAAGACGGTTCTCGTGACCGGCGCTGGCGGTGGTATCGGCGCCGCGATCGTCAACGCTTTTATGGCGTGTGGCGCCAATGTCGTCGCAACCGATGCTAGCAGTGAGGCGCTCACCCGGACCTACGGCCCGCTTGAAGCCAACGGCAAACCGGTCACGCTTGCCATGGACGTGACGAGCGAGCAGGACATCGCGCGCGTGCTCGACGCTGTCGCCGAACGCTTCGGACGCCTCGATGTCCTCGTCAACAACGCCGGGATTAAATCGGCGGAGTCGCTTCTCTCAGGCGACAAGACCAAGATCGACCGAACGATGAGGATCAACTCTGATGCGGTGCTCCTCTGCTCCAAGTCGGTCGTCCAGCRCTTCCTCCGCAACGGCGGCGGCCGCATCATCAACATCGGATCATCCCTGTCGTCGCAGGGCGCCGTGTTCAACTATCAGGCGGGCGGGGCGGACTACTGCTTCTCCAAGGCCACCGTTCACGATCTCACCAAGCTTCTCGCCTACGAATGCGCGCCACTGGGCATCAACGTGAATGGAGTCGCTCCAGGCATCATCGACACGCCCATGCATGACCGCCCGAAGGAAGAAACCGAAGCAAGGCATGCGGGCCGCATTCCGCTGGGCCGCGTCGGATCGCCTGAAGACGTCGCCGGCCTTGYGGTCTTCCTTGCTACCCCTGCGGCCACTTACATCACCGGCCAGATCGTTCATGTGAACGGCGGGATGTTGATGAATGGCTGACAAAGATTCAACGCTTGTCTGGCCGCGCATTACGGGGATTGTCTCCGACCTCGACGGCGTCGTCTATCGTGGCAAGAATGCCATCCAGGATGCTGTCGGGGCATTTAAGGCCTGGCAGGCGGAGCGCATCCCGTTGTGCTTCGTCACCAACAATTCAACCCACACAGCCGGAGACGCTGTCTCGAAGCTGCGCGGCTTTGGCCTGGATGTGGGGGAAGAGAACGTCGTCACGTCCGCGGCTACCGCCGCAAACCTAATCCGGCAAACCTATCCAGCGGGGACGCGGACCTATGTCATCGGAGCGCCTTCCCTGAAGAAGGCGATCGCCGATGCGGAGCTCCAGATTACCGACGAGCAACCGTCTGTCGTGGTCATGGGGCTCGATCGGGACATCACGCACGAGAAGCTCACAATTGCCGTGGACGCCATTCTCAAAGGCGCGGTCCTGATTGGAACCAATCCGGATCTCCTGCTTCCGACTCCGACCGGTTTCGAGCCCGGGGCAGGTGCATGTCTGACCGCAGTCTCGGCTGCCGCACGGGTGAAACCCATCATCGTGGGAAAGCCGGAAGTGCACATGATCGAAGCTGCCTTGTTGCGCCTCGGCACGGATCGATCCTCGACGCTGATGATCGGTGATCAGATACCCACGGATATCCAGGCTGGGAAACGCGCAGGGCTATGCTCCGTCCTGGTGACCACGGGAGTTCCGCCGGTCGACGATCCGTCGCTGCTTGCGCCGGATTTCACCGTATCGAGCCTGAAACAGATACCTTTGAAGCGTTGAGGCGATGGCATAGTGGGAGGAAAACATGGCTGAGGTTCGCCTCGAAGGGATCCGGAAGGCTTATGGTGATCTTGAGATTCTGCGCGATATTGATCTCGACATCCAGCATGGCGAGTTCGTGGTCTTTGTAGGCCCCTCCGGGTCCGGCAAGTCGACATTGCTTCGTATGATCGGCGGCCTGGAAAAGATCACTGGCGGAACGCTCAGAATCGACGACAAGGTCGTCAACAGGCTTGACGCCGCCGACCGCAATCTTGGGATGGTGTTTCAGTCCTACGCCCTTTACCCGCATCTATCCGTCCGCAAGAACCTGGCGTTCCCGCTGAAGATGGCCAAGATGAAGAAGGACGAAATCGCCAGTCGCGTCCAAGCCGCCGCCGCCCTGCTCCAGATCGAGCACCTCCTCGACCGTAAGCCAAGGCAGCTGTCTGGCGGACAACGTCAGCGCGTGGCGATCGGTAGGGCGATCGTCCGGGAGCCGAAGGTGTTCCTGTTCGACGAGCCGCTGTCCAATCTGGATACCGAGCTGCGCGTCCAGATGCGCGTGCAGATCGCCAAGCTTCACAAGCAACTTGGCAACACCATGATTTATGTGACCCATGATCAGGTCGAGGCGATGACGATGGCCGACAAGATCGTGGTCCTGAAAGACGGTCGCATAGAGCAGGTCGGGTCGCCGCACGATCTCTACCACCGGCCGATATCAAAATTCGTCGCAGGCTTTATAGGATCGCCACGGATGAACTTCCTGCCCTGCAACGAAAAAAGCTCCGACCGGGAACGTACCGAGATTATCTTGAGTGATAAAATGTCTTATTGGCTACCGATACAGACGACATCGTCGAAAGGTGGGCGCCCCCTGACACTTGGCATCCGTCCAGACGATTTCGTGGCGCCGGCCGGYATGCCGAGAGAACTGGTAGTCGACATCGACGTCGACTTTGTCGAGCATCTCGGAAGCGCGACATACCTTTACGGGACCGCTCTCGGCGACCATGTCGTTGCCCGGGCGCCCAACGACCACTTTCACGTCGGGAAGGCCGGGCGGGTGTCGCTTGCCGTGTCCGCTGGCGACTGTCACCTCTTCGACGCCGAAGGGAGGGYCCTGACGAGGCTCGAGGCACCCAGGACGTGGAATTGAACGTTCGATCCGCAAACGTGCTAGGATATCAGCATTCCAACGGGAAACGCTGAGATAACGGACTTACGGGAAATCCTCGGTAACTCGCGGTCATTTATCCTGGGAGCAGCGATCGGCTCTGGCATGACAGCGCGGGCGGCCGAACGCGCGGGGGCGGACTTCGTGCTGGCGCTCAACGCCGGCCGGTTCCGTGCGATGGGCGGTTCGTCGCCGGCATCAATCTTTCCGATCCGCAGCAGCAACGAATTCGTGTCTGGTTTCGCCCGCTCCGAGATCCTTAGGAGCACGAAACTCCCTGTGTTTTTCGGAGCTTGTACATTCGATCCCCGCCTCGAGCTTGATCGGTTCCTCGACAACGTCACCCGGTGGGGGTTTGCAGGTGTCACGAATTTTCCGTCAGTGATCCATGTGGACGAGGCGCGAAGGTCCATCCTCGAAGGATGCGGTCTCGGATAYGCACGCGAAGTCGAACTGCTCGTCAAGGYGGCGCAGCGCGGCCTGATGACGATCGCCTATACCCRCACACAGGCTGAGGCCCGCCGTATGGTTGAAGCGGGCGTCGCAGCCATCTGTATGAATTTCAATCTCAACCCTGCTGAAACGGCGGTGTCGTCGTCGTCCATCGGCCTCGCGGAACTCGCCGCGCGAACGGGCGACATCGCGCGGGCAGCGCACGCCATCAACAGGAATGTCCTCTGTCTCCTCGGAGGCGGCCCGATCACGAAGCCACAGGAGTTGATGGACGTCTGCCGCGAGACCGGAACGCAGGGGTTCATTGGCGGTTCTTCCCTCGACCGGGTGCCGCTCGAAATGTCGGTTCTGGAGATGACCTCGGGGTTCAAGGCCATCAATGTCCTGCGGGAAAAGGTCGACCTGCTGGAACGGCAGCTCCAGCTGAACGGCTACCGTCATGGCGTGATCGCCCGGTCGGCGTCGATGAATCAGGCCCTAGACGCGGCAAAGCGTCTTTCAACCGGCACGAACCCGGTCCTGATCGTCGGCGAGCCGGGCACGGGGAAGCGTCGCGTCGCAAGCCTCGTGCATGCCTTCGGCGCGAGAAAGCACCGTAAGCCTGTCACCTTCCCCTGCCGCAAGGCGCCCGGCATTCAGAATGAGATGGCGCTCTTCGGCATGGAAGCTGAAARGGACGCACGGCGCCGGTTGTCACTGCTGGAGATGTCTACGGATACCTCCTTGGTCATTCTTCACCTGAACACGTTGTCTGAAGACGGCCAGGAACAGCTTGCCGATTACTTGGAGCGTGGCACCTTCACCGCTGTCAACGGCGCGGCTGCGACGCGATCTGAAGCAAAGATCATCGCCACATGCACAGTGTCTGCCGGAGCGGGCCTGGAAGCGCTGTCGCTGWCGCCGCGCTTGAGCAGTGTCTTCACCGGGCTGGAAATTATGCTTCCTCCCCTGCGGGACCGGCTGGAAGACCTTCCAGCGCTCATCCACCATTTCACAGTGGAGACCAAGGGCGACGCGGAGGCAAATGCGCTGACGATCGAAAACTCTGCATTTTTGGCGCTGGCCAGCCATGCGTGGCCAGGCAATGTCAGGGAGCTACGCCACGTCGTCGAACAGCTGGCCACCCTGCCCGCAAATACATCGATAACGGCGGAACGGGTGCTCCCGCTTCTTGGAGCCAAACCGGCAACCAAAGGAACCACGACCCTTTCGGAGCGAGAATGGGTCATCGACGCGTTGCGCCGCAACAAGCTTCACCGAGGCAAAGCTGCCGCCGCGCTCGGCATCACCCGAAAAACCCTATACAACAAGATCAAAAAGCACCGCATCCTAGAATGACGTCTCGGATTTCGCGAGCGGAGGCGCCGRCAGAGACCACACCGGCAGCTCGCTCGCCGTTTCATCCGAATATACGAGCGACGTGATCGGCGCTATCGGACATGCAAGGGCCGCCGCCGAAATATGGAGAATGGCCTCCGGCGTGTTGGGGAACAGATTGCCTGCCGCGGCTGCGTCTCGATTGGTCGATGTCAGGGCCAAGTCCAAGCCATTCTCCGCGAACCATCTCATGCGCTCCAGCTCAACTGAATTCGGATGATCTTCGGCACCCGCCTCCGATCTGGTTTCGATAAGAGCGGCTGGCGGAAAGTTCACGACGCCGCGGAAACCTTTGTCCGCGAGGGCGTCCGCGACGTCCTCCCAAAGCGTGAACGGGTCGATCATAAAGATCGTTGCGTAGCAACGAGCGCCTGCAACGGGCTCGATCTGGTCGAGGCTGCGCAGTAACTCGCCATTCCAGTCGCAAACTGGAAGCGTCGCCATCACAAGGGGAAACCCGGCCGGCAAGGCGCGAAGGCCTGGAGCGAACACATAGGTGTCATCGTCGCTCGGGGCACGCTCGGTCCAGATCGGCCGGTCTACGATCACCCACCTACCCAATTTTACCCATCTCTCCTTCGGCGGCCGATTATCCGGCCCGCCCCAAGCGTTTAATAGTCCTGGCCAACAAAGCAAGAGCGGTGCCGCGGAGGGCGATGACATGGGAATTCAATGCGCGACGTTCGCTCCATCTCCTGCGCGAAGGTACGAAACGTCGTGAGCGTAGAGATAGCCACCAAAGACGCAGTGGCCATTGTCGCGACGATGGACACGAAACAGGCTGAGGCACACTTCGTGGCCGACATCGTCAGCGGCACCGGACGCAGTGTTGTCTTCGTCGATGTGGGGACCTCAAACGACGGAAATTCCCGGTCGATCGATCCTGCAGCCCTGCTTGCGGAAATAGCGGGCAAGGCGCGCAAGTCCGTGAACGAACTTTTCGAAGCAGGCAAGGTCTCCGCCGTGATCGGCATCGCCGGCGGTAAAGGGAGTGGCGTATTCGGTGAAGTCATCGCCGACCTGCCTTACGGCTTTCCCAAGCTGCTGGTTTCAAGCGCACGCCCCGCCCTGCTTGCCGAACTGGCAGGGAGGTCGGATATCCTGCTCTATCCCACGCTGGTCGATCTCTTCGGCGTAAACGGGTTCACGTCACGGGTTCTTGTAAACGCCGCGCATGCGATCACCGCCATGCGCTACATTCCCAGGGCGATATCGCGGCAAAGAATGGTAGCCATCACGTCGTTTGGCGTCACAACCCCCGCGGTAAACGCTTGCGTCCGGCTTCTCGGCGAGAAGCAGATCGAGTCCATCGTTTTCCCCGCGAACGGCGCTGGCGGGCGAAAGATGGAATCGCTCGTCGACGCGGATGAATTCGATGCCGTGATTGATCTCACCACGACCGAGCTCGCTGACGAACTGCTTGGCGGCACCGCCAGCGCCGGGCCCGATCGGCTGACCGCGGCCGGACGTCGTGGAATTCCGCAATTGATCGCTCCTGGTGCCGTCGACATGGTGAACTTCGGCATTCGCTCCTCAGTGCCGTCTCGGTTCGCTGAGCGGGAGCTGTACGCTCATACGCCCTACACGACCCTGATGCGCACGACCCCTGAGGAAACGAGCGCGATCGGCCATCTGACCGCGCAAAAGCTTTCTCAGTCCAGAGGGCCAACTCAGGTCCTGTGGCCCTCGAAAGGCGTGTCGGATTACGACCGCAAAGGCGGGCCGTTTCACGATCCCGAGGCGAACCGCGCATGGCTCTCAGGCCTGCGCGCCGCGCTTCCCGGCACCATCCCCGTCCGCGAACTCAATTGCCACATCAACGATCCCGAATTCGCAAGTGCCGCGGTCGAATGGGTACTTGACCACATCGATACAGAGACCGCCGATGAGAATGTTTGACCGCAACGAAATCCTGGACCGGATCGCTGAGCAGTCCGTAAAAGGCGCCGCGATTCTGGCTGCCGGTAGTAGCTGCGGCCTTGTCGCCAAATGTGCCRCGCTTGGCGRTGCGGACATGCTTGTCGTCTACAGCACGGGCCTCTCGCGGCTCATGGGCCTGCCGACCAGCCGGATTGGGGATTCGAACGCGCGCACCATTGAAATGGCCGACGAGATCCGCAATGTCGTCTCCGATGTTCCGGTCATTGGCGGCGTTGAAGCGTGGGACCCCGTCCGGCTCGATCTCGACAGGCTTCTCGACAAGTTTTGGGCCGCTGGCTACTCGGGCGTGATCAACTATCCGACGATCTCCACGATGGGCGATAAGTGGCGCGACCGCCGTGGTCGCGTAGGCCTTGGTTTCGAGCGCGAAGTCGAGATGATCGCCACGGCGYGGAAGAAGGGCATTTTCTCAATGGCCTATGTCGCCTCAGCGAACGACGCGGCGGACATGGCCAAAGCAGGCGCGGACTGCATCGTTCCTCATGTCGGTGCCACACGTGGTGGACTTGTCGGCCATGACGAGGATCAGGCGATCGGCGAGGCGATCGAACGGATCAACCGGATCAATAACGCGGCGCGCACTGTCCGCGGCGACGTCATCCTTCTCGCCCATGGCGGCGCGATAGCCGAGCCGCAGGATACCGAAGAAGTCTACAGGTCCACCGATTGCATCGGCTTTGTCGGCGCGTCCTCGATCGAGCGCATTCCAATCGAGCGAGCCGTGAAATCGGCTGCCGAAGCCTTCAAGGCCGTCCCCCTGGACCGCAACAAATCCTAAGTACGACTCCCGAGGAACCCATGGCCGACACTGTAACCCCACCCGTGCGTAAGCAGGCGGGCTCCGCAAACTGGCACGCGGTCTAYGACGTGATCGCGATCGGAAGCGGCGCGGCGGGCCTGTCCGCGGCCCTTTATGCTTCCCAGTCGGGACTGCGCGTCCTGGTGACCGAAAAATCCCCAAAGCTCGGCGGCACGACCGCCCTGTCGAACGGAATGATATGGATACCCTGCTCGCCGCAGGCCTTGGCCGCGAAGGTCGAAGACAGCATCGACAATGCGCGCACGTATCTGAAGGGAGAACTCGGGAATTATTAYCGGGAGGACTTCGTCGAAGYCTATCTGGCGGACGGACCCGAGGCACTCATCGAGATCCAAAAGGATTCCGAGGTGAAATTCACGCTCGCGACGGCTCCCGATTACCATTCAAGCCGGCCCGGCGGTGTAAACTTGGGCCGCGCATTGAGTCCCGCTCCGTACGACGGTCGCCTGCTGGGCAGAGACTTTGATCTGGTCGGCGATCCTATCCGCGTGGTTCTCGGCGGYATGATGATCTCTTCCGGCGAGGTCGGAAGATTCCTCAATCCCTTCAAGTCGAGGGATTCGATGAAACATGTGCTGAAGCGCCTGGGGCGCTACATCGGCGACCGGATGCGCTACAGGCGCGGCACCGAGTTCAGTGRCGGAAACGCATTGATTGCGAGATTCATCAAGAGCCTGAGACAGCTGCAGGTGGATATCTGGACCAGCGCGCCTGTCACCGGACTGGTCATAGATCAGGGCAAGGTGGTTGGGGCGGTCATCCGCAAGGACGGCAGGTACATGCGCGTCCGGGCAACTCGCGGCGTCGTGCTCGCTACCGGGGGGTTCCCTCAAGATGCCGGACTTCGCACCGCTCTCAGCGGCGATCACCAGCATGACCAGAGCCTGGCCCATGCGGACGCTACGGGCGACGGTATCAAGATTGGATTGCAAGCGGGCGGCAAGATCGACAACGAGGTCGCGAGTGCCGGCTTCTGGACACCCGTGTCGCTGCTGCGCGAAAAAGGCGGACGAATGCAGACGGTTCCTTACGGCTGGCTGGACCGCGGCCGCCCTGGCGTGATTGCCGTCGGCCCGGACGCACGGCGTTTCGTCAACGAGTCGAACTCGTATCACGACATCTGCATCGCGATGTTCGAGAACGGCTACCCGACGGATGAGCGCTTTTACTTCATCTGCGATCATGAATTTCTCAAGAAGCGCGGTATGGGCCAACTTCTTCCGTGGCCGTGGACCCTCAGCACGAAATCCTACGAGCGTTCCGGGTACATCCAGGTGGCGGATACCCTCGCGGCCCTGGCCGTGAAGATCGGCCTCGATCCCCAGGCGCTCGCACAGACGGTTCAGGAGCATAACGAGCATGCCCGGACGGGCATCGACCCGTATTTCCAGCGAGGTGAATCCGCGTTCAACCGGACGCTCGGCGATCCTTCCGTCGGCAAGCCGAATTCAAACCTCGGTCAAATCAAGACCCGTCCTTTCGTTGCCTTGCGGATCGTTCCAGCCACCTTGGGAACGGCTACCGGTCTAGCGACAGACACCTATAGCCGGGTGCTCGACCAGTGGGGAAAGCCGATCGATRGGCTGTACGCGTGCGGTAATGATGCGACTTCAGTCATGCGAGGAGTCTATCCCGGCGCGGGCATCACGATCGGCCCTGGGATTGTGTTCGCGTTCCGCGCGGTCAAGTTCATCCGCGACAGCGCATTGCGCGGGCTTTGATATGCAGTTCGGTACCGGGACGTAAAAGACTGATCCATACCAGTTCCCATGCGTCCTGCGCCAAGCAGGCCGATCTTTTGCCCCGTGTCGTAGGCGTTGGTGTTGATGCCGGATTTCCAGTCAGGTCTATTGCACACCTGATTACGCATTCTGAAAGAAGCCGTACTTTTTCAGAATGGGCAGCAGCTTATGATGGTCATGGATGATGTAGTCTGGCTGCGCCGCCTGCAAACGCGACTCGGAAACAAATCCGCCTGTAATAGATATACTGATCAGCCCGAGCTTGCGCGCAATATCAGTTTCGATAGGCATGTCGCCAATGATGAAGGTCGACTCGGCACTCAGATTGTTTGTTTGCATGTAGACGCCAAGCCGGTCGCCCTTACTCATGGATTTATATTGAGTGGCGCGGCTTTCAAATGCCAGAACCTCGGTGACACAATCGTCGATTCGGAGCCTTCGCAGTTGGGTACGAAGGGGCTCGACTATATGGTTGCTGAGAATGATGGTTGAGACGGCTTGTTGACGCGCCGTTTCCAAAATGTGGCGCGCGCCTTCGCGTAGATCAGCTTTGCTCGCCAACGGTTCGTACATGTCGTGAAAAAAAGCGCTGTCATCGTTTTCCACTTCTGCGACCTCGCTTTCCGACATTCCAAGATTGCGGTAAAGGACGGAAAGTGGAACCTCGCACTGTTCCCGAAGAGTATGCATATCGATGGCAGCGCGACCAAAGCGCCTCAGAATAGCGTTGGTTGTTTGTAGAAATGCCTCGGCATCGTCAAGCAGGGTGCCGTTCCAATCGAATACAAGAGTAGGGTTCATGATGTGACCTCAGGCAAGCATAGTTCGGTAAAGGCGAGATTGGTGATCGATCTATTCAAATTCTCGTTCGCGCGTTTTTTCCCCGCTGGAGTTGGCATGTCGAACGTAAACGGAGATAGATCAATCGCATCGGACCCTCCCGGCAGCAACGGTATCAAAGCGTGAAAGGGCAGAAAGGTGATGGACGCAGCGTTAATTGATAGGGCAATTTTGCTTTCGATCACCCTTAGGGTTTGCGGTTCGATCTTATGAAAGCCAAGGCTTTCTATCCGCTTTTTGGGTGGCAGTGTTTTCCATACCTTCCAGAAGGCCAGTTCGTCTATCGTCTCGATGCCCATGCCATAGTAATTCGGCGCGACGATAGGTGGCGAACCGATCGCCCAATGCACAGCCTTCGCTCCGGCAGCATGGAGCATTTCCGTTACAGCCCGGCTTGTATCTCCCCGAATTAGTGCTTCGTCCACCATCATGATAACTCTGTCCCTAACATCGCTCTCTGCGGCGACACAGTATTTCTGCGCGATAACCGAGTTGCGAGTGCCAACGATACCTATAAGCGTCCGCTGCTGAAGTTGTGTTGCGATTACTTCTCGTCGCTGGACGAAAGCACCGTGTTTCTCGGCCAGAGATGCGAACAAGCCGTCGGCGTACGGGCTCCCGGTATGCGGCATGGAGGAAACGACAATAGGGGCAGAGCCCATCTCTGCTGCCACTTTCGGCGAAATAGTTCCACCCAGAGTCACGCCTATATTGTGCCGCGTGGCCAGGTGAGATTGGCCTCGTATCGACGTTTCGAGATTTCCGATGTAAAGCGTTTCGTAGACGCAAAGCTTAGGGTTATGTCGGGCATGGCCCACGCAACTGTCAATGCATTCTCCTGTTTTTCCGTCCAAATACTTGATGTGACCTGGCGCAATTTCCTCCGTTTTGCCTTGCAGTCCGGCAAAAGCTGAATTTTCAGAAGCAAAAAGTATAGAGCCATCTTCGGTTCGCATAAATTCCAAGGGACGTAAACCACTACTATTGCGGAAAGCAATCAGATTTCCTTCGCCATCCAACACAAGTGCACTGACGGCTCCATCAATCCGGTCATCGATATCACGAAATACACTTTCGTAATTGACCGGGAGAGCATGCTGCCAAAAAGCTCTTTGGYAAATGTGCTCAATAAAATTGAGCAGAAGCTCTGCATCCGTTGTGCCGTCGAAGCTATGCCCTCCCGCGAGCAATTCTTTCCGAAGTTCATCAGAGTTGACTAAAGCCCCATTCGACGAAAGGGCCAAATGGCGGCAGCCGGCTTTACGGTTATCAACAGGCTGGGCGACGTTGCCACCGTTTTCTTGGGAAGATGGATTGCGAATATGTGCAATCGCTACATGAGGCCTGAAATTCGCGTCCTGCCCATCACAATCGATGGTTTCCAATTCGCGTGGTGGCCGACACGACCTTATATATCGAATTCCTTTTGCATGCATGAACGCTGCAAGACCGAACCCAGCTTGTCCACGATTGTCAAGCTTCGGAACCATGTGCTTGAGCCGATTAAAAACCGTCTCCTGTGAATGACTTGAAGGCAACACAAACGCGCCCGCAATACCGGACATGCGACTTCTCCTTCCATGCGGCTCGGCGCGAACTCGTGGTTTTGTTTCCACTTAAGCAAGGCTAGTGCGCAAGGCGCGTGCCAAGGTCTTTGACGGCACGCCTGACGACGCGCCACGTCGGCTACGCGCCCGACAATACGGGTTGTGATCAAGCGGCCCTGATCCGGATCGTGGGACTTGCTACGCTGTCCTCATCAGACGCCAGCTTAGGACTTCTCGCAGAATCGACGGGTTTGCGGCATCGACGACCGGCATGAACACCGTGACTGTCAGCTACAAGCGCCATCGTTTCCCGGCCCCTTCAGCCTGCGTCTGGTCGGAGAAATGCTGTTGGAGCGCGGGATCGTGGTTTCTTATGAGACAATCCGCCGGGGCGTTCAAACGTGTCCGGTTGAAGACGTCCATGTCTGAAGGCCGACAACAAAGCGGATGAACCGGTCGACCAGTACGAGGCGTTCCGCGGTCCCCGATATTGCCGTACGGTTCGGCGCGACACGAGGAGCGGCGAWTTATGAGAAGCTGCGCGAGTACCTCAAGGAGGGTTTCGATCTTTCGAAGCGACAGGGCAACCAAGGTCGTCCCCTCGGCTCCCTGATGGCCATCTTCCAGAAGATMGCAGCATCAAGCTTTTTCGCCGGTCGTCGGACATTGAAGCGCCGGATTGCGATGCCAACGATACACGAGGCACTTATATTATTCGTGATCGCGACCTCGACATTGGTAAGCGCCACGCCGCTCCCCTCGTGCGGCGCATGAGGTGAATGTGCCAAGAATCCTTCTGATCGCGAGAGACGGAGGGTCCAGTGGGAGAAGACGGCAAAATGGACGTCCATTTGGACGTCCCGACAACTGGCTATGCAGGCCGTGTCGAGGTTCTGGAAGGTCCGACGGGACGGCGGGTTCGCGGAGGCCGATAAAGCCCGGATTGCGGCCGAGAGCTTGATGCCGGGAGTGCAGGTGGCGGCGATCGCACGCAAGCATGGCGCGACCCGCTGGCAGGTTTACGATTGGCGGCGTCGTCTTCGTCAGGGACGACTGGCGCTGCCGGAAAGCATGGCGCCTATGTTCGCGCCGTTGATGGTGGACGAACCATCGGCGCTGCAGCGGACGATGAGGYCATCGAAATCGACGCCGGCGAAGGTGGAGATCGTGATCGACGACATAGTGATCCGAACGGCGATTGACCTCGAGCACCTGCCGCAGGTGATCCGTGCGGTGCGGACCTCGCGATGATTGCACCGGGCGCCGATCTGAAGATCTACATGGCGACCCGTCCGGTCGACTTCCGTCGYGGCTTCAAGGAGTTCGACATTTTGGCCCCACGGCAATTGTGCAACGACCTGTTGCACAATTGCGAGGCTTGGCCATTCTGCGGCGAATTTCCTCATATATTTCAGGTTTCTAGGAGAAAACCCTTTAACGTCTGGGAACTCGCCATGGAGATCGGCGGCCAGCTGGTCAATGACTCGCGCACCCCATCCATGCTGCTCCTGCCGATCGAGAATCTCACGGCCGATCTACTACTGGCAGGGCAACAAGCCGCCGGATCTGGTCTGGGAGGGCAAGAAGGCTCCGGCCTAGGAACGCGGGGGCCATCTCGACCGCCGCTCCGCGCCGCGTCTAGGCGGCGATTTCCCAAAGAAACTGCCTGTTCGCAGTCTTGCCGACGTGCCTCACGCGCCCGGAGGCTAAGTTCGTGCACCTGCGGCGTTCGATTCTTGCTTCCGGCCAATCTCGATCAGCCTCACCGTCAACGCCATCATCGCGGTGACCGCCTGCCAAGCACCAAAAGCTGCGACAGAACATGCCCTATCTCTGCGCCTCGGTCGCCATCTTGAGCGCCAGCGCCGTCAGCACCGTGCCCATCATCCAGCGCTGCACGACCAGCAACTGCGGCAGCAGCGACAGATAGAGCACCGCGACCTTCGGGTTGAGCAGGTTGGTCATCAAGGAGCACGGCGAACGCAAGCTCATGCGGAAACTGGAGTTTGAAGATTCCGCAGAACCGTTCCCCATAAAGCACGATCTTTTCCAGCTAGGGCGGAAAGGATTCGCTGTCCTCGAAAGCATGGTCTTCCCCTTGCCGCTCGACAGCAAAGGCGCCGAATACCGGGCGGCTCGCCTCACGATCCGAACAGGCGAAGCTCAGTACGCAGTCTTCGCTGCGAACATGAACCTGGAAGCCGCAAAGGAGCTTGCCAGCCTGCTGCCGCTTCCTCGTCCGGAACTTAACGGGCTGAAGCTCACTGYCGGCTTCGATGGCTGGCGCGGCTGGGGCGACCCGCTTGTAGCGGCAGGTCGGCTGCCTTCGCGTGATTGGGTTCTGCAGGTCGATGATCCTGGCYACGCTGCTGTTCAGGTCGGCGGCATCTTCACGCCGGATGGCCTCGACCGCCTGGCTCCGTCAGAGCATCCAAATGCTCAAATCGACAACCATTCCGCCGGGGAATTCTACCGTCAGCGAGCCGCGGAGAGTGAAGTCAGGCTCGCGTTCTGAGGCAGAGGATAACGCCTCACCCTAGTCGGTCGTTTCACCCGCCCGTGTGACAACCACCAGGTCGTCCAGACTTTCATCATACTCGTAGGCAACGTCGTAGAGTCTAATCCCGCCTTCGTCTGGCGGGAGAGGGGGCGCCCCGTCGGCGTGGGCTTCACACGCAACGTAAAGCCAATGCTTGTCTCGAAGGCCGCCCGGCTTGCCGCAGGTCTCGCAGTATCGATAGGAACGCGAGTCTGCGAGGATCTCGGCCTTGTCTAGCGCGAGTTGAACGGACTGTTCCACGGCTCCATCGGCCATCGCGTCAACTCTTAGGCTTCCATGCTTCTGGTGGACCCTTTCCAGGCGAAGGCGTGTCCCCGCGGGGAGGGCCCCAGACACCTCGCCGAAGTACTTGTCCAGGACCTGTTCCCATCCAGGCCCGCACCCGAAATCCATCCCGGCCGGAATCAGGTCGGGATACTTCACCTTCAAGTTAGGGAAGTCTGCCATCTGGATGCCTTTCACCGTTCGCCGGGGCGCGTCTGCTCGCAGGGGTAGCAAGCTGGAGGTGAAGGTTTCGTTCATCGCGCCACGGCGATACTGGTCGGCCTTCCAGACAGACGGCGTCGCGCTCGCCTGTGCGGTCTTCGGAAAACAGCCAAGATATGAGGCGAAAACGCGGGTCAATTTGTCCTTGGCTTTTACGGTGGCGGAAAGACACTGACCGTGAAGAAAACCAGACGAAGCGACATCGATGGGCGATGTTGCAGAGATCTTAATCGTTTAGCGGAATAGCGGAAAGGCAGCAGTTATTTCCGGAGCGATTGCGTTGCCCAACACTGATCCAGGAAAATGGGAGCCTCATTTCGTGATGGGTTTGCCCAATGGCTACACAATTGAGTGCAAGAAAGGTYGAAAACGTGGTCCATATCGCTTGATTGGCCCGAAAGGCTTCATAGGCACCTTCAATGGCAAAGGACAGGCGCTGCACGCAGCCAGACAGGATTGGCAAAATCGGAATCCTCCTGACGATGGAGGAATCACTCAGGACCCCTTTCCATAGTTCTCCATCTAGGCGGGACCAATTGAGGATCGCACGAGACCTTGTTGGCGTTCTCTAGCGTCCGAGGCGCAAGGACAGTACGCCTCCGG
>NZ_MDDT01000044.1:0-16094 GCF_001854815.1 Mesorhizobium sp. LCM 4576
CTCGACCGGCCCGCACCTTCACTACGAAGTGCGTCACGACGGCGAAGCAGTCGACCCGTTGCGCTTCCTGACCGTCGGCAAGAAGGTCGCGCAGTATCTTTGACCGGCTGATCCGACACCGGCGCCGGCGAAACGCTAAGCGCCGGGATCTTCCTGCCCGGCCAGGTACATCGTTGCCGCCGAAACCAGAGTAAGGACACCGCTCTTTAACGCGGCCTCGTCGACGCGGAACCTGGCGTGGTGAAGCGGGTAGACCGACCCGACCTCCTCATTGCGGATGCCGAGTCGGAAATACACCGACGGGCGTTTCTCGCTGTAGTAACCGAAGTCGTCGGCAATGCTCCATCCCTGCACGTTGAGAGCATTATCTACGCCGATGCTGGCCCTGGCGCCGGCCATGATCAGGGCCGCCATCCCGGTATTGTTGATAACGCCGGGTTCGCCCCGGTGGATGTCGATCTTTACGTTTGCGCCGTGGCTTGCAGCTATTCCTTCAAGCACCTCGCGGAGCCGGCGCCAGGCACGCTCGCGGGTGGCGTCGCTGCCGCTGCGTATTGTGCCTTTGAACGCAACCTTGCCGGCGGTTACGTTGTAGGCGTTGCCGCCGTCGATGGCGGTCACCGATATGACCAGCGGATCGTAAGGATCGGTCTCGCGCGAGACGATCTTCTGTAGCTCGCCCACCATGGAGCAGGCGATAGCTAGCGCGTCGATACCCTCATAGGGTTTTGCCGCATGCRCCGCCGAGCCGGTGACCAGCACGTCGAACGTATCGCACGCCAAAGTGTAGGGGCCGGAGCCGACGGCGACCTTGCCGGATGGCGTATAGGGGTCGACGTGGACGCAGATCGCGGCATCGACATCGTCGAGAAGCCCCTCCTCCACCACCCGTTTGCCGCCAGACGGCTCGTCCTCTTCTGCAGGTTGGAAGATGAGGCGGACCGTTCCGCCGAAACTGTCGGGTGAGCGATTGAGATGCGCGGCGACCGCGAAGCCCATCGCGGCATGGGCATCGTGACCGCAGGCATGCATCACGCCCGGATTTTCCGACGCGAAGTCGACGCCCGACTCTTCTTCGATCGGCAAGGCGTCGATATCGGCTCGGATAGCCACCTTTCGGTTCGAAGGCCGGCCGGTGCCGACGATATCGACGGCAAGCCCGTAGCCGGCCACATCGCGAATCTCGGCGATCCCCTCCTTTGCAAGCATCTCGCGCAAATAGCGCTGCGTGCCCGCTTCGCGGTTCGAGAGCTCCGGGTGGCGGTGCAAATGGCGACGGATCTCGATCATCCGATCGAGAATCCCGGCATCGATGTCGGGAGCGGTGTCGCTCGCTGAAGACGGCCGGTCAGGATTTGACATGGATATCCCGCGGGAACTTCGTCAGCGTCTCGTTGCCGGTCTCGGTCACCAGGATGGTCTCGCTGATCTCGATGCCCCAGCCGTCCATCCACATGCCCAGGATGGAATGAACGACATTGCCGGGTTGCAGCACCGTCTTGTCGCCGGGCCTCAGGCTGATCGTATGCTCGCCCCAATCCGGCGGATAGGCAACGCCGATGGAATAGCCGATGCGCGATTCCTTCTTGAGCCCGTGACGCTCTATAACCTTGCGCCAGGCAGCTTCGACCGCTTCAGCGGTCGTGCCCGGGCATACGGTATCGAGCACAGCATCCATGCCTTCGATGACGGCCTTTGCCGTGTCCGCGACGCGCGCCGGCGTCTTGCCGAGCTGCATGGTCCTGGCGAGCCCGGCGGCATAGCGGCGGCAGACGCCGGCTAGCTCGAGCGCGATCGTTTCGTCCTTTCCGAACCGCCGGTCGCTCCACATGATGTGCGGCGCGGAGGCGTTTTCGCCGCCGAGGATCGTCGGCGGCAGCGCGGTGATGTCGCCGGCAAAATCCGGGCTGCCGGCGATCTGCGCCGCCTGGATGGCGGCGATCGCGTCGCACTCGCGCACACCTGGCGCAATGACTTCGTAGGCCCGCGCGACCGCCGCCTCGGCCAGCCTTGACGCCTTGCGCAGATAGGCGATTTCAGGCGGCGATTTAACCGCGCGGATCCAGTTAACGAGCAGATCGGCGTCGTGCCATTTCGCTTTGGGCAGTCCGGCGACGAGCCGCGCATGCGCCTTCGGTGAAAAATAATAGGCTTCGAGCTCGATGCCGATATGGCGATTGCCCCAGCCCTTGGCGACGATCCAGGCCGCGATCCAGTCCATCGGATGACGGTCGGCGCGCTGAACATGGTCTTCCGGGAAGCCGACCACGTTTTCCGGCTTCATCCAGGCCGTCAGCAAGCCGCCGGCAGCATCCATGGCGCGGCCGATCCAGACCGGCTCGACCTCCTCGATCGGAACAAGCACCACCTGAGGCGTGTAGAACGACCAGCCGTCATAGCCGGTGATGTAATGCTGGTTGGCGACGTCGTTGACGATCAGGAGTTCGATACCACGCTTGGCCATCTCGGCGCGGATCTTTCCGAGCCGCTGCTGGTACTCTTCGCGGGCAAAAGGCAGTTCAATCATCTTTTCTCCTCACCGGATCGATCGGGTCGGGGGCGGCTTCCCCTGCCGCCACCATCGCGGTGGTTTTGGCGGTCGGCAATCGGCCAGGACAACGCATAGGCAGGGCCTAGCACAACAGACACGGCCTTCCCGACCGACACGGTCAGCTCCCTTACTTGAGCCGATGACGTGATCGCCGAACACGAGGGGCGATTGACTTGAGGTAAGTTGTAGGATGATATGTATCACCCAATATCCAGACATAGACGCTCATGACTCTCCAACGCCTTTCACCGGAAATCCTTGGCGCCATGGAAAGCGCCGTCGGACAGAACGGCATCGCCGCCGATCCGGCCGGAATGGCGAAGTATCTGGGCGACTGGGCCGGCGACTATCGCGGCGGGGCTCTCGCCGTGCTGCGGCCAGCTTCGGTGGCCGAGGTTCAAGCGGTAATGCGTTTGTGCGGCGAACTTGGGCTCGGCGTGATCCCACAGGGCGGCAACACCGGACTGGTGTCGGGCGCCATCGACAGCAAAGGCGGCGGCTTGGTCGTCGTCAGCCTGGAGCGGCTCAGCTCCATCCGGCAGATCGATACCGAGAATTTCACGCTGCAAGCCGATGCCGGCTGCGTGCTGCAGACGATCAAGGACGCGTGCGAGGCGCGGGATTGCCTCTTCCCGCTCGCGCTCGGCGCGCAAGGCAGCTGCCAGATCGGCGGCAATGCGGCCACCAACGCCGGCGGCGTCAACGTGTTGCGCTACGGCATGGCGCGCGACCTGATCCTAGGTCTCGAAGTGGTGCTGGCGGATGGCGAGCTCTGGAACGGCATCCGCGGCCTGCGCAAGAACAACAGCGGCTATGACCTCAAGCAGCTTTTCATCGGCTCGGAAGGCACGCTGGGCATCATCACCGGCGTCGAGGTCAAGCTGTTTCCGAAGCCGGCCAAAACAGAGACAGCCTATCTCGGCCTGGCCTCGTTCGAGGCGGCCGTCGCGCTTTTCAATCGGGCGCGCCGCGACTGTTCGGATCTGATCTCCGCCTTCGAAATCATCGGCTCGGAATGCATCGAGCTTGCCCGGCTGGTCGACCCCGCAATGAGAGCGCCGGTCTCGGCGCCAGTCCATGTGCTGATCGAATTGTCGTCCAGCGCCGCCATCGACCTCAACGGCTTGCTTGCCGGTTTCCTCGGCGATGCCATGGAAAATGGCTTGGTGACCGACGCGGTCCTCGCCGCGAGCACCGCGCAGGCCAGGAGTTTTTGGGCGATCCGCGAGGGCCTTGTCGAAGGCCAGGCGAAGCGCGGCTATCATGTGCGCACCGATCTGTCGGTAAAGATTTCCGGCATCCCTGCCTTGATCGAGCAAGCCCGCCGCTTCGTCGCGAATGACCACTCCGGCTGGATTCCTCTCGCCTACGGCCACGCCGGCGACGGCAACATCCATTTCAACGTGCTGCCGCCGCTCGAACTTGCCGAGCGCGAGGCTCGTGCGCGTGGCGCTGAGATCATCGCCGGGCTCTATGAAATCGCCATCGGCCTCGGCGGCTCGATCAGCGCGGAGCACGGAATCGGCCGCAGCCGCCGAAAGGAATTCTGGGCCGGGCTTTCGCCGACGCATCGCCGCATGGTCGCGGCACTGAAGAGCGCCCTCGACCCTAAGGGCTTGATGAATCCCGGCTGTCTGTTGCCCGTGACGGAGACTTTTCCATGAAGCAGAGACTGGCCGCCATCGGTACCGTCGAAACGCTGCCGCACCGGGTCGCGGCCTTCCTCAGCCGCGAGATCGAATCCGGCGAACTGAACCCCGGCGCGCGGCTGCCGACCGAGCAGGAGCTGTCGGAAAAATTCGGCGTCAGCCGCAACGTGGTGCGCGAGGCGATCGCCCAGCTTCGTGCCGACGGCATGATCGAGGCGCRCCAAGGCGTCGGTGCCTTCGTGCTGGCGCCCGAGCAGCGCGCCGCGATCCGCATCGACCGCGAGGCGCTCAAGGACACGCACAATATGGAGCGGCTGTTTGAGCTGCGCTGCATCCTCGAGGCCGAGTCGGCGGCGCTGGCGGCGGCGCGGCGCGGCAAAGAACATCTCGATTCGATCAAGGCGGCGCTCGACCGCATGGGCGGCGAGGAGCGCTGGGAAGAAGGCAGCATCGACGCCGACCTGCTCTTCCACCGCGAGATCGCGCGCGCCACCGGCAACAGCTACATCCACACCTTCATTTCCTTCGTCTGCGAGCAGATCCGCCACTCGATCCACTACGCCCGCATGACCAACCCGCTGCACGACCTCGTCGAGATCAATGTCGGCGAGCATGTGCGCATCTACGAGGCGCTTGTGGCGGGCGATCCTGCGGCTGCAGAAGCAGCAATGCGCGCTCACATCGTCGGCGCCGCCAACCGCRTCGGCGTCAAGTTGCCTATCCACAAAGCTGGCGGAGCGAAATAGCCATGTCGGCAAACATCACGCGCATCTCCGACGTCTGCCTGCTGGTGGAAGACATCGAGCGTACCGTTGACTTCTACGTCGACAAGCTCGGCTTCCGCCTGCGCCGCCGCGCCGAGGGCTTTGCCGATTTCCATGGCGAGGGCGTCACGCTCGCCGCCTGGGAACTCGACCACATCAACCGCCATACAGGCGTGTCGAACCTGAAGTCGCCGCGTCGCGCGCACAAGGTCTGCGTCGCCGTGCAGCTCGATGCGCCGGCCGACATCGACCGCATGCATGCCGAACTCAGCGCCAGGGGCGTGCCCTTCTACGGCCCACCCGAAGACTACGTCTGGAATGCGCGCTGCGCCTATTTCACCGACCCGGACGATACGCTCTGGGAGCTTTACGCCTGGCTCGACGGCGGCCCTGGCGACTACCACGACGAACAGCCGTAGACGACGCCGCGCCGAAGGGAGCGGCGCCTGAAGAAGAGACGAGAAAAGTCTGTAACAGGAGCGAAAAATGAGTGGGAACAGTGACTTCGAATTGAATCGTCGCGCTTTCGTGAAAGGCGGCATGGCAGCCGTGGCGGCTGCGTCCGCCGGCATGCAGCTGGTGTTGACCCCCGGCGCGAAAGCCGCCGGCAAGGTCGTCATCCAGTATGACTGGCTGATGTCCAACGGCCAGATCGGCGATATCGCGGCCRTCGCCAACGGCTATTTCAAGGATGCCGGGCTGGAGGTCGAATTCAGCCCCGGCGGCCCCAACGCTTCGACCGTTCCGCCTGTCATTTCGGGCGCCGCGCAGCTTGGACAGTTCTCGGAAACGCCACAGCTTTATTCGGCCCGCGCCAGCGGCGTGCCGATCAAGATCATCGCCTGCGGCTTCCGCACCGGTCCTTACGCACTGACGTCCAAGCCAGCCAAGCCGATCCGCAGCGTCGCGGACCTGAAGGGCAAGAAGATCGGCATCCAGCCGACGRCGCGCTTTGTCATCGACGAGATCCTGGCTAAGAATGGGGTCGATCCGTCGGAGGTGACCATCGTCAATGTCGGCTTCGACAAGGCGCCGCTGGTTCGCGGCGATGTCGACGCGATCGGCGGCTGGATCACCAACACGCAGGCGCTCAGCGTCGTCGGCGACGACCGCATCGACCTGCTGACGCGCGATCTCGGGCTGAGCTCCTACGCCGATGTCTATTTCGCGACTGACGCGGCAATCGAAAAGGATCCTGAGACGCTGGCGAAATTCATCGGCGCCGTCGGCAAAGGCTGGGGCTGGGTCCACGCCAACCCGCAGGAAGCGGTCAAGAAGATGGTCGCCGCCTATCCCGAAATGGATCTCGGCTGGGAGGAAAAGACAGTCAACCTGGTGCTGAAACTCTCCTTTGACGGCGCCACCGCCAAGGACGGCTGGGGTACGTTCGATCCAGCCTCGATCGAGGAGCAATTGGCGCTGCTCGACAAGGTCGGCCAGTATCCGAACGGTCGCCCAGCGGCCGCCGATGTCTACACCACCAAGATACTCGAACTCTCGGCCGCCGACCGGCCCAAGCTCGACGCGCCCGCCGCGTGATGCCAGACGMGATCGAAGCGCGACAGCTGGATGTCGGCTATGGCGGACGGCGGACGRCCGTCAAAGTGCTCGCCGGCCTCGACCTCACCGTCGCGGCCGGCTCCTTCCTATCGATCCTGGGGCCGTCCGGCTGCGGCAAGTCGACCTTGCTCCGCGTGGTGGCCGACCTGCTCGATCCGCTCGGAGGTACGATCAGCGTGCTTGGCGAAACACCGCACACGGTGCGCTCGCGCCGCGATGTCGGCTTCGTCTTCCAGGATTCGACCCTGCTGCCCTGGCGCACGGTGCGCGATAATGTGCGCCTGCCGCTCGGTGTCGGCCAGGGCAGGATGACGCGCAAGATCGAGGACCGCAGCGCGGAACTACTGGAATTGATGGGCCTCGGCGGCCTCAGTGAGCGCCTGCCGCATCAGCTCTCCGGTGGCCAACGCCAGCGCGTGGCGATCGCGCGTGCCTTGCTCGGCGAGCCCAAATTGCTGTTGATGGACGAACCCTTCGGCGCACTCGACGAGATCACGCGCGACCGATTGAACGACGAGCTTCTCGCGCTCTGGCGGCGCGCCGGCACGACTATCCTTTTCGTCACGCATTCCATCGCCGAGGCCGCCTATCTCGGCGAACGCGTCATCGTGCTGGCCGCCAATCCGGGACGCGTCGTCAAGGACCTCGACATGCGGCCCTTCAAGCAGGAAGGCAATCGCTGCAAGCGCGAGGATCCGGCGATCGTCGCCGCCATGGCCGATCTGCGCATGGCGCTGGAGCGCGCATCGTGAGACAGGCGCCGCTCTCTCCGCAAATGACCATTGCGCTCCCCGTCCTTGGCGCGGCTTCGATCCTGCTCGCCTGGCAATACTTGCTGCCGCTGCTCGGCGTGCCGGCCTATATCGTGCCGACGCCGACGGCGATATTCGGCGTCTTCCAGAAGAACTTTTCGCTCCTCATCGACAATCTGCGGCCGACCTTGATCGAGGCGCTGGCCGGTTTCGTCATCGGCAATCTGGCTGCCGTGCTGCTGGCCGTGCTCTTCGTCCACAGCCGCGTGCTTCAGGCCGCCTATTTCCCGATCGTGCTGTTCTTCAACACCATTCCGATCCTGGCGCTGTCGCCGATCATCATCCTGATCTTCGGTCTCGGCATGACGCCGAAGATCGTCATCGCCGCGGTGATCTGCTTCTTCCCGACGCTGGTGAACATGATCCGTGGCCTCGATTCGGCCAGCGACAACGAGCACGAGCTGTTCCGGGTGCTGTCGGCGACACGCTCGGAGATTTTCYGGAGCCTGCGCCTGCCGCGCGCGCTGCCGATGCTGTTCTCCTCGCTCAGGATYGCGTCGGCCACCGCCRTCATCGGCGCCATCGTTGGYGAGTGGATCGGCTCGGACAAAGGGCTCGGCGCGCTGATCATCCAGGCGACCTTCAACTACCAGTCCGACCGGCTTTATGCGGCGATCGTGCTGTCGTCGTCGCTGTCGATCGCGCTGTTCTGCCTCGTCGTCCTGATCGAGCGGCGAATCATCAAATACTGAGCAAGACGGCAGCCGCGCCGCGTGCCCACATATCGAGATAGGAACAGCCTCCCGATCAGGCATTCATCGCGCATTTAATCCGCCTGCGGTAGGATGCCGGCGCACAACCAAACCGGGAGACAATTCGTGTTAAAAACTTTTCACGTCTCGATCCGGGCGACGCTGGCCTTGATATGCCTGGCCGGACTGGTCGCCGCGGCGTCCGCCCYTTTCCCCGCCTCCGCCTCGGCGCAGCAGCTGCGGCGATGCGCCAATGAAGGCGGCATATGCCGCTTGCCCTATCCCACCGAAGTGGTCTACGGCGCCCGGGGCCGAACAACCTCGCGGTTTTTCGCCGTCAGGCCGTGCCGTGCTCGAATCGCCTTTTTGGCGACCCCGCTCCCGGCCGCGAGAAGGCCTGTTATTTCGTCGCGCGTGGCGGCGGCTATGGCGATAACGACAATTACGGAGACAATGACTACGGCTCACGCCCGGATCGCGGCGAATGGGTCGCCTGCGCCAGGGAGGGCGAGTTCTGCGATTTCCGCGGCCGCGCGATGGTCAGATACGGCGCACGGGGCCAGTACACGCAGGATGTTTTCAGGAACGGCGTTCGCTGCGGCAACAACGCTTTCGGCGATGATCCCGCCCCGGGCGCTCACAAGCGCTGCTACGTCCGGCAATAGCGGCCTGAACCCGGCTCATGACGGGGTGGCGGCTCTGCAAGGCCGCTGCCCCGTTCTACTTCCTGCTTGTCCAGCGGATTGGTGGGCGATGACGGGCTCGAACCGCCGACATCTTCGGTGTAAACGAAGCGCTCTACCAACTGAGCTAATCGCCCGCTTGAGCGCGGACCTTTAAGCAGTTAGGGCCGCATTCGCAAGGCCAAATGAAGGGATCGCGTGCGCCCTGCAATGCGGATTTCCCCAGGCTCGATGGCGCTGTCAAAAAACCTTCTCCTGATTGCTATAATGCTTGAATGCCGCGCTTGACACCCGCAGGCGAACCCCTTATCCAGCGCCCCAACGACGAACACGACTGACACGTGCTCGTCAGTGCGCGGGTGTAGCTCAGTCGGTTAGAGTGCCGGCCTGTCACGCCGGAGGTCGCGGGTTCGAGCCCCGTCACTCGCGCCATTAGCTTCTTGAAATATTGTATTTTCTGAACTCCCTGCTGACAATCCGACAGCGCCCGCCACCGCGTTGGTCGCCGCCGCTGCCGCCACCTGAGAAAGTCGCAGTGAGGACCCGGGTCCGCGATTGATCTGCTCGCCTAAAGCGTGTCTCCCGAAAGTGGGAACCGGTTTCGGGACAAAGACATGCGCAAAGTCAAAAGCCTAAAGCGCAGGGAGGAATCTGAAAGGTCGCGACGCGCTTTAGGTCAAAAGGGCTTACCCTGCTGCCATTCTTGCCCTGGCCAGACCGAGCTGCCCCTACGGAATAAGGGGCTATATCTTTTCGTTATTCGGACCTATGCCATTGGAAGCGAGGACCTCGGTCGATTGCGGACTTGCTGGCAAATCGACAGTCTGCGCCCGCGCCGGCTGATAAACCCCAAGCCCCCGCCCATCGGTCGGTGCATAGCCCGGCTTGCGAACCTGAAAAACAAAGCAAGCCGGGCTCGCTTGGACCGAAACTTAGTAGCGCCGCATGATCACTAGCATCCTCATAGCATGGCTCATCCTCCAGCCTGCCAGCATCATCGTCGGCAAGTCCATCGCCTTCGGGAGCGAGTGATCGTAATCAGCACCCCGGTAATTGGCGGGAAGAAAAGTCAGCTCGGTCGGCGACGCAACGGCGGGCACATCCCGCCGTCTCGATCTCCCRCCATCACCCGTTCCAGCTGACCAGCCCCAGCAGCCTTTCGCCGAGCGGCGTCAGCTTTGCCGTCTCGGCGTTTCTCTTCTCCCAGCCGCGCGGATCACCCGCAAAGCCGGCGCGCTGCGGCGCCTCGCGCTCGCGCCAGGATCGGATTCGTGCCTCGCGCTCGACGAGATTGCCCTCATCGGCGGGGAACATGGAGATGTACTGCGCCATCCGCACCTTGTCGTCGGACGTGTTCGGCGCCACGCCATGCGCCAGCAGCGAGTTGAAGATCATCAGGTCGCCCGGGAAAAGCTCGAGCTTCTCGATCCTGTCCTCGATTCCCCTCATGTCCGGATGATGCGGATCGCGGTCGGCGGGTTGCGTCTTCACCCACTCGTCGAAATGCTCGAACAGATAGGGCACGCATTGGAAGCCACCTATGTCGCCGCCGTCCTGGTGGACCAGCGAGAGCACACCCTGCACCGAGATCGGCTTGGGCTCGAGCGAGGTATCGGCATCCCAGTGGATGAAGCCGGGAGACGCGCGCTTGCCTTTGTTGGGCGTGTTGAGGTTGGCGCGGTCGATGGCGACCCACAGATCCTCCATGTCCCACATGTCGACGAAAGCGTCGTAGACGCGGCGCGCCATGCGGTTGTCCCACAGGAACTGATGGTTGTAGATCTCGACCATGCCGGCATTGTTGATTTCCTTCAGCGCGTAATCGCGCCGCTGGGTGACGTCCCAGGTCGCCGGATCGCTGGGGTCTTTCTCCTCGAATTGCCAAAGCAGCGCCTTGAGACGCTCGACATTTTCCTGCGGCACCRCATTGCGCACAATAACGAAGCCCCGCTTCTGCCAGTGTGCGAAATCCGCATCTGAAAGCACACGCAGCGGAAGCGTTTTCTTGATTCTGGACAGTTGGGTCGTCGCCCGGCTGGATGTCGGATGATCGTCCTTCGTGATGTCTTTCGCGTGGGCCATCGATTTCCTCCTCGACCTTGTCTTGCCGCACATGAGGCTAACCGAACGACAGGCATGCATGTTGTCCCTGACAGGCCTGAAATGATACTATTCTGGCGTCCATCGTCGTCCTAACGCCGTTCGAGGCGATTTTTTTGGAGGCCGGCCGTGAAGCCATATCTGGAGAAAGTCACCGTCGCCGATGACGCGTCATGGTCGATGGTAAGGGTGCCGCGCGACCCGACCATTCCGTTCGAATGGCACCATCATCCGGAATATGAGCTGACGCTCACGCTGAACTCGCGCGGCCGCCGCTTCATCGGCGACCATGTCRGCGGCTATGACGATGGCGATCTCGYGCTGCTCGGCCMTAATCTGCCGCACACCTGGTCGTCGACGAGCAAGCTCGATGGCGGTAGRCCGCATCTGGTCATGGTCATCTGGTTCCGGCCCGAATGGGCGCGTGCATTGACCGGGCTTCTGACGGAACTGCGGCCGGTTGCCGGCTTGTTGGACCGGTCGGCGCGCGGGCTGAAATTCTCCCAAGGCGCAACGGAGCGCGTCAGGGCGCGGATCGAAGCGATCTTCGACAAGCCGCCCGCGGACCGGCTGCTCGACCTGATCTCGGTGCTGCTGACGCTCGCCGAGGACGACGCGGCCGAGCCGCTTACGGCGCCGTCCCGTTCGCCCCAGTCCACTCTCGCCTCGAGCGGCGCGCGCATAGACCGCGTCCTGGACTATCTGCACGCRCACTACACTGACGATCTCAGGATTGATCACCTCGCGCGCCTCGCCGCGCTCAGCCCGTCGGGTTTTCACCGCATGTTCACGCGGCACACGCGCCTGACCCTGGTCGAATATGTGACGCGGCTGCGCATCGGCGAAGCATGCGCCCTCCTCGCGGAACAAGACAAGCCGATTGCCCACATCGCCGAGCTGGTCGGCTATCGATCGCTGGCCAATTTCGGGCRCCAATTCAAGGCGTTGAAGGGGCTGACGCCGCGCGAATATCGCAACCGCTTTGCCGGCTGATGCCTTTCTCGGAACCATTCCAACCTTGTCCCGTTCAGCCCTCGGGCGAAAAACGGGAGAGATCAGATGGCTGTGAGATGCCGTATTTCCATCGACGATGCCAGGGATGTGGACGAGTTGGCGTTTCAGGAATTGYCGCGCGTCGGCGAAAGCGTTTCGATGCCGGTTGAAGGATCGAACCAAGACCTCAGGGTTCTGCGCGTCGTGCATATGCCCGGCAGCGAGCAAGGCGCGACGACGATGCTGGAGCTGACCAGCAGGATTCTGTAACGCAACATCCGAGATCATTCGCCCAATATGACGCCGGAAGCGATAATCTGGGCCGTCCGCGCGGTGAGCTTCTGGCGCTTCACGAGCGTGGGTTTTTCGTATGGTTTTTTCATCCTGCCGTTCCGGTGTCGCCGACCAGGAGGATGAACGCGCTCGGCTCAGCTGCGTTCCGGGTCAAGAAGCCGCTAATAGACCGCGCGAACCATGAGTTCACGTCTTAACGAGCAGCGCCTCGACCTCCTGCAGCGTCGGCATCGACGGCGCGGTGCCGTGGCGCGTCACCGAAATGCCGGCGACCGCGCAGGCAAAGCGCACGGCCTCGAGTGGCTCGACGCCCTTTGCCAAAGCGGCGGCGAGACCGCCATTGAACGCATCGCCCGCCCCCGTCGTCTCGATCACCGGACCGGCATTGAACGCGTCGACATGTTCGGATCGGTCCTTGGTGTGCAACAGCGCGCCTTTTTCGCCGAGCGTCACGATGACGGCGCCGACACCCTTGGCCAGCAGGGCGTCGGCGGCGCGACGGGCATCGTCGATCGAGGAGACGTTGATGCCGGTCAAACCTTCGGCCTCGGTCTCGTTGGGCGTGACATAGTCGCAGAGCGTATAGATCCGGTCGGGCAGGCTGGCGGCCGGCGCGGGATTGAGGATGGTCGTCACCCCTGCCCCGCGCGCGATTTCCAGCGCCTTCAGGGCCGCATCGATCGGCTGTTCGAGCTGGGTGACGAAGACGCCGGCGGAGCGAATGAGCTCGGCATGCGCCTCGATGTCGGCCGGAGAGATCAGCATTGCCGCGCCCGGACTGACGATGATGGCATTGTTGCCGGTGCCTTCCTCGACGAAGATATAGGCAGCGCCCGTATAGCTGTCCGGCGTGTCGATGACGGCGCTTTTCACGCCCGCGTCCTTCCAGGTCTGTTTGGCCATGTCGGCGAAAGCGTCGACGCCGAGACGCGTCAGGAAGGTGATGTCGGCGCCAAGCTTACCTGCCGCCACCGCCTGGTTCGAGCCCTTGCCGCCCGGTCCGAGCTTGAAGGAATTGCCGAGGATCGTCTCGCCCATCCGCGGCTGGCGATCGGCGCGATACGCCGTGTCGGCGACGAACACGCCCAAAATCACGACAGGCTTCATGACGACGGGCTTGCCGGTGGCCATGTCTTTACTCCGCATCCGGCGGCAYGACGCCCTTGCGGAAGGCAAAGCAGCCATAGAAGCGGCGCTCGCCGGTCTGGATCACGCAATAGGCCTTCTTGGAGCGCTCGTAGAAGGCGTAGCGCTCGATCGAGATCATCGGCCAGGGCTTGCCCTCGGCCGCGTCGATCTCCTTCTGCACCTCCTTCTGCACCGGCGGGATTTCGTTCGGCTTGCCGACGATCTCCATACGCGCCGCCGCGTCGTTGACGAAAGTATCCAGCGGCAAGACCGACAGCACCGCCTTCACCACGTCGGCCGCCGTCGCATCGATGCGCAACAGCTTGCCGAGCACGGTCTGCCGCGCCACTGAATCGGACGGGAAATTGGTATCGGCGATGATCAGGTCGTCGCCATGGCCCATCGCCCGCAGCGCCTGGAGCACATCGGCATTGAGCAGCGGATTGATCCCTTTGAGCATGGTTTCCTCTTGAAGGGTTGATGCGGTCTGGAGCAATTCCAGGAAAAGTGTGAGCGGTTTTCCGTCCGGAATTGGGTAAAGTTCTAAAGACGCTTGCCGGTCCCGGCGTCGAAGAGGTGGACCTGGTCGAGGCGCGGCCTGAGCTTGAGCGTGTCGCCCGGCTTGAAGTCGTGGCGCTCGCGAAACAGCGCCACCATCTCGCCCTCGCCGAAACGCACGAAGGCCAGGGTCTCGGAGCCGGTCGGCTCGACCACCGAGACCTTGGACTCGACGCCGTCCGGATGGATCTCCAGATGTTCCGGCCGCACGCCATAGACGACGGCCTGGCCGTCCTCGGCAGCGACACCCGATGGCATCGGGAACGCCGTCCCGGCGATCTCTACAACCGGCTTCTCGGCTTTCTTTACAGTCCCCTTGAGCAAGTTCATCGAAGGCGAACCGATGAAGCCGGCGACGAAAAGGTTCGCCGGCCGATCGAACAGTTCAAGCGGCGCGCCGACCTGCTCGATGCGGCCGTCGCGCATCACGACGATCTTGTCGGCCATGGTCATGGCCTCGATCTGGTCGTGAGTGACGTAGATGGTGGTCGTCTTCAGCCGCTGGTGCARTTCCTTGATCTCGGTGCGCATCTGCACGCGCAGCTTGGCGTCGAGGTTGGAAAGCGGCTCATCGAACAGGAACACCTGCGGATTGCGCACGATGGYGCGGCCCATGGCGACGCGCTGGCGCTGGCCGCCGGAAAGCTGGCGCGGGTAGCGCTTGAGATAGGGCGCGAGGTCGAGGATGTCGGCGGCGCGCTTGACCCGCTCGGCGACGACGGCCGGATCCGTGCCGCGCAGTTTCAGCGCGAAGGCCATGTTCTGCTCCACCGTCTTGTGCGGATAGAGCGCGTAATTCTGGAACACCATGGCGATGTCGCGCTTCGCCGGCGGCAGGTTGTTGACGACGCGGTCGCCGATCGAGATCGTGCCGCCGGAAACCGTCTCCAGCCCGGCCACCATCCTCAACAGCGTGGACTTGCCGCATCCTGAAGGGCCGACCAGCACGACGAACTGCCCGTCGGCAATATCGACGCTGACCTCATGCAGGACCTTGACGGTTCCGAACGCCTTGGCCACACTGCTGATCGCGACTTGAGCCATCGTCTCCCCTTTATCTTTTGCGGTGAAGCTAGCCATTGCCGGCGGCAACGGCAAGTCGGTATCTTATAGATAAAAAGCCAATCTTGTTGACAAGGTAATCGATTACGCGAATAGTGGCGAGTGCCAATCCGAGAGCAGGCCTGTTACCCTGAGATCGGAGCTCCGGCGACGCAGGGTGGGGTCCCACGTCCCCGTATGATCGAGGAGAACCGAGAGACGTTTCGACGTCCGAGAGATTGGCCACTTCAATTCAATCGCTGTTGTTCTGGGAGGAACCTGTAGATGAGAGTCGACCTGTATGAAAAACTGATGCGCGCCGGCGCGAGCCGCCGCGATGTGCTGAAGGGTGCTGCCTCCATGGCGGCAATCGCCGCCGCCTCCGGCGCCGGACTCGGTGCGCTGACGAGGCCGGCCGCGGCCGATGACAGCCTGCGTGCGAAAATCCTGCAGATCCCAGGCGTCGGCAAGGGCCAGCCGACCGATGCCGACTTCCAGAAGGTCGGTGAGCTCTGCCTCGAAGCGACCAAGGCCAATGTCAAGGAAGGCGAGTTCGCCGGCGTCGAGCTCACCTTCATGGGCCTCAACAACCAGAACCTGCACAACGTGCTGTTCCGCGGCTTCCTGAAGCCGTGGGAGGCCTATACGGGCGCCAAGATCAGCTGGATCGACCTCGCCCAGGCCGACTACAACGCCCGCCTGCAGCAGTCCATCGCAACCAAGACCGTCGACTTCGACATCATCGAGATGGGCGCGCCTTTCGAAGGCGACGTCTGCGGCAAGGGCCTGACCTCCGAGATGCCCGACTGGGTCAAGAAGCAGATCGACTTCGACGACCTCGTCAACTACCTGAAACCGCCGGTCGGCACCTGGGACGGCAAGCAGTATCGCGTGACCATCGACGGCGACACGCACAATTTCAACTACCGCACCGACGTGTTCTCCGACTCCGAGCTGGCGGCGGCGTGGAAAGCCGATGGCGGCGACAAGGCCGGCCTGACGGAATGGGGCGTGCCCAAGACCTGGCAGCAGGTGCAGGCCGTGACCAAGTTCCTCAAGGGCAAGAAATTCAAGGGCCAGGACGTCTACGGCTATCTCGACGCGCCCAAGCCCTGGGGCGGTTTCGGCTTCTATTTCCTCGGCAGCCGCGCCACAGCCTATGCCAAGCATCCCGATGACAAGGCCTGGCTGTTCGATGCCGACACGATGAAGCCCCGCATCAACAATCCGGCCTGGGTGCGCGCCATCCAGGACGTGATCGACGCCTTG
>NZ_MDDT01000045.1:0-78921 GCF_001854815.1 Mesorhizobium sp. LCM 4576
GCGGCCCATGGCGACGCGCTGGCGCTGGCCGCCGGAAAGCTGGCGCGGGTAGCGCTTGAGATAGGGCGCGAGGTCGAGGATGTCGGCGGCGCGCTTGACCCGCTCGGCGACGACGGCCGGATCCGTGCCGCGCAGTTTCAGCGCGAAGGCCATGTTCTGCTCCACCGTCTTGTGCGGATAGAGCGCGTAATTCTGGAACACCATGGCGATGTCGCGCTTCGCCGGCGGCAGGTTGTTGACGACGCGGTCGCCGATCGAGATCGTGCCGCCGGAAACCGTCTCCAGCCCGGCCACCATCCTCAACAGCGTGGACTTGCCGCATCCTGAAGGGCCGACCAGCACGACGAACTGCCCGTCGACAATATCGACGCTGACCTCATGCAGGACCTTGACGGTTCCGAACGCCTTGGCCACACTGCTGATCGCGACTTGAGCCATCGTCTCCCCTTTATCTTTTGCGGTGAAGCTAGCCATTGCCGGCGGCAACGGCAAGTCGGTATCTTATAGATAAAAAGCCAATCTTGTTGACAAGGTAATCGATTACGCGAATAGTGGCGAGTGCCAATCCGAGAGCAGGCCTGTTACCCTGAGATCGGAGCTCCGGCGACGCAGGGTGGGGTCCCACGTCCCCGTATGATCGAGGAGAACCGAGAGACGTTTCGACGTCCGAGAGATTGGCCACTTCAATTCAATCGCTGTTGTTCTGGGAGGAACCTGTAGATGAGAGTCGACCTGTATGAAAAACTGATGCGCGCCGGCGCGAGCCGCCGCGATGTGCTGAAGGGTGCTGCCTCCATGGCGGCAATCGCCGCCGCCTCCGGCGCCGGACTCGGTGCGCTGACGAGGCCGGCCGCGGCCGATGACAGCCTGCGTGCGAAAATCCTGCAGATCCCAGGCGTCGGCAAGGGCCAGCCGACCGATGCCGACTTCCAGAAGGTCGGTGAGCTCTGCCTCGAAGCGACCAAGGCCAATGTCAAGGAAGGCGAGTTCGCCGGCGTCGAGCTCACCTTCATGGGCCTCAACAACCAGAACCTGCACAACGTGCTGTTCCGCGGCTTCCTGAAGCCGTGGGAGGCCTATACGGGCGCCAAGATCAGCTGGATCGACCTCGCCCAGGCCGACTACAACGCCCGCCTGCAGCAGTCCATCGCAACCAAGACCGTCGACTTCGACATCATCGAGATGGGCGCGCCTTTCGAAGGCGACGTCTGCGGCAAGGGCCTGACCTCCGAGATGCCCGACTGGGTCAAGAAGCAGATCGACTTCGACGACCTCGTCAACTACCTGAAACCGCCGGTCGGCACCTGGGACGGCAAGCAGTATCGCGTGACCATCGACGGCGACACGCACAATTTCAACTACCGCACCGACGTGTTCTCCGACTCCGAGCTGGCGGCGGCGTGGAAAGCCGATGGCGGCGACAAGGCCGGCCTGACGGAATGGGGCGTGCCCAAGACCTGGCAGCAGGTGCAGGCCGTGACCAAGTTCCTCAAGGGCAAGAAATTCAAGGGCCAGGACGTCTACGGCTATCTCGACGCGCCCAAGCCCTGGGGCGGTTTCGGCTTCTATTTCCTCGGCAGCCGCGCCACAGCCTATGCCAAGCATCCCGATGACAAGGCCTGGCTGTTCGATGCCGACACGATGAAGCCCCGCATCAACAATCCGGYCTGGGTGCGCGCCATCCAGGACGTGATCGACGCCTTGCCGTCCGAACCCGCGGACCAGATCAACGCCGATCCGAACACGACCGCCTTCCAGCAGTTCCTGGCCGGCACCGGCTCGATGATCCCCTGGTGGGGCGACGTCGGCTCGAACGTGAAGACCAATGACTCCTCGGTCATCGGCGATGTCACCGGCTTCTCCATCCTGCCGGGTTCCGACGACGTGTACAATTCCAAGACCGGCAAGTGGGACAAGCTCGCCAGCGGCCCGAACTATGCGCCGAACTGCGCCTATCTCGGCTGGGGCGTCTATGTCATGGCCCGCGTCGATTCCGACGAGAAGAAGAAGAAGGCCGCATGGTCGGCCRCCGCCCATCTCGGCGGCAAGGACCTGTCGATCTGGACCGCGATGTATCCGTCGGGCTTCCAGCCGTACCGCAACTCCCATTTCAACATTCCCGAATGGGTGGCGGCAGGCTATGACGAGGCCTTCATCACCTCCTATCTCAAGTCGGAAGGCGACAGCTACAACCATCCGAACGCGGCGATCGAGCCGCGCATCCCCGGCATCTTCCAGTACTACTCGGCCGCCGAGGACATCCTGGCCAACACCTTCGCCGGCAAGATGAAGGCGCAGGAAGGCGCCGACGCCATCGCGGCGGCCTGGGAAAAGCTGACCGACCAGATCGGCCGCGAAAACCAGATCAAGCTCTACAAAGCCTCGCTCGGCATGTAGGCTGTCTCATCAGACGTCGCGGCCCGGTGGCACATCGTCATCGGGCCGCATCTTTACCGGCCCGGCCGGTTTGATGCTTTAAGAGGCGAGAGTGGCTGAGCAGACTTCGACGGCGAATGCGTGGCCGGCAAATCCGGCCGACCTGATCCCGGCAAGCCGCAAGCGCCTCGGCTGGGGCCTGCTGGCCATCGCGACCCTTGGCCTGCTGGGGATCATCATCGTGCAGGTCCTCTACAAGACCGAGATGTCCACGGTCGGTTTCGACACCTGGCGCCCCGTGGTCTATGCCTACATCTTGTGGGGCATCGCGCTCGGCGCCTGGCAGGTGTTGACGCGTGGCGAGGACGGGCAGCGCGCGCTGTTCCTTTTGCCGGCCCTGCTCTTCACCATCGCCATGGTGATCTTCCCGACGCTGTTCGGCTTCTACATCGCCCTGACCGACTGGAACCTCAGTTCCTTCACCGGCCGCCGCTTCAACGGCCTCGACAATTTCTGGCAGATGCTGGCCGACCCCTATTACCGCAATGCGCTGTTCAACATGGTGCTCTATGTGCTTGCGGTGCTGGTCGAATATGTCATCGCCTTCGGCCTGGCGCTGCTGCTCAATGCGCAGATCAAGGCTCGCAAATTCTTCCGCGTCGTCTTTCTTTTGCCGCTGATGCTGTCGCCGGTCGCCGTGTCCTGGATGGTCGGCAAATCGCTGATGGAATACCGGTTCGGACCCGYGGCGACGCTGGCGCGTCATCTCGGCTGGGACAATCCCGCCTTCTTCTCCGACCCGATCACCGCCCGCATCTCGATCATGATGCTCGACGCCTGGACCTTCATCCCGTTCATGATGATCATGCTGCTGGCCGGCCTGCAGGCGATGTCGCGCGAGGTGCTTGAAGCCGCCCGCGTCGACGGCGCGACCGCGTGGCAGACCTTCTGGCAGGTCACCTTCCCGCTGATGCTGCCGGTATCCGTAACGGCCGTGATCCTGCGCATCATCTTCAAGCTGAAGCTCGCCGATATCATTATCACCCTGACCTCCGGCGGCCCCGGCGGCGCCACCGATTCCGTGTCGAGCTTCATCTATCGCGAGTATCGCGACCGCTCGAATGTCGGCTATGGCACCATGTTGGCCATGGCCTATCTGATCATCATCGTCGTGTTCGTGACCTGGYTGTTGAAAGTCGCCAGTCGCTTCGTGCGCAACGTCAACTGAGCGGCWTCATGAGCGTCCAGACCACCGACTACACCGTTTCCRATATCCGCTCGCCGGCCGCCTTCATCACCAGCCGCGTCTTCATCTACGGYGCGCTTGTCTTCTGGGCATTCGTGTGCCTGTTCCCGATCTACTGGACGATCACCACCTCGTTCAAATCGGCGGTCGACGTCACGCAAGGCCATCTCATTCCCTTCGTCGACTTTACGCCCGACTGGAAGGGCTGGCGTTCGCTCGGCCTGTCGCCGGATTCGATCTTCCAGACATCGACCGTGCGCGACGAATTCCTCAAACGCTTCATGARCTCCGTCATCACCTCGGTCGGCGCATCGAGCCTCGCCATYATCATCGGCAGCCTCGCCGCCTATGGCCTCGTTCGCTACCGCTACAAATTCGCCTGGTTCAAGAACGAGGACATCTCCTTCTTCTTCCTGTCGCAACTGATCCTGCCGCCGGTCGTGCTGGCGCTGCCTTTCCTGGTGCTCTACCGGGAAGTGGCCCTCCTCGACACGCGTATCGGGCTCGTGCTCCTCTATACGCTGATGGTGCTGCCGATCGTGATCTGGATCATGCGCGACCAGTTCAACTCCATTCCCGTCGAATTGGAGGAGGCGGCTTTGGTCGACGGGCTGTCGATCTGGGGCGCCTTTTTCCGCATCGTCATGCCGATCGCGCTGCCAGGCATGGTCGCCGCCTTCATCCTGGCGATGGTGCTGTGCTGGAACGAGTATTTCTTCGCTGCGCTCCTGACCTCGACCGATGCGAAAACCATCCCCGTCATGGTGGCGAGCCAGACCGGCTCGCAAGGCATCAACTGGTGGTCGATGGCAGCCCTCGCCACCGCCGCGATCGCGCCGCTGGCGATCATCGGCATCGCGCTCGAGCGCTACCTGATCATGGGCATGACGGCCGGCTCGGTGAAGTAGCTGGACCTCTCCTTCTCCCCTTGTGGGAGAAGGTGGATCGGCGCGTTAGCGCCGAGACGGATGAGGGGTGTTCCAGCGGAGTGAGGCGTCGGCGTTCCCTGGAAGAGGGTGCTAGGCCTGCAATATCGCCCTTAAATGATCGAGGATCATCGCGACGCCGATCTTGCCGAGGCCCGCCGAGGCCTCCGCCGCGTCTTTCGTGTACCAGCCGGTGTTGTCGGCGAAATGCTTCTCGTCCACGGCCTCGGGGCACAGCGCCAGCATCAGCGAGGTTTCGCCTTTGCCGGCATGGTCGAACGGATATTTGCCGTTCATCGCGGCCGGCATCAGCGGGTGCACCTGCACCCAGTTGAAGACATTCTCGCCCTGCGCATGGCCGGCATAGTAATCGGCCATGCTGTTCGATCCCCACCAGCCCTCGCCGCGCTCCTTCTCCAGAAAGCGGAAGATCGCCTGCCGGCCGGCGGTCTTGAAGGCGAGATCGGTCGGCATGCCGGCCACGAAATTCTCGGTCTGGTGGTGGATGATGGCGTGGATATTGCGGAAGCCGATGCGCAGCAGGCCGTAGAACAATTCCTCCGCGAAGGGCGAAAGCACCGGACCGCCGACCTGCACCGAGCCGCTGCCTTCCGGCGGAGCCACCGCATAGCTTGCCGCGCCGTAATAGAAGGGCGGCAGGATGACGATATCCCTCTCCTTCTCGATCAGCTCCACCGTCTTGATGACCGCCAGCGTGTCCATGCCGACCGCCATGTGCTCGCCATGGTATTCGAGCACGCCGAGCGGCAGCACGACCGGCCAGTTCTCCTCGATCGCCTTGCGGATCTGGTGCGGCAGCATCAGCTCGTAGCGCATCCCCTACTCCATATTGGTGTGCCTGGCGCGCATCGCCTCCGGCGTGGCTTTTGTAAGCGCCTTGAGCTTCAGCACCATGATCTCGAACAAGAGGAACAGCGCGCCCTCGAACAGCGAGCCCATCGGCAGCACCGAGGTCCTTGCCGCGCCCTGGTCGCTGGCCATCGTCTGCGCCGGGATGAGCAGGGTGAAGTCGGCGAGCTTGACRGCGCTGGCTGCCGGCTCCGCCGTCAAGAGCAGCACCTTAGCGCCAGCCGCGCGGGCAACCCGCATCAAGGTCAGCAYCGTGGTGGTCTCGCCCGGCCCTGAACTCGCGAGGAAGACGTCTCCCTGCCCCAGCGGCGGCGTGGTCATGTCGCCGACGACCGACACCGGCAGGCCGAGATGATAAAGCCGCATGGCGAAGCCCTTCAGCTGCAGCGCCTCGCGGCCGCAGCCATAGACGGCGATCCTGCCGGCGCCGGCCAGCATTGCACAGGCGGCATCGATCCGCGCTTCATCCGTGCGCGCCAGAACCGCGCCGAGCTCGTCCAGCGCGGTCGCGAACATGCCGGATCCGGCTTTGGTCATGACGGTTCACCCCTGTCTGCGCGATATCGCTTGTCTCTACGGATTTGGCGCCTCGCCGGCCGCGAACGGCTTGTTTTTGTTCATGCTATCATTGCGAAAATCGCTGTCCAACGAGCCTCGGCACTTTTGYTGGGCCACGGGCGTGATAGTGTCATGTCAGACAAATCACTCCGGGACATCGTCAGACATGAAGACACGGCATTTCGACCGCATCGGCAATGGCGGCATCACCTTCACCGAGCTCGGCTTCGGCACCGCGCCGCTCGGCAATCTCTACCGCGCCGTCTCCGACGAGGACGCCAACGCCACCTTGGAAGCGGCATGGGCGACCGGCTGCCGTTACTATGATACGGCGCCGCTTTACGGCCTTGGCCTGTCGGAAACCCGCCTCAACCCCTTCCTGCGCGCCAGAAAGCGCGACGACTATGTGCTGTCGAGTAAAGTCGGCCGCATCATGCGCGTCGCCCCGCCCGACCAGCGCACCGGCATCGGCAAGTTCTTCGAGACGCCGTCGCGCCGGGAAGTCTACGACTACTCCTACGACGGCGTCATGCGCTCCTTCGAGGCCTCGCTGGAGCGCCTGGGCGTCGACCGCATCGACATCCTCTTCGTCCACGACGTCGACATCTTCACCCATGGCAGCAAGGAAGCCTCCGACGCCCGCATCGAGGAGTTCATGTCGTCCRGCTATTACGGCCTGCTGTCGCTGCGCGACCAGGGCGTGATCAAGGCCTTCGGCGGTGGCATCAACGAGTGGCAGGTTGCCCAGACGCTCGCCGAGCGCGGCGACTTCGACCTGTTCCTRCTGGCCGGCCGCTACACGCTGCTTGAGYAGGAAGCGCTTCAATCCTTCCTGCCGCTCTGCCAGAAGCGCGGCATCGGCATCGTGCTGGGCGGCCCCTACAATTCCGGCGTGCTGGCCACCGGGCCGAAGCCCCGCGCCTTCTACAACTACAGCGAAGCGCCGAAGGAGATCCTCGACCGCGTGGCGCGTATCGAAGCCGTCTGCAAGCGCCACAATGTGCGGCTGATCGAGGCGGCGCTGCAATTCCCGCTGCAGCACCCTTCGGTGATGTCGGTGATCCCCGGCGGCCAGCGGCCGGCCGAAGTCGAAAGCAACCGCGCGCTGCTCGACACCAAGATACCGGCGGCGCTCTGGGCGGATCTGAAACAGGAAGGCCTGATGCGCGCGGACGCGCCGACAGCCTGAGCAATTCCAGGAAAAGTGCGGGTTCGATCGCCGCAAAAAGAAAAGCCGGGCAAGCCCGGCTTTTCTGCACTTAAAGAAAAAGGTCTTAGTTGACCGCGTCCTTGAGGCCCTTGCCGGCCGAGAACTTCGGCACGGTGCGCGCCGGAATCTTCACTTCCGCGCCGGTCTGCGGATTGCGGCCGGTCGAAGCAGCGCGTTTTGACACGGTGAAATTTCCGAAGCCGACAAGCCGGACATCGCCGCCCTTCTTCAGTTCGCCTGTGATCACGGAGAACACCGCATCGACGGCAGACTGCGCATCAGCCTTCGAAATGCTTGCGGCATCGGCGACAGCGGACACCAGTTCGTTCTTGTTCATCAAAATTCCCTTCCATGAGAAAACCGGAACTTACGACTCATCCGGCAGGAAACGGACTTTAGAAAGAAGCGATCCGGAACCCAAGCCAAAAACCGCGGAATTCCGGGCTTTTTTGAATTTTTTCGTGGCTTTTTCACATGAAAAAGCCGGGCTCGAAGCCCGGCTCTCTCATTGTGCACTGCAACTTTAACTTTTGTTAGTGCGCGAGCGACTTTCCGGCATCGTCGCCGGTGTCGACCGGAGCCGGCGCATTGACCGGTTCGACCCACTCGATCGGCTCCGGCATCCGCGTCAGCGCGTGCGCGAGCACCTCGCCGACCCGCGAGACGGGGACGATCTCCATGCCGTTCTTCACGTTGTCCGGAATGTCCGCCAGATCCTTGACGTTCTCTTCCGGGATCAGGACCTTCTTGATGCCGCCGCGCAGCGCCGCGAGCAGCTTCTCCTTCAGGCCGCCGATCGGCAGGATACGGCCACGCAGCGTGATCTCGCCCGTCATCGCCACATCGGCCCGGACCGGGATACCCGTCAGCACCGACACGATAGCCGTGGCCATGGCGGCACCGGCGGACGGGCCATCCTTGGGAGTCGCGCCTTCCGGCAAGTGGACATGGATGTCGCGCTTGTCGAACAGCGGCGGCTCGATGCCGAAATCGAGCGCCCGGGAGCGGACGTAAGAAGCCGCCGCCGAGATCGATTCCTTCATCACGTCCCGCAGATTGCCGGTCACCGTCATGCGGCCCTTGCCGGGCATCATGACGCCTTCGATCGTCAGCAGCTCGCCGCCGACTTCCGTCCAGGCAAGCCCCGTGACCACGCCGACCTGATCGTCGGCCTCGACCTGGCCGAAGCGGAAGCGCGRCACGCCGAGATAATCGGCAAGGTTGTCCGCCGTTATCTTCACCGTCTTCTTCTTCGTCCGCAGGATCTCGGTCACCGCCTTGCGCCCGAGCTTCATCAGCTCGCGTTCCAGRCTGCGCACGCCGGCTTCCCGCGTGTAGGTCTGGATGATGCCGCGGATCGCGTCCTCGCCGACCGAGAACTCGTTCGGCTGCAGGGCATGGTCGCGGATCACCTTGGGCATCAGGTGACGCTTGGCGATCTCGATCTTCTCGTCCTCGGTGTAACCGGCGATACGGATGATCTCCATGCGGTCCATCAGGGGCGCAGGGATGTTCAGCGTGTTCGCCGTCGTCACGAACATCACGCTCGACAGGTCGTATTCGACCTCGAGGTAATGGTCCATGAACGTCGAGTTCTGCTCCGGATCGAGCACCTCGAGCAGGGCCGATGACGGATCGCCGCGGAAGTCCTGGCCCATCTTGTCGATCTCGTCGAGCAGGAAGAGCGGATTGGACTTCTTGGCCTTCTTCATCGACTGGATGACCTTGCCGGGCATCGAGCCGATATAGGTCCGCCGATGGCCACGGATCTCGGCCTCGTCACGCACGCCGCCGAGCGCCATGCGGATGAACTCGCGGCCGGTCGCCTTGGCGATCGACTTGCCGAGCGAGGTCTTGCCGACGCCGGGCGGGCCGACGAGGCACAGGATCGGCCCCTTGATCTTCTTCTGGCGGCTCTGCACGGCGAGATACTCGACGATGCGCTCCTTGACCTTGTCGAGGCCGAAATGGTCGGCGTCGAGCACGTCCTGCGCATAGTTCAGGTCCTGCTTGACCTTGGAGTTCTTGCCCCACGGGATCGACAGCAGCCAGTCGAGATAATTGCGCACCACCGTCGATTCAGCCGACATCGGCGACATAGAGCGCAGCTTCTTCAATTCGGCTTCCGCCTTCTCGCGGGCCTCCTTGGAGAGCTTGGTCTTCTTGATGCGCGCCTCGATCTCGGCGGCCTCGTCGCGGCCGTCCTCGCCCTCGCCGAGCTCCTTCTGGATCGCCTTCATCTGCTCGTTGAGGTAGTACTCGCGCTGCGTCTTCTCCATCTGGCGCTTGACGCGCGAGCGGATGCGCTTTTCCACCTGGAGCACGGAGATTTCGGCCTCCATGAAGCCCATCGCCTTCTCGAGCCGTTCCTTGACGGAAAGCGTGGCGAGCATCTCCTGCTTTTCGGGGATCTTGATGGCGAGATGCGAGGCAACCGTATCGGCGAGTTTGGAATAGTCGTCGATCTGGCTGGCCGCGCCCACCACTTCGGGCGAGATCTTCTTGTTCAGCTTGACGTAATTCTCGAAGTCGGTGACGACCGAGCGGGCAAGCGCCTCGATCTCGACCTCTTCCTCTTCCGGCTCCGCAAGCGCGGTGGCGCGGGCCTCATGGAAGTCGGGGCGATCGGTGAACGAGACGATCTTGGCGCGCGAGGCGCCCTCGACCAGAACCTTCACGGTGCCGTCGGGCAGCTTCAAAAGCTGCAGCACATTGGCGAGCGTACCGATGTCGAAAATCGCATCGGGCTCAGGATCGTCGTCGGCTGCATTCATCTGGGTGGCGAGCAGGATCTGCTTTTCCTGACCCATCACCTCTTCCAGCGCCTTGATCGACTTTTCACGGCCCACGAAGAGCGGAACGATCATATGCGGGAACACGACGATATCGCGCAGTGGGAGGACTGCGAAAACGCCGTCGCCGGAAGCCTTGGATATCTTGGCCATTGTCCAACCTTTCATGTCGCGGCCGCTTATTTTAGCCAACCGCGAATCTCATATTAACGACCGAGTGTCGTTCCGCCTACCACCGTTTGTGACGGGAGTTTTACAGCACAGAATTCGGCGCCTCGGCCTTCTGCTGTTAGGTGGATGCAGCCGGGGCAAAGATCAAGGGTTAGCATGGTCGCTCGAGCCGTTCCATCGCCCGCCTCCCCGCCTTTGACAACAAAACGGCGCCACGCGGGCGCCGTTCCGTGAAAATTGACAGGTCCAGTGCCATTTCAGGCGCTGACATTGCCCTTCTTTTCCTTCTGCTCGGAGTAGATGTAGAGCGGCCGGGCGTTGCCGGACACCACCTCTTCCGAAATCACCACCTCGCGCACGCCTTCCAGCGCCGGCAACTCGAACATGGTGTCGAGCAGGATCGCTTCCATGATCGAGCGCAGGCCGCGCGCGCCGGTCTTGCGTTCGATGGCGCGCTTGGCGATCGCCGACAGCGCGTTCTCGTGGAACGTCAGATCGACATTTTCCATCTCGAACAGCCGCTGATACTGCTTGACCAGCGCGTTCTTCGGCTCGGTCAGGATCTGGATCAGCGCCGGCTCGTCGAGATCTTCCAGCGTCGCCAGAACCGGCAGACGACCGACGAATTCCGGGATAAGGCCGAATTTCAACAGATCCTCGGGCTCGACCTGGCGGAAGAGATCGCCGGTGCGCCGATCCTCAGGCGAGGCCACGGTCGCGCCGAAGCCGATCGAGGTCTTGCGGCCGCGGTCCGAGATGATCTTGTCCAGGCCCGCGAAGGCGCCGCCGCAGATGAACAGGATGTTGGCGGTGTCGACCTGCAGGAACTCCTGCTGCGGATGCTTGCGGCCGCCCTGCGGCGGCACCGAGGCGACCGTGCCTTCCATGATCTTGAGCAGCGCCTGCTGCAYGCCCTCGCCCGACACGTCGCGGGTGATCGAGGGATTGTCCGACTTGCGCGAGATCTTGTCGATTTCGTCGATATAGACGATGCCGCGCTGGGCGCGCTCRACATTGTAGTCGGCCGACTGCAACAGCTTCAGGATGATGTTCTCGACGTCCTCGCCGACATAGCCGGCCTCGGTCAGCGTCGTGGCGTCGGCCATGGTGAACGGCACGTCGATGATGCGGGCGAGCGTCTGGGCCAGCAGCGTCTTGCCGCAGCCGGTCGGGCCGATCAGCAGGATGTTCGACTTCGCCAACTCGACGTCGTTGTTCTTGCCGGCATGCGCCAGGCGCTTGTAGTGGTTGTGGACGGCCACCGACAGCACGCGCTTGGCGTAGGGCTGGCCGATGACGTAATCGTCGAGGACCTTGAGGATCTCCTGCGGGGTCGGCACGCCCTCGCGCGACTTCACCATCGAGGTCTTGTTCTCCTCGCGGATGATGTCCATGCACAGTTCGACGCATTCGTCGCAGATGAAGACCGTCGGTCCGGCGATCARCTTGCGGACTTCGTGCTGGCTCTTGCCGCAAAACGAGCAGTAAAGCGTGTTCTTTGAATCACCGCCGCCGTTGCTGACCTTGCTCATTTTTCTGTCCTTTCACCAACGCCCGCCGATCGCCTGGCTTCGAGTGACGTCTCACCAATCTATCGCRGGAATCCGCCACCGCCAGTGTCCCGGCTCACACAGCGCATTCCTTACGAAACACAATTCAGAAAACGCGGCAATGATTCGCAGCAACCCCACGCAAAGCTAAGCCGTCGAAAATCAACATAGCCTTAACGTAGGCAATCCCAACGCCTGAGGGAACAGCCAATTGTGGCCGAAATGCCGCAAGACGCGCCAAAACCGCGTTATGCTGTCATTTGCCGCCGATGTCAGGCTGAAGCCGTGGTTGCCTCGGCGGCCTCGCGGCTCGATATGACCTTGTCGATCAGGCCGAAGTCCCTGGCCTCGTCCGCGGTCATGAAGTGGTCGCGGTCGAGCGTCCTCTCGATCTCTTCATAGCTCTTGCCGGTGTGCTTGACATAGACCTCGTTCAAGCGGCGCTTCAGCTTGATGATGTCCTGCGCATGACGTTCGATGTCCGAGGCCTGACCCTGGAAGCCGCCCGACGGCTGGTGGACCATGATCCGGGCGTTCGGCGTGGCGAAACGCATGTCCTTGTGGCCCGCGGTCAGAAGCAGCGAACCCATCGACGCGGCCTGGCCGATGCAGAGCGTCGACACCGCCGGCTTGATGAACTGCATCGTGTCGTAGATCGCCATGCCCGACGTGACGACGCCGCCCGGCGAATTGATGTAGAGGTTGATTTCCTTCTTGGGGTTCTCGGCTTCGAGGAACAAAAGCTGTGCACAAACCAGCGTCGCCATCCCATCCTCGACCGGACCGGTAATGAAGATGATGCGWTCCTTCAAGAGGCGCGAGAAGATGTCGTAGGCGCGCTCGCCGCGATTGGTCTGCTCGACCACCATCGGAACGAGGTTCATGTAGGTTTCAACGGGGTTCTTCATGGACTACCCTTGTTGGAGATGGATTCCGGCACCTTGGCATTATCGGCAATCGCGCGGAATCGTTCTGGATCGGTTACGACCTAAATAGGATGCCGGCTCACCCTAGCGCAAGGCCGCCTCTCCTAGCCATCTGGTTAAGTCGAGTAAAGCGCTGCGGCGCCGGCGAAGCCCAGGCGGATTGGCCCTGTGAGGCGGGCTCGGTCCGGTTGGCCGAACCGAAGCCACTGGCAAGGTAGCAATTCCTTAACCGCGCCGCTTAACGAAAAGCCTCGAAATCGCTGTCGGCTCCCGGACCTTCCGCTACAGTCCTGCGTTGTGAAGGCGTCCTTTTTCAACGGGGGAATGTCATGATCCGCAAAAGCTCCGCATCGCTGGCGGCCGTCGCGATGCTTGCCAGCGTCTCAGGAACCGCCGCCGGCAGCCGCGCGCTCGAATGCTATGAGCCGATCCATAGGCCGGCGCTTTACGACACCGTCTACGAGGATGTGATGCTGAACCCCGGCGGGCAGGTGGTCGATTACGACGCGCCGATCTACGGCACATATCAGGGCGTGGAGCAGATCGCACCGCCGCGCGTCACCTACGAGACTGTGCCTGCGGTGACACGCACGGTCTACCACACGGTCAAGGTCGACGATGGCGGCTATGCCTGGGAATGGCGCGTCATCCATGGCCGCAAGGTGCTGTGCAAAGTATGGCGCAAGGSCCGCTATGCGCGCGTGGCGGAAAGGGTAGTAGTCCAGCCGGAGCGCGTCCGGCGCGTGGTCCTGYCGGCGGAATATGAAGCGGTTGYCCACGAAGTGCTGGTGCGGCCGCAGCAGGTACGCATCCGGCAAATCCCGCCCTCATACGGGACAGTGGCGCGCCGGGTTGTAGTGAGGGAAGGTTCGACAAGCTGGCGGCGGGTGCATATCCCGCGGCATTGCCCGGATTAATGCAATTCCAGGAAAAGTGCTTCGCGGTTTTCCGTCGGGAATTGCGTCGGAACAGAGCCCCGCGGTCTGCGCCTGCAGGCCAACTCGGCGGGCGGCGGCACCGCCCGGCCGGAAACCGGTATGAATTAAGCCAGATCGATGTCGAGAATGGCCATCGAGAAATTATAGTCGCCATCGTCCTCGTCCTTGAAGACGATGCCGAGGAACTCGTCGCCGACATAGACTTCGGCCGAGTCTTCCTTGCGCGGACGCGCCTTCACCTGCAGCTTGGGGTTCTGGAAGACGCGCTTGAAATAGGCGTCCAGCTTTCTGATCTCGTCAGGCTTCAAAAGTCTTCTCCGAAATGTCGGCCTCGTTCGATGGAACGCGCTTCTGACACGCCAACGATGGCCATGTAAAGGCAAGCCGGGACAATTGCATAGGACAAAAGCCGCCGAACCTGGCGGCCGGATTTCGGCGGTTTCCGCGGATGGCGGAGGTCAGATGTCGAAGCTGACCACGTGGTCCATGCTCTGCGACGGCAGAAGCTGGTCCATCTGCCGCGAAGGCTGGTCGCAGCCTGTCTCGCCGACGACGCGCGCGGGCACCCCGGCGACCGTCTTGTTGTGCGGCACAGGCGACAGCACCACCGAGCCGGCCGCGATCTTGGAGCAATGGCCGATCTCGATATTGCCGAGGATCTTGGCGCCGGCGCCGATCAGCACGCCGCGGCGGATCTTCGGGTGGCGGTCGCCATTGGCCTTGCCGGTGCCGCCCAAAGTCACGCCATGGAGGATCGAGACATCATCCTCGATAACGGCCGTCTGGCCGACGACCAGGCCCGTGGCATGGTCGAGGAAGATGCCCTTGCCGATGCGGGCGGCCGGATTGATGTCGGTCTGGAACACCGAGGACGAGCGGCTCTGCAGGTAGAGCGCGAAGTCCCTGCGGCCCTGGTTCCACAGCCAATGCGCCAGCCGGTGCGTCTGGATGGCGTGAAAACCCTTGAAATAGAGAACCGGCATGATGAAGCGGTCGCAGGCCGGGTCGCGGTCGTAATAGGCCTGGATGTCGACGCGAACCGTCGAGCTCCACTCCGGATCGTCGTCCAGCATCGCCTTGAAGGTCTGGCGGATGAGATCGGAACCGATATCCTGATGCGCCAGGCGCTCGGCCAGCCGGTGGATCACAGCCTCTTCCAGGCTCTCCTGGTTGAGGATGGTCGAATAGAGGAAGGCCGCGAGCAGCGGATCGCGGTTCACCGCCTCCATCGCCTCGTCGCGGATCGACCGCCAGATCGGGTCGACCGGCTGCACCATGCTGGGGCGGGCAATCGTAACGCTGTTCATCGACGCTCTCCGGCCTTGCTCATTCTCCGGCGGCACATATAGGCCAGATCGTAGCACGGTTGAACTCAATTTTCCTTAGTGCTTTGTCAAATGGACCTGGTTCACCCAAATTCAAGCGACGATGGAAAACGAACCCTTGATCGACGACGCGCTGAAAAGCGAGCTTGCAGCGCTCTACCAGGCAGCGGATCGCCAGTATCACGGCTTGGCCCATATCGAAGCGATGCTGGCGCTGGCAAGCGAATACCGGCACCTTCTCGATGATCCGCAGGCCGTCGAGGCGGCGATCTGGTTCCACGACGCCATCTATGACAGCCGCGCCAAGGACAATGAGGCAAAAAGCGCCGAGCTGGCCGAGAGAAGGCTCGCCGGGCGCGTCGTTCCCCATCGCCTCGCCCGCATCGCGGCAATGATAAATGCCACCGCCACGCACCAGTTGCCGCCTTTCCGCGACGACGGCGCGCTCAGCGATGCGGCCCTTCTGCTCGACATGGATCTGGCGATCCTCGGCGCCGAACCGGCGGTCTTCGATGCTTACGAGAAGGCGGTCCGGCTGGAATATGGCTGGGTCGAGGAGCCGATGTGGCGCGCCGGCCGCTCGGCCGTCCTGCAGAATTTCCTCGCCCGGTCGCATATTTTCTACACGCAAGCGTTCCGCGACAGGTTCGAGGCACAGGCCATAAAGAACCTGAGCCGATCGCTGCAGGCTCTGCAAAATCCGGCCTGATCGATCAAGGACGGACTGCCGGATCGCGCGTCGTCCCGGATTTCGTCGCCTGCGCCGGGTCGAAGAGCGCCTCGAGAAAGGCTTGGACCAGCAAACTCTGGGCATCGGCCTTGCKGTAGGCGACGCGGTGGACGGAGCTGAATGCGTAGGCTCTCGGCCGGATCGCCCGCATTTCGCCCTTTGCCACCCATGGATCCGCGAAATGGCAAGGCAGGAAGCCGATGAAGTTGCCCGAAAGGATCAGCATCAGTTGTGCCTCCATATGGACGACGGACGCGCTCGCGCGCGGATGGCCGACGAGATAGAGGTCGTCGAAATGCCGGTAGCTGCGGACCGAAAAACGGGCGGTGTCGATAGCCGCCTTGTCGATCGTCGAATCCGGCACGGCAAATAGGGGGTGGCGCCGCCCGCAGTAGAGGAGATGCGGCTCTCCGCAATAATCGCGGTAGACGACGCCCGGCGCCTTTTGCGACAGCGGTCCGATGACGACGTCCCGGCCACCGTCGGCGACCTGTTGTTCGAGCTCGGACGGCGTGCCCACCGTCAGGTCGATGAAAACATCGGAATCCGGCCCCATGAAGCGGCTCAGGGCATGTTGGATGYCGAGCTCCGCGCTGGTGAACACGCCGTCCGACGTGCCGAGCCGCAATCGCCCCGACAGGCTGCCRCTGGCCGCGCTGATGCGATGCCCGAAATCGTCAAGGTCGCGAAACAGCTTCTGCGCGGCATCGTAGGTGGCCCGGCCGACCTCGGTCAGCCGGAATTGCTTGCGCCCGCGATGGCAGAGCTGCGCGCCGATGCGCTTTTCCAGTTCGGCCAAGTGCGTGCTCAGCGTCGGCTGTGACAGATTGAGCGTGATCTGGGCGGCCGCGAAGCCGCCGCAGTCGGCCAGCGCCACGAAGACGCGAAGCAGGCGGATATCGATATTGTCCAGCCGGCGCATACTTTTCCCCCGGTCACATCGATGTTCTTCGATGTATGCTTCTAAATAAACTCATTTACATCAATGTTGAAAGCCGCGAGCCTGCGCAAAACAAACACAAAACATTGGGGAACAATCATGAAGTCATTCAGGGCCTTCGCCTTGTCCGCCGCGCTCGTGCTCGCCAGCGCGCAATCCGCCTTCAGCGCCGACCAGATTCGCATCCTGGCGCCCACATGGTTGGGATTTGCACCTGTCCACATTGCTTCCGATCTTGGCTGTTTCGCCAAGAAGGATCTCGATGTCAGCATCAAGTTCGAGGACGACCTGACGAACGTCATGGCGGCGATGGCGCGCGGCGACATCGAACTGCAGATGCGTTCGGTCGGCGAATATCAGGGCCGCCCGCGCGATGCCTCGACCCCCGGCATCATCATCGGCACGATCGATGAATCGGTTGGCGGCGACGGCGTGATCACCGACGACAACGTCAAGTCGGTGGCCGACCTCAAGGGCAAGGTGGTGGCCGCGGAGCCCAATATCCCCGCCCGCCTGCTGCTGCAGATGGAGCTGAAGCAGGCGGGCCTGTCGCTGAAAGACCTTCAGATCAAGGATATCGCCTCCGCCGACACCGGCGCGGTGTTCGTCGATCCCTCGATCGCCGCGATCGCCACCTATGAGCCGTTCATGTCGCAGGCGCTCAAGGCCTCGACCCGACCGGGCGCGCGCATGCTGATCTCATCCAAGGATCATCGCGGCATCATCATCGACGCGATCATCGTGCGCAACGATGATCTCAAGGCCAACCCGGACAAATATGCCCGTTTCCTCGGCTGCATCTATGAAGCCGTCGATTTCATCAAGGCCGAGCCGGACAAGTTCGCCGAGATGGCGTCCAAGCATTTCGGGCTGACGCCGGATGAGGTGAAKGGGATCGTCAACGGCTCGCTCTCCTACACTACGCTTTCCGAGTCGCTCGCCTATATGGRCAAGCCGGGCGAGAAAGGCACCCTGCACGGCATCTTCGACACCGTCATGCAGCTCAACCTGGAAAACGGCGCCGCCGACAACAAGCTGATCGCCGCCGATCAGATCGACAATTCGGTGATCAACAAAGTGCCTGCGAAGTAGGTCTTCCGATACGCGCCGCAGCCTCCCCCATCACCCCAGGGATAGCGATTTTGTTCAGCAATCTGTTCGTCTTCCGCGGCCGTGTTGCGCCGATGGTGGAACTTTCGGTCGGCRTCGCCGCGGCTTTCCTGGTGGTGGCGGCCTGGGAGGCGGCCGCGCGCTCCGGCATCATCGCGCCGCAATTCCTGYCCTCGCCCACCCGCGTGGTCGCCGCCCTGTGGACGATGCTGACCGAACAGAACCTCGTCTGGCACGTTGCCGTGTCGACCGCTCGCGTCTGGATCGCGTTCCTGCTGGCGGCGGCGATGGCGATTCCAATCGGCATCATGATGAGCTCCTATCGCATCATCGGCGCCGTGCTGGAGCCGATGATCGACTTCATCCGCTACCTCCCGGTTCCGGCGCTGGTGCCGTTGTCGATAATCTGGTTCGGCGTCGGCGAGGAAACCAAGGTCTTCCTGTTGTGGCTGGGCACATTCTTCCAGCTCGTGCTGCTGGTGGCCGACGACATGCGGCGGGTGCCGCAGGAATTCGTAGAGGTGGCCCGCACGGTCGGCGCCAATTCGCGGCAGGTGATGACGGACGTCGCCCTGCGCTGGATGGGACCGACCCTCATCGACAACCTGCGCATCACGCTCGGCTGGTGCTGGACCTACCTGATCATCGCCGAGATCGTCGCCGCCRATTCCGGCATCGGCTACGTGATCTGGACGGCGCGCCGCTTCGTCAAGACGCCCGAGGTCATGGCCGGAGTCGTGGTCATCGGGCTGATCGGCCTCGTCACCGACCAGTTGCTTCGCCTGCTTCACCGCCGGCTGTTCCGGTATCTGTGAGGGCACGACGATGAGCGCCTATGTCCAGTTCGCCGATACGGCGAAGTCCTTCGGCCCTGTCGAAGTGGTGCGGAAAACCAACCTAGGCCTGGAGCGCAACTCGCTGGTCGTCTTTCTCGGCCCGTCGGGCTGCGGCAAGACCACGCTGATGAGGATGGTCGGCGGGCTCGACGAACCGACCTCCGGCTCCATCCTGCTTGGCGGCGAGAAGGTCGTGYGGCCCGACCGGCGACGCGGCATGGTGTTCCAGTCCTACTCGTCCTTCCCCTGGCTGACGGTTGAACGCAACATCGCCTTCGGCATGCGCTACCGCAACGACATCACGTCGGCGCAAAAGTCGGAGCGTACACGCCACTATCTGGACCTGTTCGGCCTTGCTGATTTTGCCGCTTCCTATCCGAACCGGATCTCAGGCGGCATGCGCCAGCGGGTCGCCATCGCGCGCACGCTTGCCGCCGGCTCCGACGTGCTCCTCATGGACGAGCCCTTCGGCGCCCTCGACGCGCTGACGCGCGAGCGTCTGCAGGTCGAATTGCGGCTGATCCAGATCCGCGAGGAAAAGACCGTCATCTTCGTAACCCACGACGTCGAGGAAGCGGTGTTCCTCGCCGATCGGATCATCCTGTTCTCGCGCCGGCCCGCCTCGGTCGTCGCCGATATCGACGTGGCGGCCGAGCTCGGCCCGCAGCGGCCGCTGGAAATCCGCGAAACGCAGAAGTTCTTCGAGCTGCGCAACAAGGTGCTTCATCTGATCCKCAACGAAACCGGGACAGCGGTWTGAGCCTCACCTTCTCCGGCAGGGTCGTGGTGATCACGGGGGCGAGCCGAGGCATCGGGCTCGGCATAGCGCGCCGCTTCGCTCAGGCCGGCGCCACGCTGCACCTGATCGCCAACGATGCGGCCATCCATCAGCGGGCGCGTGAACTGAATGCCACCGGCGCCGAGGCCGACATTGCCGATCGCGAGGCGGTTGCGGCGGCGCTCGCCCCCCTCGCCCGCATCGACGTGCTCGTCAACAATGCCGGCCTCGAGCTGATGACGCCGGTCGATGACGCCGGYGACGACAACGAGGCTGCGTTCCGCCGCATCGTCGAGATCAATGTGATCGGAACCGCCCTGGTCACGGCGCGAGCCTTGCCGCGCATGCCGGCCGGCGGTTCGATCGTCAACACGGCCTCGATCTGGGGGCGCGTCGCCGAAGCGAGGTTCGGCGCCTATGTGGCCTCCAAGCACGCCATCATCGGCCTGACGAAAACCTGGGCCAGGGAACTCGGCCCGAAAGGCATTCGCGTCAACGCCGTTTGCCCTGGCTGGGTGCGGACCGAGTCTTCCATGCGCTCCCTCGGCCGCATGGCCGAGCATGACGGCCGCGGCGAGGCCGAGCTGCTCGACGCGATTGTCGATGGACAGGCGCTGCCCGGTCTCATGGTGCCGGATGACGTCGCCGGCACCTACCTCTTCCTGGCCTCGGAGCTTGCCGCCAACATCACCGGACAATCGCTCGGCGTCGACAGGGGAGAAGTGCCTTGGTAGCTGCACTGCATGGAAGGCGCGCGCTCGTCACCGGCGCYGCCAGCGGAATCGGGCGGGCGACGGCGCTGGYGCTGCGGGAAGCCGGCGCCACGGTCATCGGGCTGGATCTGATCGGATCCGAGCGGGACCTGCCCATCCTTGCCTGTGACCTCGCGAGGGAAGGCGATATCGTCGCTGCCGCCGCCGAAGGCGCGCGCCGGCTCGGCGGCTGCGATATACTGGTCAACAATGCCGGCATCCTTCAGGAAGCACCGCTCGGCCGGATTTCGGCTGAACACGTTGACCGCATGTTCGCGGTCAACGTCCGCGGCGCCATCCTGATGACGCGGGAAATGCTGCCTCACCTCGCCGATGGTGGCCGCATCATCAACATCGCCTCGGAACTCGCCTATCTCGGCCGCGCCGAGGCTTCGGTCTATTGCGCCACCAAGGCCGCTTTGCTCGGYCTCACCCGTTCCTGGGCGCGGGAACTCGCGCCGCGGATCCTGGTCAACGCCGTCGCGCCGGGACCGACCGACACCCCGCTGCTGGGCTTCGACGCCCTCAGCGAGAACCAGCAGGCTCAGGAGACGATGCATCCGCTGCGCCGGATCGGCAGGCCTGAGGAAATCGCGTCAGCCGTCGTCTTCCTCGCTGGTCCCGGCGCGACGTTCTTCACCGGACAATGCCTCGGCGCCAATGGCGGCGCGGCCATGCTTTGAGATGGGAAAGATCGTGATGGACAGCGTTTTCCTGGCCGAATTGCCTTGGCCCGAAGCCCAAAGGAGGATATCGGCCGGCGCGCCGATTTTCCTGCCGCTTGGCTCGACCGAGCAGCATGGCCACCATATGGCGATGAACGTCGATGTCGTGATCCCGACCGCCATTGCCGCGAGTGTGGCGTCGGAAGTGGGYGGCCTCGTCGCACCGACGATCGCCTACGGCAATCGTTCGCAGCCGAGAACCGGCGGCGGCCCGGCCTTTCCCGGCACGGTCAACATCACCGCGCACACCTTTTCGCTTCTGGTCAAGGACGTGATCTGCGACCTGCATCGTCAGAAGGTGCGGCGCATCGTGGTGCTCAACGGCCATTACGAAAACATCGGCCCGTCCATCGAGGGCATCGAACTGGCGCTCGACGCGATCGGTCGCGACCGCGCCGCGGACATGACCATCCTGCGTATCGATCATTGGGAAATGCTTCGCCCTGAAACCCTCGCCCGGGTGTTTCCCGACGGTTATCCCGGCATCGAACTGGAACATGCAAGCGTGATCGAAACCTCGATGATGCTGGCGCTGCGCCCGGAACTCGTCGATCTCGACCGGGCCTTGCATGACGGCCCGGYCCGCTTCAAGCCCTATGACCGTTATCCTCGCCCTGCCGAAGAAGTGCCGCCCTCGGGCGTGCTGTCGCTCACCGAAGGCTCCTCTGCCGAGAAGGGCCGCTGGCTGCTGAGCGACTGCAAAACGCGCATCGCCGAAATCGTCAAACGTGAATTCGCCTGAGATGACCAACACCATGCAGAACAGCTTCCACCAACCCGTCGACGCCGCGCAGGTGCCGCGCTTTGCCGGACTTTCCACCTTCATGCGGTTGCCGGCCGTGCCGACGGCGAAGGGGCTCGACATCGCGCTTGTCGGGATTCCCTGGGACGGCGGCACGACGAACCGGGCCGGCGCCCGCCATGGTCCGCGCGAAATCAGGAACCAGTCGAGCCTGATGCGCCGCGTCCACCACGTCTCGGGAACGGAGCCGTTCAGCATCGCCAACATTGCCGATGTCGGCGACCTGTCGGTCAATCCCATCAATCTGCTCGACGGGTTGAAGCGCATCGAGGACGGCATTGCGGCCATCGTCGCCGAGGGAGCGCTCCCCCTGGCCGCCGGCGGCGATCATCTGACGACGCTGCCGGTGCTGCGCGCGGTGGCCCGCAAGGCGCCGGTCGGCATGATCCACTTCGACGCCCATTCCGACACCAACGACCGCTACTTCGGCGACAATCCCTATACGCACGGAACGCCTTTCCGGCGCGCGATCGAGGAAGGCCTTCTCGACCCCAAGCGTGTGGTCCAGATCGGGATCAGAGGGTCGATCTATGAGCCAGGCGAGCACGACTGGGCGACCRCCCAAGGCGTGCGCGTCATCTATATGGAAGAGTTCGTCCGGCGCGGCGTCGCTTCCGTCATGCAGGAAGCGCGCGATCTTGTCGGCGACAGCCCGACCTACGTGACGTTCGACATCGATTGCATCGATCCGTCCATGGCCCCCGGCACCGGCACGCCGGAGCTCGGCGGCTTCACGACGCGCGAGGCGCAGGAGATGGTTCGATCGCTGGACGGATTGAATTTCGCAGGCGCCGATGTCGTCGAGGTCTCGCCTCCGTTTGATCTTGCCGGCATGACGGCGCTGGCCGGCGCGACGATGATGTTCGAGCTGTTGTGCGTCATGGCGAGATCCCTGGCCGATAGGAGAGCCCGCGCCTAGATGGCTACGGAAAGCGCGCGGCGCCTTCCGACTAGTCTGGAAAGGTCTCGATCCTCTCCGCGTAACCTCTGAAACCCGCGCGCTCGTAAACCGACCGGGCCGCCGGATGATCATAGGTGTYGGTGTGAAGCCACAGTCTTTGCGGCCGATGCGACCATGCCGCGCGCAACGCCTGATCGAGCAGGAACGGACCCAAGCGCTTGCCTTGAAAGGCCGGGACCAGCCCGAAGTGGACGAGCTCGATAGCCGCTTGGCCGACATTGTTGAACTCRCAGAAGCCTGCGGCCTCGCCATCGACGCGCAGCACATGGATATGCGTAGAAGCGCCGGCAAGCAGCGTTTCGAGGTCCGCTTCCGGCWTGCGCAGGCGCTGGTCCCATTGCACCGGTCCGCCGACCGAGYGGTAGAGGTCGAGATAACTGGCAGGATCGAGCCTTTCGCGCGTCACGATCGCGTCCGGCGACGGTGACGCAAGCGGCGCGCCCTGCGGGGGCGTCAGCATCTCCATATAGGTGACGAGAAGATCGACCATTGTCAGGCCAAAGAGCGCCCCGCTCAGAGCGGGTTTTCGGCGTAGAACTCGAGCACGCGCTGCTTGAAGCTCTTGTCGCCGACGGCGAGCATGTGGTCGCGGCCCTCGATGTGGAAGGCCCTGGCGTTGGGCATCAAAGCGGCAAGCTCGTCCGGCGAGCCGCCGATATCGTCCTTCGTGCCGACGGCGATCAGCGTCGGCTGAGCGATGCGAGCCATGTCGTCCTCGCTGAGCAGCTCGCGCGACTTTGCGATGCAAGCCGCGAGCGCGCGGCGGTCGCTGCGCGTCTGGTCGGCGAAGGCGCGGAAGGAACGGCCGCGCGGATGCGTGGTCTGGGAAGGGTCTTCCGCCAGCAGGGCGGCCGCGATCGGGTCCCAGTCGCCGACGCCGTCGACCATGCCGATGCCGAGGCCGCCGAACACCAGCGTCGCGACCTTCTGAGGATCGGACAACGCCAGGAAAGCCGAAACACGCGCGCCCATCGAATAGCCCATGACATGCGCGCGCTCGATGCCGAGATGATCGAGCAGCGCGGCCGCGTCGGATGCCATCTTTTGCGGCGTGTAATCGGCCTCGTCATAGCTCTTGGACGACGAGCCGTGGCCGCGGTGGTCGAAAGYGATCGCCCGGTAGCCGGCGTCGTTCAGCGTCTTGAACCAGCCCGGCGAGACCCAGTTGACATAGTGGCTGGAGGCAAAGCCATGGATCATCAGCACCGGGTCGCCCTGCCCCGAGGCCGGCTGGCGATCGAGATAGGCGAGCTCGAAACCGTCATGCGAAAGGAATTGCATCAAACCGCTTTCAGTTGGAACCGGCGCTGATGGCCGGATGGCRCAAGAGATCGCCTTCCTTGATGCCGTCCCTGGCGGCCGTGCCTGCCTTCAGTTCAAGCACGAAGCGTACCGRCTGTCCGGGCGAGATGATCGCTTCGGATTCGGGCTCGCCGCGCTTGATGGCCTTGATCCTGCCGTCCGGGCCGACAAAGATGAGGTCGAGCGCCATCGGCGTGTTCTTCATCCAGAAATCCACCTCGCCGGTTCTTTCGAAGACGAACAACATGCCGTGATCGTCGGCCATCGTCCGGCGAAACATCAGTCCCGCCTCCCGCTCGGCGGAGGTGTCGGCGATCTCGATGGAGAAGGAACGCTCGCCCGAGCCGGTCGCCACCACCAGCGGCGCCCGGTCGATKGGCAGCAGCATCGCATCCGCCGAACTCGGTCTCGCGGCGATGAAACAGGCGGCGAAAACGATCGCGGCGCAGAGCGCGCCCGCGGTCAGCCAATTGCGATGAGCCATGGGGTACCTCGTCCAGACCCTCGTCCTAGACCATGATCCGGAGAAGTGGAACCGGCTTTCGGACAATATGCTCGATCCGCGGCGCGGGGACTGTCGACGGCGTCGAGAGGCCCTTAGTGCGAGACCGACAAGGTACCCATATCGGGGTGGATTTCGGCGRCCATAAGGCCTTTGTCGCCGCGTCCGAAGCGGACGAGCACGACCTGGCCCGGCCGGAGCTCGGTTATACCGTAGCGCCGCAGCGTCTCCATGTGGACGAAGATGTCTTCCGTTCCCTCGCCCCGCGTCAGGAAGCCGAAACCCTTGGTGCGGTTGAACCACTTGACCAGGGCCCGCTCGAGACCGCTCTCCGGGCTGACGGTAACGTGGGTGCGCTGTTCCTGCTCCGCCGGGTGCACGGCCGTCGAGGCATCCATGGAAAGGACCCGGAAAGCCTGCAGCCCGCGCTCGCCTTGTTTCACAAGGCAGACGACCCGCGCGCCCTCGAGCGCCGTCTGGAAGCCGTCCTTTCGAAGACAAGTCACATGGAGGAGGATATCACCCGAGACACCGTCGTCCGGAAGAATGAAGCCGTAGCCCTTGGCCACGTCGAACCATTTGATAGCGCCGGCGATTTCGACAAGCTCGGCGGGGTCGCCGCCATTGTCCCGTCTCAAGGCGTCGTCAAGGCTTCCGTCCCGCCTCGTAAAAGAGGCCTTTTCCCCCATAAGAATGCCCCCTTTTTCCAACCAAACCGCAACTGATTCTTGCCAAGAGATTAACACTGCGGCTTCCGGGGTGTGYAAGGGCTGACGTGCCTTTTTTCACCGTTCAGCACCGGAAAGGCTGAAATGTTGTTTGCCGGCGCTTGCCGAACACGAATCGCGAGGCCGAAAATCGATCGCTCCGCCGCTATTGTCGGACGATTGCCCTTTCGCCGAACGGCTCCTATGGTGCCTGGCAACCCCAACAATCCCGAGGAAGCCGCCATGCGCTATCTGCACACAATGGTCCGCGTCGCCGATATCGACCAGTCTCTCGATTTCTACTGCAACAAGCTCGGCCTGAAGGAGGTGCGCCGTTACGAAAACGAGCAGGGCCGCTACACGCTGATCTTCCTCGCCGCGCCCGAAGACGAGCAGAGCGGCATCAATGAGAAGGCGCCGCTGGTCGAGCTGACCTACAATTGGGACCCGGAGGATTATAAGGGCGGCCGCAATTTCGGCCACCTCGCCTATGAGGTCGACGACATCTATGCCACCTGCCAGAAGCTGATGGACAATGGCGTGACCATCAATCGTCCGCCGCGCGACGGCAACATGGCCTTCATCCGCTCGCCGGACGGCATCTCGATCGAGCTGCTGCAGAAGGGCCCCGCCAAGGCGAAGGCCGAGCCGTGGGCCTCGATGGCGAACACCGGCGTCTGGTAAACCGGCGATCGACGCCGATTTGACCGGCGGCCGCTAGCGTTTGGCCAGGCTGTGCCTATCTATCTGCCATTGGCGCCAGCCTTATCGGGGCTGGYGTTTCTTCATCCGCCAGGAGAATCTCATGCCGACCAGCCGCGCCGATGTCGCCACCGAACATGCCAGCCGCTATCTGCAGCAGCTCTGCAAACACTGGTCGCACAAATTCCCGGTCGAGTTCGACCTGTGGCATGGCGCCATCCAGCTTTCGATCGGCCGCACCGTGATGGACGCCGACGATCATGCGCTGCATATCGCCTTGGCCGCCGACGATACGGCTTCGCTGGAGCGGCTGGAGAGCGTGGTCGCCGACCACATCAAGCGCTTCGCCTTCCGCGAGGAATTGAGCTTCGACTGGCAAAAGGCTGCTTAGCTCTACGGCTTCAGGCGCCGCCGGCCTTGCCGGCCATTTCCAGCAGCGCCAGCACGCTGCGCCAGTTGCGCGCCGTGCCCGGCACCTTCAAGGTACGTGGAATGAGGTTGGCGAACACAGATTTGCCGAGCCCGTCCGGCGCATGCAGGTAAAGCACGTCGCCCTTGATCTCGAAGCGCTCGGGTCCGGTGCATTTGTCGGCGAGCCGCTTGATTTCCTCTGCCGTCGGCTCGCGCTCCAGCGCATAAGCGTGCAGCTTGGTCGGCTCGCCGGCGACCTCGGGATAGGGATTGTCCTTCGCCAGCCGCTCGAGCCAGCCGGCGTCGCGCACCAGGATGCGCGAATTGAACCCCCACTTCTTCTCGAAGGCTGTCTCGAGTTCCTTGGTCAGCGCCGCCGCGTCCCCGTTCTTCGCCCGGAACACGACATTGCCGCTCTGCACATAGGTCGCGACACCGCTGAAGCCGAGACCTTCGAAGAAGGCCTTGAGTTCCRCCATTTTGACGATGCGGTTGCCGCCGACATTGATGCCGGAAAACAGCGCCACGAAAACCGTGCTTTGTTTTGCGCTCATATGATGAATCCCGCCAGCGTCTCGTTGTCGGTGATGTCCTGATATTGCACGCCCTCGGCGTCGAAATTGGCCTTCAGCAGGTCGAAATTGCGCCGGTCCTTGGTCTCGATGCCGATCAGCACCGAACCGAAATTGCGCGCTGACTTCTTCAGGTACTCGAAGCGGGCGATGTCGTCGTCGGGACCGAGCATTTCAAGGAAATCGCGCAGCGCGCCCGGCCGCTGCGGAAAGCGGATGATGAAGTATTTCTTCAGCCCCTCGAAGCGCAGCGCCCGCTCCTTCACGTCCGGCAGCCGCTCGAAGTCGAAATTGCCGCCGGAGACAACGGCGACGATCGTCTTGCCCCTGATCTCCTTGCGCGAAAAATCCTTGAGCGCGTCGATCGCCAGCGCTCCGGCCGGCTCCAGCACGACGCCCTCGACATTGAGCATCTCGATCATGGTGGCGCAGAGCCGGTTCTCCGGCACCAGGCGCACGGCGTCCGCGGTGAACTCCTTGAGATGGCGCAGCGGCTCGCGGCCGATCTCGGCCACCGCGGCTCCATCGACGAAATTATCGACCTTGGCGAGCTTGACCCGCTTGCCGTTGGCAAGGCTCTCGGCGAGGCTCGGCGCGCCCGCCGGCTCGCAGAACACGAAACGCGGCTCGCGATGCTGGTCGGCGAAATAATGCGTCACCCCGGCGGCAAGGCCGCCGCCGCCAACCGGCAGCATGACGATGTCGGGCACGCGCCCGCCCGGCATCTGCGCCGCGATCTCACAGGCAACCGTCGCCTGGCCCTCGATGATGTCCCTGTGGTCGAAAGGCGGCACCATATGCGCGCCGGCGCTCTCGGTGAATTCGAAGGCGGCGCGGTAGCAATCGTCGAAGAAGTCGCCGACCAGCCTGATCTCGACGAAATCGCCACCGAACAGCCGCGTCTTGTCGATCTTCTGCTGCGGCGTCGTCACCGGCATGAACACGACGCCCCTTTTGCCGAAATGCCGGCAGACGAAGGCGAAGCCCTGTGCATGGTTGCCGGCAGAGGCGCAGACGAACAGCTCGGCATTGTTGCCTGCGGCGAGCGCCTTGCGGAAGAAATTGAAGGCGCCCCTGATCTTGTAGGAACGCACCGGTGTCAGGTCCTCGCGCTTCAAAAGCACGCGGGCACCGGTCTTCTTCGACAGATAATCGTTCTCCTGCAGCGGCGTTTCCGGAAAGATTCCGCGGATCGCTTCAGCGGCAGCGGCGACGCGAGAAGAGAAGCTGTTCACAGAAGTCCCTCATTTGATCTCGGCGGCACACGCCAGGACAGCCATCGACCGGGCCGGTAAACCTTCCTGCCGCCGTTTTGGCTTTCGCGCAACACTCCGATGGTCCTCGCCCGGCGCTGAGCCAATTTCCGCTGGACACGACTTACTTTAGCCGCACTTCGGCTGTCCGGGAGATTTTCGCGGAGGTGGACGGCCAATTGTGGCCGCGGTGGAATTGCAGTGAAAGTGTCGACGTGCGGTTGAAGACAATTCTGATCATTGCCCTTGCCCTGCTGACGGCAGGCTGCGCGGGCCACCCGGCGCAGGAAATACTGGGCAGCGTCGTCGTGCCGACGCAGGCGACCGAGATCGCCGGCAACCATTCGATCTTCATCGCCACCACGCGCAAGCGGTCCGACGACCCGAACAAGGTCTTCGACGGCGAACGCTCCGCGACGCTCAACTACGCCCGCGTCAACGTCACGGTTCCGCCGGTTCACCAGACGGGCCAGATCGAGCGCCGCTCGCGCGGCAAGTCGAACGACCCGACGAAGTATTTCATGGCCTCCGAAGTCGTCGGCTATGACACGCAGCCGAAATTCGTCAACGCCCTCAACGCCGACATCGACGCCCGCGGCGGCCGCGTGATGGTCTTCGTCCATGGCTACAACACCGGCTTCGACGATGCGGTCTACCGGCTGACCCAGATCGTCCACGATTCCGGTTATCCGGGCACGCCGGTTCTGTTCTCCTGGGCGTCCGGCGCCAAGACCACCGACTATGTCTACGACAAGGAAAGCGCCGCAGCGGCCCGCGACCAGTTGGAAGTGACGCTGAGGATGCTGGCGCAGACCGGCGCCCGGCGTATCGACATCGTTGCCCATTCGATGGGCACCTGGGTGACGATGGAGACGCTGCGCCAGCTCGCCATCACCGGCGACCGCGATCTCAGCGGCAAGCTCGGCGACGTGGTGCTCGCCTCGCCAGACATCGATGTCGACGTCTTCAAGAGCCAGATGCGCCGCTACGGCAAGCCGGACAAGCCCTTCATCCTGCTTCTGTYGGACGACGACCGGGCGCTGCGGCTCTCCGGCCTGATCGCCGGATCGCGGCCGCGCGTCGGCGACTATAGGGATGCCGCCGACCTCRCCTCCTACGGCGTCACGGTGGTCGACCTCTCCAAGATCAAGGGCGCCGACAGCTTCAATCATACCAAATTCGCCGACAACCCGATGATGGTGCAGATGATCGGACAGYGGCTGCGCGAGGACGACGGCTTTGCCAGCGATCGCGATGTGACGGACCGCATCCGCCAACTGGCCGCGCAGTAACCCTATCGGTGCGGGTTTCCGCGTCGCATGGACTTTGAACTGGACCCGGCAGCCCTCTGGCTTTATCGGAGTAATAGAGAGTTTGCCGCCCTTGGGGGACCCCGGGTGACTGTGCATGTGAAGATCGTTGTCGGCCTTGCCTTCGCGCTCGCCCTCGCCGGCTGTGCCGGTCCCACGCACGATCTGCTCAACCGCAAGGCGGTTGCGGCGCCGGCCTCCGACATTGCCGCCAGGCATGAGATCTTCGTCGCCACCACCCGCCAGCAGGCGACCAAGGATCCCCGCCAGGTGTTCGACGGCGACCGTTCGCTGACCACCAGCTATGCCCGCGTGGACGTCACCGTGCCGAAGATCCATCAGGTCGGCGCGATCGAGCGCGCCAAGGGCTCGGCCGACTCCAACCCGGCCAAGCAGTTCACCGCCACCGATGTCGTCCACTATGGCGACGCGCGGCAATTCGCCAAGGCGGTTGGCGCCGACGTTTCCATGCGCGGCGACCGCGCTTTGGTGTTCGTGCACGGCTTCAACAATGGTTTTGACGACGGCGTCTACCGCATCACGCAGATCGCGCACGACACCAAATATCCCGGAACGCCGGTGCTGTTCTCATGGGCATCGAGCGCCAAGGCGACCGGCTACATCTACGACAAGGACAGCTCGACCGCCGCACGAGACGACCTCGAGGCGACGCTCAGGATGCTCGCCAAGACGCGCGTCAAGAGCATCGACATCATCGCCCATTCCATGGGCACCTGGCTCACGATGGAAGCTTTGCGTCAGCTCGCCATCACCGGCGACCGCGATCTCGGCGGCAAGCTCGGCTATGTCATCCTCGCCTCGCCCGACATCGACGTCGATGTCTTCAAGAAGCAGATGATCCGCTACGGCAAGCCCGACAAGCCCTTCGCCATCCTGCTTTCGGGCGACGACCGCGCGCTGAAGCTGTCGAGCTTCATTTCCGGCGACAAGCCGCGCGTCGGCGATTACGRCAACGCCGCCGATCTGGCCAATTACGGYGTGACGGTCGTCGACCTGACCCAGGCCAAGGGCGGCGACGGCGGCCTGAACCATGCCAAATTCGCCGACAACCCTTTCCTGGTGCAATTGCTGGGCAACCGGCTGCGCACCCCAGCAGGCCTTGCCTCGGATGAGCCCGACCCGACGCAGCTCAACAATATCGGCCAGGGCCTGGGAAAGGCGGTCGGTTCAGTTGCGGAGGTCGTCATCACCACGCCGTTCAAGGTGCTGACCATCGCGACCGGCGGATGATCTGCCCTAGATAAAAAGGTCGACCTTCTGGAACGTCGTCACGTCGACCAGGCCGACATCCGAAATCCTGAGCTCCGGAATGACCACCAGCGCCAGCAGCGAATGCTGCATATAGGCGTTGTTGAGCGAGCAGCCGACCTTGCGCATGGCCTCGGTCAATTGCTCGGCCTTCGCGGCGACGATCTCGGCGCGTTCGTCGGACATCAGGCCGGCGATCGGCATCTCGACCAACGCCAGTTCCTTGCCCTTGGAATAAAGCACGACGCCGCCGCCCACCTCGCTCAGCCGGTTGACGGCTAGAGCCATGTCTTTCTTGTTGGTGCCAACGACGATGATGTGGTGCGCGTCATGCGCCACGCTTGACGCCATCGCGCAGTCCTCCACGTAACCAAATCCGGAAACGAAGGCGTTAGTGACGCCGCCCGTGCCGCGATGGCGCTCGACCAGCGCGATCTGGCAGATGTCGTTGCGGCGATCCATGGCGACCAACCCGTCCTCGACGGCGAGATCGGCCTCGAGAGCCCGCRTCGGCGCCTGGTTCTCGATCACGCCGATAACCCGCGCCCGCACCTCGTTGGCGCCCTGCGGCGCAAAAATGTCGAAGTCTTTCGCCGCGAGCGCCTTGCCGAGCCTGACGGTGTTCTTCGCGGATTGCGGATAGTCATAGGCAGGAATGTCGATCTCGAGCTTGCCGGCCTTCGCCAGCCGGACGCCGCGGCCATAGACTTCGTCTATCGTCATCTGGGCAAGGTCGGAAACGATCAGGAGATCGGCCAGGCGTCCCGGCGCGATGGAACCGATCTCGCGCTCCAGTCTGAAATGCTGGGCGGTGTTGAGCGTCGCCATCTGGATCGCCGTCACCGGCTTCAGCCCCTGGCTGATGGCATGCCGCACCACGCGGTCCATATGGCCTTCATGCACGAGCGTGCCGGAATGGCTGTCATCGGTGCACAGGATGAAGTTGCGCGGGTCGATGCCGCCTTCAGTCACTGCCTTGATCTGCGCCGCCACGTCGTACCAGGCCGACCCGAGCCGCAGCATCGCCTTCATGCCTTGGCGCACCCGTGCGATCGCGTCCTCCGCGCGCGTGCCTTCATGGTCGTCCTCCGCCCCGCCCGCGACATAGCCGTGGAACGGCAGACCAAGATCGGGCGACGCATAATGCCCACCCACCGTCTTGCCGGCCCTGACCGTCTCGGCGATTTCGCCCGACATCACCGGATCGTTGGCGGCGACGCCAGGGAAATTCATCACCTCGCCCAGCCCGATGATGTTTTCCCAGGTCATCGCCTCGGCCACGTCGGCGACCGTCAATTCGGCGCCGGCGTGCTCCAGCCCCGGCGCCGAAGGCACGCAGGACGGCATCTGCACATGCACGTTGATCGGCATCGCGACGGCCTCGTCATGCATCAGGCGAACGCCCGGYAATCCAAGCACATTGGCGATCTCGTGCGGATCGATGAACATCGACGTCGTGCCGTGCGGGATCACGGCTCGGCAGAATTCCGTCACCGTCACCATGCCGCTCTCGACATGCATGTGCGCGTCGCAAAGGCCGGGCACCAGATAGCGTCCGCCGGCGTCGACCACTTTGGTTCCCTGCCCGATGGCGTGGCCGGCATTCGGCCCGCAATAGGCGAAGCGGCCGGCGGCGATCGCGATATCGGTGCGTGGGATGATCTCGCCCGAATGGACATTCACCCAGCGCCCATTGCGGATGACCAGATCCGCGGGCTTTCGGCCCATCGCGACATCGACCAGATGTGTCGCCGCCTCCGTCCACGGCTTCGGCTTTGCGGCGCTTGTCGGCTTGGCGTTCGTCATTGGCTGAGTCCTCTGCATGGGCCAGTTTCGCAAATGTCGGCGCCCGGAGCCAGAGCGTCAGGTCGTAAACCACTGTTGCAGAGATACAATTCCGTTTGGCGATGAATGAGGCTAGTTTACGCTCAGGAGTTTTTCGGAACCGCCATTTCGGAGCGCTCGATGCGTCGACTGACGCTTGCCAGTGCCGGCTTTCTTGCCCTGTCCGGGTCTGCCTGGGCGGCGGACTTGGGCGCTGATCTGCCGATGACCGCGCCCGGCTTCGACTGGACCGGCTATTATGCCGGCATGCAGGCCGGCTATGGCTGGAGCCGGTCCGACATCACCGTCGATGGCGGGTCGGTGAAGCCCGACATCGACGGCGGTTTCGTCGGCGGCCATGTCGCCGGGCTCTGGCAGTTCGACCAGGCCGTGCTCGGCGCCGAGGCCGATCTCAACTACGCCTCGATCGACGGCACCGCCGACGCCGCGCCGGGAAACACGTTCGGCACCGACGTCAAGTGGTTCGGGTCGATCAATGCCAAGGCAGGCTATGCCATGGATCGCGTGCTGATCTATGGCATCGGCGGCGTCGCTTTCGCCGGCATCGAGACCTCGCAGGCGGCGGGCACCACCTTTGCCCGAACCCGCACCAGCACCGGCTGGACGCTCGGCGCCGGCGTCGACTATGCCTTGACCAACAATGTCGTCGTCGGCGCGCAATACCGCTACTACGATTTCGGCAAGGAGCATTTCGACGCTTCGGACACCTTCACCGAGCGCGACCAGGACGTGAAGCTGCAGACGCTAGGCGTGAATTTCAGCTACAAATTCTGAGGCTTGCGGCGCCGCAGCGATGCGGAAAACATCTCCCGCATCGTCTTCCGAAAATTCAGGTGGCCGGCGCCCGCAGGGGGCGGGGRAATGGGTAGGGGCCTATGGACGCCGGCCTCGGCGGATCGACCGCACCGCAAAACCTAGCATTCCTTTAGCAGATCGTAATTCCGCGATCGCGCCATTTTCCAATCGCCCGCTCGCGCTGGGCCCGGACAATGGCGGATATGCCGAGGATTGCGACCGGCCGGTCAGGATCGGTCCGAAGCCCTCTTTCCTTCAGGCATGGCGGCGAGGCACTCCTCCAGACGCCGCAGCCGCGCTTTTTGYCAGCGCAGCGTGTGCGCGACCTCATGCAGGTTCCATTTGGCCTTCGAGTTGGCGGCCTCGATCAGCCCTCGTTCGAGCCGATCGATCTCGCAGCGCAGCTGCCGCGCCTCCGCCTCCCTGAGTCCCCTGATCCAGCCTGCCCCACGCATGGTCCCACCATCAATGCCGGCCCGATGCTCGCAGACAAAGGCTAATGAGATCGGTTTGGAGAACTTGGCATTTTAAACATCACTAATGTTAAATCTATGCAACAGCCGCCCGCGCAAACTGCGGACGACCCTAAACATCGCTTGACGGCTCATATCAGGCATCTGAAAAGGGCACGCCTGCGGACGTGGCGGAATTGGTAGACGCAAGGGACTTAAAATCCCTCGATCTATGATCGTACGGGTTCGATTCCCGTCGTCCGCACCACCATTCGCTCTTTGACGACTCCTTCGAAGCCTAGGCGAAGGAGGAGCTTCGGGTAGCAGGCCACCAACACCGAAGCACGTAGCCGAAGACAGGCTCAAGCCTTGATCAGGTTGAGCTTCAGGTGCTGGATCAGGATGATGGTCTTGGCATCGACGATGCGGCCGTCGGCGATACCGGCCAGCGCCTCGTCCAACGGCATTTCCAGAACCTCGATGTCCTCGCCCTCTTCCGGCGCGCCGCCGCCGTCGGAAATGCGATCGGCCGGCGAATAACGCGCGGTGAAGAACCAGAGCCGCTCCGTCACGCTGCCCGGGCTCATGAACGGCGCGAACAGCCGCTCGACATCCTTCAGATGATAGCCCAGTTCCTCTTCCGCCTCCTTGCGGATGGCGGTTTCGGGATCGTTTTCGTCGAGCAAGCCGGCGCAGGCCTCGATCAGCGGCTGGCGATGGCCCACGGCGTAAGCCGGGAAACGGAACTGCCGTACGAGCAGCACGGTCGAGCGCTGCGGATCGAAGGGCAGGATCACCGCGCCGTCGCCGCGATCGTAGGTCTGTCGGATCTGCGTCTCCCATCGCCCGTCGCGGCGACGATAGTCGAGCACCGTCTTCTTCAGCACCGCCCAGTCGTCCGAAAGGATTTCCTCCGAACGGATGCGAATGCGATCTTCCATGACGATCTCCATGTTGGCCGCAAAGGGGTAGCGGCGAACGATAACCCGCGCAATCCTGGAAACCGACTGGTCCAGCGGCAGTTTCACCGGCTCGTGTCTGGCGCGACGCGCCGCGACTGCCTAGATAGCGGTATCTCGCCAGGAGCCCGTTTCATGACGTCATCGCTTTTCCAGCCGATCACCCTCGGCGGCCTCACCTTCCCCAATCGTATCGCGGTTGCCCCCATGTGCCAGTATTCGGCCGAGGACGGCTCGGCCAGCGACTGGCATCTCCATCACTGGATGAACCTGGCAATGTCGGGCGCCGGCATGGTTACCGTCGAAATGACCGATGTCGAGCGGCGCGGACGCATCTCGCATGGCTGCCTCGGCCTCTATTCAGACGACAACGAGGCGGCCGCCAARCGCACGCTCGACGCCGCCAGGCGTGTCGCCGCGCCTAACACGAAGTTCGGCGTCCAGTTGGCCCATRCCGGCCGCAAGGCCTCCAACCGCAAACCCTGGGAAGGCGGCGGTCCACTGCAGCCTGGAGAAGACCCGTGGCAGACGGTTTCCGCCTCGGCCATTGCCTATGACACCGGCTGGAATGTGCCGCACGCGTTGGAGGAGGATGAGATCCTGGGTCTCATCGGGCGTTTTGCACAGTCGGCCGTGCGCGCCGAACGTGCCGGCTTCGACTTTGCCGAGCTGCATGCCGCGCATGGCTATCTGATCTTCCAGTTCCTGTCGCCGCTCTCCAACCGGCGGACTGACCGCTGGGGCGGGTCGCTGGAAAACCGCATGCGCTTCGCGGTCGAAATCGCCAGGGCGGTGAGGAAGGCCGCTCCATCCATGATGCTGGGCGCGCGCCTTTCGGTGAAGGAGTGGGTCGACGGCGGTTTCGACGTCGAGGACGCGATCGAGGTGGCCAAGGCGCTGAAGGCCGAGGGCATCGCCTATATTTGTTGCTCCAGTGGCGGCAATTCGCCCCTGCAGCAGGTGCCGCCCGGGCCCGGCTACCAGGTGCATCTGGCGGAAGCCGTGCGCAAGGGCGCCGGCATYCCGACGCGCGCCGTGGGGCTGATCGACGATCCGAGCCAGGCCGAGGCGATCGTCGCCGACGGTCGTGCCGACATGGTGGCGCTGGCGCGCGCATTCCTGGCCGACCCGCGCTGGGGCTGGCGCGCGGCGGCTGCCTTCGGCGAGGAAATCCATCCCGCGCCGCAACTGGCACGTTCGGTGACGACGATGCAGCATTGGATGAAGGCCGCCGGCTAGAGCAATTCCAGGAAAAGTGTGACACGGTTTTCCGTCCGGAATTGCGTCAAAACAAAGCCGGGGGGACGAGGGTCCTGAGACGTTTGGGCGCAGGATCCTCGCCACAACTGCAACCAATTTGGCCGTTTTACGTTGGCGGCCATGATAGACAACAAGCCCTTTGAAAAGCCGGTGGTGGTCGAGCTCGGCCATGTCGGCAAATATCGCCAAATCCGAAGCACCCGCGAGGCCGCCGAGTGCCTGATGACCGTTTGGCCGCTCAATCGCGGCGAGCGCCATCGTGATGCTCTCGACACTTGCCTCAAAGCGTTGGAAGGTTATCGTTCGACAGCGGACGCACGTCGCGCCCTCGTCGAGGCGGCCAGGGAATCGGACGTGCTGGTTCCTGAAGACAGGCTGCCCGACGCAAAGCTGCACTGAGCAATTCCATGAAAAGTGTGAGCGGTTTTCCGTCCGGAATTGCGTATAACAAGGAGACGGGGCGTTTCACCGTTTCCGTGAAACGGTGAAACGCACTAGCGGGTTTCTTAACCGGAGGATTCCATGGCGAAGCTGACTTACAAGATCGTCGAGCATGATGGCGGCTGGGCCTACAAGGTCGGCTCGACATTCTCAGAAACTTTCCGCACGCACCAGGAAGCGCTGCGCGCCGCCGAAATCGCCTCGGCCGAGCAGCAGGTCGCCGGTACCACGGACGGCATCCAGTATGAGGATTCCGAAGGCAAGTGGCACGACGAACTGGCCGACGGCCGCGATCGCCCGCAGACCGAAGTATCCGACTAGCATTCCAGGAAGTGTGAGCGGTCGGGCTTCCGCCCGGAATCGGGTTCCACCGTTCACGGAAACGGTGAAACGCTCTGGCCTAGGAGGCGGCGTCTCCGGGACCGGCAAAGCCCAAGGCTTCATACCGGCCGCCGGCGACTATGCGGTCCTATTTGCCGCAGTAATGGTCGTTGACGTTCTGCTGCGAGTTGGCATCCGGACCAGGCGTGGTGTCCGCGCACGGGCCAAGGGTGCCGGTATTGCCGTAGGTGGTCAGCCCAGAGCCACCATTGATGCTGCCTGTGGTATAAGGGTCTACCTGCTCGCTCGCCGTGGGACGATTGTCGCGGTGCCACCACCACCAGTCATCGGATGACTGCGCCATCGCCGCKCTCCCCATGGCCAGCACCAGCGCCGAGGCTGCGATAAGTCTTGTAAGCATCGGATTTCTCCATTCTCTTGATCGCAAAAAATACGTGGGGCCGAAGCCCCACAGCGATACTGACGAAACCGTGCGGCGGGGGCTAAAGTTCCATTGGAAATCCCGGGTGGGACAGAATGTCCGACACTTTTATGTGACGTCTCGTGAACGGCCGTGGGCGGCGCGGGGCGCCAGCCGAAATCATTGCGCGACAGCGAAGGCACGCATGGCGACACGTTGGATAAAGGCCACGACCCGTTCAGGTTCCACAAATTGCGGCATGTGGYCGAGACCTTCGACCCGTTCGAAGTCGAGGCCCTTAATCTTGTCYAGCATCGGTTCGCCATGAACGGYCTCGCCGATCACCTGATCGCTGGTGCCGAACAGGATGCCTGACGGCATCGCTATGTCGCGGTAACGCCGTTCGATTTCGCCAAGGTCCCGTTCCACGGCCACGACATCGGTGGATGTGGCGAAATAGTGGGACGGACGCAAGCCGAGCCATCCCCCGCCGGCGACCATGTAGTCCGCGGGGACCGCTTGCGGCGCGAAAATGAACCTCAGCGTCGGCCGCGCGTAACGAAGGCTGAGCGGTATCGCCACCGTATAGGCCAGGACGCGGCGCAGCAGCGGCGATGGAACATAGAGCAGCTCAAACCGCTGGCGTATCCTCGCTTCGTGATGCGTCAGYGGCGAGAGCAGCGCAATGCCAGAAATTGCCGTCGGGTGCCCGGTTGCCAGAGCAAGCGCGATGGCCCCGCCGAGCGAATGGCCGACGACGAGCGGCCGCTCCAGGCGCAATTCCTCGATGAAGCGCCGCACGATGTCGGCCTGTTCGGGCAATCGGCCGGTCGCGCCCCTTGCCCGAACCGAATAGCCGGAACCCGGCCGGTCGAGCGCGATCAGCCGGAAACCAGGACCGAAACGCCCGAACATCGTGTGGCGGAAATGGTGGAGCTGAGCGCCGAGCCCGTGCACGAAGACGATAGGTCTGCCTTCGCCCTCTTCCAAATAGTGGATGCGGTTGCCGTCGATCTCGATGAATTTCCCGCAAGGCGGCACCAGTCCTTCGGCCTTTGCCGCGATCCTCCAGGTCGCAAGCAACAGGGCGAGCACGGCAAGGGCCGCTGCGGCAAGCAGGCCGGCGAGCAGCCACAAGACAATCGATATCGGCATGTTTTCACCCCGGCCCGACCGACCGCACCATATCCGCAACGGCCGCCGCCACAAGCGCRCATCCGACACATTCCCGGTTTCGATTGCGGCCGACCGCCGGCCGCGTTATCTCAGGCGACCTTTTGCGCCGGAGCCCGCCATGCCTGAAATCGTCACCGCCGCCATGCTCGTCATCGGCGACGAGATCCTCTCCGGCCGCACCAAGGACAAGAACATCGGCCATCTCGCCGACATCATGACGGCGATCGGCATCGATCTGAAGGAAGTGCGCATCGTCCCCGACGAGGAGGACGAGATCGTTGCGGCGGTGAATGCCGTGCGCGCCCGTTATACCTACGTCTTCACCACCGGCGGCATCGGCCCCACGCATGACGACATCACCGCCGACTCGATCGCCAAGGCCTTCGGCGTGCCCTGCGAATACGACGCCAAGGCCTACGCGCTGCTCGAGGCAAGCTATGCCGGGCGCGGCATCGAATTCACCGAAGCGCGCAAGCGCATGGCGCRCATGCCGCGCGGCGCCGACCATATCGACAATCCCGTCTCCGTCGCGCCGGGCTTTCGCATCGGCAATGTCCATGTCATGGCCGGCGTGCCGTCGATCTTCCAGGCCATGCTCGACAATGTCGTGCCGACGCTCAAGGCCGGCACGAAGATGCTGTCGGCCACGGTGCATTGTCCCTTCGGCGAGGGCTTGATCGGCGGGCCGCTGGCTGAGATCCAGAAGGCGCATCCCGACACGATCATCGGCTCCTATCCCAAATATGGCGACGGCAAATTCTGGACCGAGCTCRTCGTCCGAGCCCGCAGCGAGGAAGCGCTCGAGGCCGCGCGCAAGGACGTCGAGGCGATGGTGGCGGGCTTCGTCAAGGCCGACTGACCGCCGTTCGGCTGGAACCAGTCAACGCGCTGAGGCGTTCCTTCGCTGCGCACGCGCGTAGCGCAAACAATTGAGGGACCGGTCATGCGCTTCAAGACAATCGTTGCCATTTTGCAGAACGAACAGGACGCCGAGCGCGTTCTCGATTGCGCCCTTCCGCTTGCCGAGAGGTTCGAGAGCCATCTCGTCGGCATCCATGCCGAGGCGCTTCCCGTGCCCTACACATCGGCCACCGGCTTCCCGGATACCGAATTCCTCCAGGTCTCGGCCGAGATGAACAAAGAACGGGCCGACAAGTTGCAGGCCTATTTCCTGAAGCGGATCGAGGAATCCGGCCTGTCCTTCGAGTGGCGGAGCCTGGAAAGCTTCTCCGGCGACAGCGCGCTGACCGGCATCTCGAGCGTGCGCGCCGCCGATCTGATCATCGCCGCGCAGCGCGATACCGGCGGCGACCCGAGCGCCGACGTCGACACGCTGGTCTACGATGCCGGCCGGCCGGTGCTGGTCGTGCCCCACGCCGGGCCGCTGGTCACCACCTTCCGGCGTGTGCTGCTTGCCTGGAACGGCAGCAAGGAAGCGGCTCGCGCGGCTTTCGATGCCCTGCCCTTCATCGCCGAGGCCGACAAGACCGACATTCTCGTCATCGACCCGCCGGAGACACTCGATGAATCTCCGGAAGCCGCCGGCGCCGAGATCGCAGCGGCGCTGTCGCGTCACGGCGCCAATGTCGGCGTCTGCGTGCAGAAATCGGACGGCTCCTCGGTCGACGATATCATCCAGTCGCGGATAACCGAGTCCGGCGCCGATCTTCTGGTGCTCGGCGCCTACAGCCACTCCTGGCTGCGCCAGCTCTTGTTCGGCGGCGTCACCCGCACGGTGCTGCGCACGACGAATGTGGCGGCCTTCCTGTCGCGCTGATTCATTTTAGCGCGACGCGCCTAGAGTCCACAGCCCTGGCCAGCCCTCCCCTTGCCAAGCCCGGCGCTTTCCGGCTAATTCCGCCTGCATTCCAGTGTTTCTGCGCGCCGACGGCGCGCCTTGCGGAGTGCGAACCATGTCCCTTCCCGAAAAAGCTTTTCCCGTCTCGTGGGACCAGTTCCACCGCGACGCCCGTGCGCTTTCCTGGCGGCTTTCCGGCGCCAGCAAGGGACAATGGAAAGCGATCGTGTGCATCACGCGTGGCGGACTGGTGCCCGCCRCCATCATCGCGCGCGAGCTCGGCATCCGCATTATTGAGACGGTCYGCGTCGCCTCCTATCATGACTACACCAGCCAGGGTCAGTTGCAGGTCCTGAAGGAGATATCGCCTTCGCTGCTTGCCGATGACGGCGCCGGCGTGCTCATCATCGACGACCTGACCGATACCGGCAAGACCGCGGGCATTGTGCGCGCCATGATGCCGAAGGCGCATTTTGCGACCGTCTATGCCAAGCCGAAGGGCCGGCCGCTGGTCGATACATTCGTCACCGAGGTCAGCCAGGACACCTGGATCTACTTTCCCTGGGATATGGGCTTCACGTACCAGAAGCCGATCGCGGATGATCACGCGGGCTGAACGGCCGCTATTGCCTGAAAAATCTGRCCGGAACCGATCACGGACGATCACGCCGGCCGAGCGGGCCCTCATGTCACCAGAGGAACTGCCTCAAAAGCCGGTCCTGTAACCGCGCCAATGAACGCAACTACTTGGGCAGATGACCTTTTCTGGTGGTATTTCCCGATAGAGTGAAGTTTTTTACTTTTAAAGCCCACAATTCGCCATAAGATTCGTAAGGTGGCAAACGATTCTGGAGGCTGGGGCAGCTTCTCATCATGTTGACGAGGCCGGCGACGCACAACCAGATGGCCGAAAGAGTCCGGCGGCTCTTTGGCGTCGCGCCTTGTCGCCTGCAGGTTGCCGCCTTGCCCTGGCGTGAGGGCGAGAACGGCGTCGAGATCATGCTGATCACCAGTCGCGACACCGGGCGCTGGGTGCTGCCAAAGGGTTGGCCGGAGGCCAGGGAACCGCTTTGCGAGGCCGCCGCGCGCGAAGCGGGCGAGGAAGCCGGGCTGCGCGGCACCGTCTCGCATCTCGAAGCCGGTCGCTATTTCTATGCCAAGGTCCTCGCCTCAGGCGAGGAAGTGCCTTGCGAGGTGCTGGTCTTTCCGCTGCATGTCGAGCGCGTGGCGGATCGCTGGAAAGAGAAGCGCGCGCGCACGCGCAAATGGGTCGGCCCGGACGAAGCCGTCAATATGGTCAACGAACCCGACCTTTGCCAGATCATAGCCGGCTTCTGCGCAGCGCCGCACAAGTTCGCCTGATTCAAAGCAATCCCAGGGAAAAGTGCGCGGTTGGGCTCGGCGACTTCGCCATAGCCTTCCGTCCGGAATTGCGTCGTATCGCAAGATCGTCAGACGCGGCCGAAATCATCGGAACTGAGCCGGGTCCAACGATCGCCCATCAAACCGCCGATGAAGATGTCGCCGGAGCGGACCRCTTCCGTGACCTCGGCAATGCGCGAGCGCACCATCGTGCCCCCGGCATAGTGGAAGAAGACGTTCTTGTAGCCGAAGAGTTGAGGCATGAACCTGCTCTGGGTCTGGCCGGCAATGCCCACGCAGCCCAAATCCCGCGCAGCCGCAATGAGAGCATCCAGCGTTGCCCCCCAGTGGGACCCGGACGCCTGGATTTGCAGGAGGTTCGCGATGCCGCCGGCCTGGCCATAGAAGGCGTAGCATCCCAGCATCTTGCCTGTTTCATCGTGAATTCCGCCGAAATGAAGTGGCCCGTCGGCTTGCTTCTCAGCCGCCAGCGCGAGCAACCGCGGCAACTCGCCATCCCTCCAGCTCGGACGCAGGGAATAATCGGCCATGAGGACAGGCAGCCGCTCCGCGAACCGGGCCRCATCGATCGGCTCCCGATGGATCCGTTGGCTTGACGAATGCTGGGCCGCCGGCTCGAACCTTTTTCGTGCGAGCGCATCCAACGCTCCCGCGAAGKGATCGAGCGCAAGACGAGGCATCCCCGGCCATTTGYGGCGCAGCATGGCGACGGCCATAGCGCCCGGCCGGAAAACACAGGTCCATTCCAGACAATGCACCGGCAGGAGCTGATACTTCATCGGACGCGCGAAGGCCAAGGATGTCCGGTTGGCGGAATCGGTCAGGTACAGGTCGAATTCGCCTTGATGCAGGGCACGCAGCAATTGTGGCCCGGCCCAACCGTGGTCGATGCTGGAGTCGGTCATGAATGGACCGATGATGGCGGCGTTCAATGCCGTTCCGTTGAGCTCATAGCGGGCCCTCAGGACGCCCATGAAGCCACCCAATCGGCCCTGCGGGTCGATCTGGACAAGAGCCTTGCTCTCATCGCCGCCGAGGTAAAGCTCCCTCATATAGTCCGCCGTCCGCGCGATGGCGCGGTCGCGCTGGCGGCGACGATGGCGAAACTTCGTCAGGAAGAGCGCGGCGACATGCTCGAGATCCCCGGCGGCCAAATGCCGGACCAAGCCATGGGATTCCAGCGCCGACGGCCCGACCACCTTGCCCGGGCCCGCTTTTGCGGAAACAGGATTCATCGTGAATGCCTATGCGAAAGCGCTGAAGGCTGCCGTTGTTCCCAAAGGAATCTCCATCCGGTCGCTTCCTGCAAAAAAATCTCAAAGAGGCCTTACTCTGCCACTCCCAGTTTTCTTTTCTGTAAATACATCAGGATAATTGCTTAAAGCTATAAACATACATAAAAACTAAAATAGAAACTCATAAATGTTAGGTATATATAAAGTAGTTTGAACAGTGTATTGAGCCGCCCTAACCGCATGACGGGAGGGCGGTTGCAAATGCAGGCGGACTGCCCGGACGATCCTGGCGGGGTAGCAAGGGTCGGACATAACGCCCCGCGGCCGTTTCCGTGAAACGGTGAAACGCTCCAGCGAGATTGATCCCGGGCCGCATGGCGTCTGACTGCGCCCGGCTAAAGCCGGGCGCAGTCCTTTCCTCAGGCGACGAGGCCCTTGGTCAATTCGAGCGCCTGACGCTCGAAGAGCCGCCGGTAGATGCCRCCGTTCAGCCGGATCAGGTCGTCATGCGAACCTTCCTCGGCGATACGCCCGCGATCGAAGACCAGCAGCCGGTCGAGCGCCCGCACCGTCGAGAGCCGGTGCGCGATCACCAGGGTCGTGCGCCCGACCATCAGCCGCTCCATCGCCTTCTGGATCAGCACTTCCGATTCCGAGTCGAGGCTCGACGTCGCCTCGTCCAGGATCAGGATGCGCGCATCGGCCAGGAAGGCGCGGGCGATCGCCACGCGCTGGCGCTCGCCGCCCGACAGCTTCACGCCACGCTCGCCGACCAGGGTTCCATAGCCCTTGGGCAGGCTGGTGATGAAATCATGCGCGCTGGCGAGCTTGGCTGCGTGCTCGATCTCGGCTTGGCTGGCGCCGGGCCTGGCATAGGCGATGTTCTCGGCAAGYGAGCGGTGGAACAGGATCGGCTCCTGCTGGACGATGGCGATCTGGCCGCGCAGCGAGGCCTGCTCGACCTGCGCGATGTCCTGCCCGTCGATCAGGATCCGCCCGGCATTCACGTCATAGAGTCGCTGGATCAGCTTGACGAAGGTCGTCTTGCCCGAACCCGAATGYCCGACCAGCCCGATGCGCTCGCCCGCTGCGATATCGACCGAGAAATCGCGGTAGAGCGGCAGCCGATGATTGCCGTAGTGGAACGTCACCTTGTCGAAGGCGATGCGTCCATCGGTGATCCGGATCGGCTGGGCGCCGGGCCGGTCCTCGATGCCGAGCGGCTCGGACTGGAAGTCGACCAGTTCCTCCATGTCGTTGATCGAGCGCTGCAGGTTGCGGATATGCGTGCCGATGTCGCGCAGATAGCCCTGCAGCACGAAGAACGAGGTCAGCACGAAGGCGACATCGCCGGCGCTTGCCTGCCCCCAGGCCCACAGCATGAGGGCAAGCCCGATAACCGCCGCCCRCATCACCAGCAGCAGCACCCCTTGCGTGGTGCCGTTGGCGGTGCCGCGCATCCAGGTGCGGCCGGTGCGCAGACGCCACTTGGCGACGACGCGCGCCAGCCGCGTTTCCTCGCGGGTCTCCGCGCCAAAACMCTTGACGACGGCATTGCAGCTCACCGCGTCGGCCAGYGCGCCGCCCAGCCGCGTGTCCCAGCTGTTGGCGAGCCGCGCGGCGGGCGCGACATAGCCGAGCGACAGCATCGCCGTGACGGCGATGAACAGCGCCGAGCCGGCCGCCACGACGGCTCCCATCAGCGGCCAGAACCAGCCGAGTAGCAGCGTCGATCCGACCAGCATGACGACCGACGGCATCAGCGCGATCAGGATGGTATCGTTGAGCAGATCCAGCGCCCACATGCCGCGCGTTATCTTACGCACCGTCGACCCGGCAAAGCTGTTGGCGTGCCAGTCGGTCGAGAAACGCTGYACCCGATGGAAGGCATCAGCGGCGATGTCCGACATCATCTTCAGCGTCAGCTCGACGATCCACAGGAAGGCGACATTGCGCAGCACGACGCCTGCCAGCGCCAGCGCCATCAGGATCGAGAACGCCACCATCGCCGCATTCCACGCGACTGCGTCGGTTCCGGCGCCGCCGGCGACGGCATCGACCAGGCGGCCGGAATAGAAGGGCGTCAGCACATCGGCCAGCGTCGAGAGCAGGAAGGCGCCCATGATGAGCGAAAGCCGCCACGGCTGGCGCCGCCAGTGGCTGAACGTGAAGCCGAGCACGCTGCGAAAGGCGCTCGCGCGCAGATCAATCTTGAAACGAGCCATGATGTCATCCGGGCGCAAACGAGCCCGGTCCCGGAAAAWTCGAATTGGAAAACCCGCATCAGCGCCCTGCGGCGCCGCAAAAGAGCGGGAGGTTCAGTATGGTGGACCGCCTGCCCTGAGGCGGCGACCGGCAGCGGCAAATGCCCGTCCTGCGTCCGGCTCTCCGAAAAAGCTTCGGAAAGCCCGAGCAGACCTAGGCTTCGCGGCCTCGCATAACGATGTCAAATCCTGCCATACGGTCCTCCCGGAAGGGAATCGCGGAGACGCCCTTATAGGGAGACATCAGCCGGTCGCCAAGCCGGCCTATCGCCAAAACGGCATCTGGTCCAAGCACTGAGACGAATTTGCAACAACGGCGGGTTGTAGCGGGACCTCAGGCAGCGGGTGAGCGATCCAGCCGCATGTAACGACCCTCCGTCCGGAATCCGAACTTCTGATAGAGGCTGTGAGCGTCGTTGGTTGTGAGGCTCCAATGAGAAACGGTCTTCATATCGGGATGATCGAGGAGTGCTTGCACAAGCTGTTTGCCGATCCCATGCCCGCGACGCTCCGGCCAGACGATGACGTCGAGTAGATAGGCAAAGACGGTATAATCGGTGATCACGCGGGCGAAACCGACCTGCTCACCATCGAGATAAGCCCCGGCGCAAAGCGAGTTCTCGAAAGCGCGGCGGTTGGCCTCGTCGGTGCGGGACGCACCCCAATAGCTTCGCATGAGCTGGTCGGAGGTCGCCCGGAAATCGATCCGCGACAGGTCGAAACTGATTTCAAGCATGCGAAGGCTAACCGCGGTCCCGGAACCGGTTGGTGATCGGGTAGCGGCGGTCGCGGCCGAAATTCTTCCTCGTGATCTTCACGCCGGGCGCCGCTTGGCGGCGCTTGTATTCGGCGATGTAGAGCAGGTGCTCGACGCGCGTCACCGTCGCCCGGTCGTGGCCGCGCGCGACGATGTCGTCGACGCTCATCTCGTTCTCCACCAGACATTCCAGGATGTCGTCCAGCACCGGATAGGGCGGCAGCGAATCCTGGTCGGTCTGATTTTCGCGTAGTTCCGCCGACGGCGCCTTGTCGATGATGTTCTTTGGGATGACCTCGCCCGAAGGGCCGAGCGCGCCCGGCGGCACATGCGAATTGCGCCAGCGCGACAGCGCGTAGACCTGCATCTTGTAGAGGTCCTTGATCGGATTGAAGCCGCCGTTCATGTCGCCGTAAAGCGTGGCGTAGCCGACAGACATCTCGCTCTTGTTGCCGGTGGTGACGACCATCGAGCCGAACTTGTTGGAGATCGCCATCAGGATGGTGCCGCGCGCGCGGCTCTGCAGGTTTTCCTCGGTGATGCCTTCCTGGGTGCCTTCGAAGAGCTGCGTCAGCGCATGCTTGAAGCCTTCGACCGGCTCGGAGATCGGCACGATGTCGTAGCGGCAGCCAAGAGCGCGCGCGCAGTCTTCCGCGTCCTTCAGCGAATCCTTCGACGTATAGCGATAGGGCATCATGACGGTGCGCAGCCGCTCCTCGCCCAGCGCATCGACGGCCAAAGCCGCGCAGATGGCGGAGTCGATGCCGCCGGAAAGGCCGAGCACCACGTTCTTGAAGCCGTTCTTGTTGACGTAGTCRCGCAGGCCCAGCATGCAGGCCCGATAGTCCGCCTCTTCGCGCTCCGGGATCTTCGACATCGGGCCTTCCGAGCAGACCCAGCTGTCTCCCTTTCTCTTCCAGGTGGTGACGTCGACCGCCTCCTCGAACTGGCTCATCTGGAAGGCAAGAGTCTTGTCGGCCCCGATGGCGAAGGACGCGCCGTCGAAGATCAGCTCGTCCTGCCCGCCGAGCTGGTTGGCGTAGATCATCGGCAGTCCGGTTTCGATGACCTGGCGGATCACCACCTGGTGGCGGACGTCGATCTTGGCGCGGTAATAGGGCGAGCCGTTCGGCACCAGAAGGATTTCGGCGCCGCTTTCGGCCAGCGTCTCGCAGACGGCGATGTCGCCCCAGATGTCCTCGCAGATCGGAACGCCGATGCGCACGCCGCGGAAATTAACCGGACCCTGCAGTTCCGGCCCGGCCTGGAACACGCGCTTCTCGTCGAACTCGCCATAATTCGGCAGGTCAAGCTTGTAGCGCTCGGCAATGATCTTGCCACCGTCGGCGAAGACGATGGAATTGTGTGTGCCCGACTTGCGCTTCAGCGGCGTGCCGATGATGACGCCGGGGCCGCCATCGGCCGTATCCTTGGCGAAATCCTGCGCCGCTTTCTCGCATGCCCTCAGGAAGGAAGGCTTGAGCACCAGGTCTTCCGGCGGATAGCCGGCGAGGAAGAGCTCGGTATAGAGCACCAGGTCGGCGCCCTGTCGCGCCGCGTCCGCCCTTGCCTCGCGCGCTTTTGCCAGATTGCCGGCGACGTCGCCGACAGTCGGGTTGAGCTGGGCGACGGCGATGCGCAGGATATCGGGAGCGGTCTGGGTCATGGAACGGATGTAGCGTGGCTCAAATCGCCCCGCAATGGCGTTTGGTTGTGCCACTCAGGATCGACCACAGGTCGTATCCTGATAGATCGGCAACGCTGATCAGTCCTGGCCACCTAGTCGCCCATATACTCGCGCAACGCCTCCGCCGAGCGGTTCTCGCCGATCGACATCGCCAGGATGCGCGAGATGTGGCGGCGCGGCAGTCCGGTCTCGGCCGACCATTGGTTGATCTGCGCCTGGATCTTGTCGAGGTCCCGCTTCGAGGTCGGGTTCTCGGCGATATCGAGGCCGGCGTCGCGCAGCGCCGCYGCCATGTCCGACGAGACGACGAACGTGTCCCATTCCAGCCAGCGCAGGAAATACTGGCCGGTGTTGCCGCCGAGACGGCTGCCATGCTTGGCGAGATAGGCGGTCAGGCCGACCTGATCATCCGCAGGCCATCCGGCGATGAATTTGCCGAAACTGCCATGCTCCTTCGAGACGCGGTCGACGAAGGCGGCGTTGTCGCGCACCGACTTGATCTTCTGCGGGTTGCGCACGATGCGGCTGTCGGACGCCAGCTCGTGCCAGAAATCGTCGGGCTGGAACAGAAGCCGCTTCGGCTCGAAGCCGAGGAACGCTTCCTCGAAACCCGGCCATTTCTGCTCGATGACCCGCCACACGAAGCCTGCGGCGAAAATGCGCTCTGCCATGGTGGAAAGAATGCGATCGTCGGGTACTTTCRCCACCGCCGCATTGTCGGGCCTAGGGCCAAGCAGCGGCTCCAGCACCGCCTCGCCGCCCTTGCGCTTTGCCGCCCGTGTATGGATTTTCCGGAAATCGAGCATCTTTGTCCTCGCCCTGTTCGCCGCAATCTAGCACTTCACGTCCGGCCCGGCAGCCTCTACGTCTATCGACGCCCGGGCGAAGGAGAAGACAGATGAACAAGATCGTCGAGGACATGGCGAACCGTTTGCTCAAGCGAAAACCGGAAGGTTTCGGTCCGCTCGAGAGCCGCGTGCTRCAATCGACGCTTGAGCGCACCACAATCACGCGCGACACCAACAAGGCCGTCGCCTTCCACGCGACCTATGGCGACCGCGTCGCCGWCACGATCGCCAGGATCGGCGGCTCCTGGTCCTTCATCCTCGGCTTCCTGGCCTTTCTCGCCGTTTGGACTGTCGGCAACGCCTGGCTGCTCACGCGCGACGCCTTCGACCCCTACCCTTTCATCTTCCTCAACCTAGTGCTGTCGATGCTGGCGGYGATCCAGGCGCCGGTGATCATGATGTCGCAGAACCGCCAGACCGAGCGCGACCGCATCGACGCTGCGCATGACTACGAGGTCAATCTGAAGGCCGAGATCGAGATCATGGCCTTGCATGAAAAGCTCGACGAGCTGCGCCACAGCGAGATCATCGGCATGCGCGACGAAATCCTGCGCATGGCCGAGCAGATCAGGCGCATCGACGAGAAACTGTCGGCGCGGCCAGCAACGGAATGAGCGAGACCATCCATCATCTCATCGAGCAATACGGGCTGATCGCGGTCTTCCTGGGTTGCGTCGCCGAAGGCGAAAGTGCCGCGATCCTTGGCGGCTTCTTCGCCCACCAGCATGTTTTCGTGTTGTGGCAGACTTTCCTCGCCRCCTTTCTCGGCGCTTTCGCCGGCGACACCTTCTTCTTCACCCTGGGACGTAGCTTCGCCGAACATCGCTATGTGAGAAGATTGCGCAGGCGTCCGGGCTTCAGCCGCGCCTATCGCCTGCTTAACACCCATCCCAACATATTCGTACTGACCAACCGCTACATCTACGGCATGCGCCTGGTCGGCGGCATCGCCGCCGGCCTGTCGACTGTGCCCGTGCCGCGTTTCGTCATCTTGAATGCCATCTCCTCTGCGGCCTGGGCGGCCCTGTTCAGCGGCATCGGCTATATCTTCGGCCTGGGCGCGGAACAGATGGTGGGTGAGGCGTTCGCGCGGCATGAACGCCTGCTCATTGCCCTTGGTGTTGGCCTCGTCGTCGCTGTTGTTGCCTGGCTGGTCGGCCATCATTTTGCCGGACGCGAACGCGCCAAGGAAGATCAGGCAGGGTCCTGATCCGCAAATTCAGATCGGCGCGCCGATCAGGCGCTCGATCAAGGCGATGCCCCAGACGCCGCCGGCGATCACGATCGAAATCAGCACGGCCAGTGAGCCGCAATCCTTGGCGAGCTGGATCTCGATGTGGAATTCGCGCGAGATCGCGTCGCAGGCTGCCTCGATGCCGGTGTTGAGCACTTCGACCATGATCAGCAGCAGCACGGCGCCGATCAGCAGGGCATAGCCGCGCCAGGAGACCGAGATGAACCAGCCGGCAGGCAGGGCGAGCGCAAGCAGCATCAGCTCCTGCTGGAATGCCTTCTCGTGCGCGGCAAGCTTGCGAAAGGCTCGTACCGAATTGATGAAAGCGTCGATCAGCCGCTGCATGCCCAGCCCCGTTTCGAGTAACCGTCAGGGGGATATCGCAACGGCCGGATCAAGGGAATAAGGCAGCCGCGTCAAAAATCATTCGTCCGCCACCTTTATCGACGGCGTCGACTTCTCGAACTGCGGCAACCCGTCGTCGATCGAATAATAATCGCCCTTGTCGCCGACGAAGATGTGGCTTTCCGCGGAAAGGCCACTTGGCCTCTCGAAGGATCCGGCCATGATCGAGATCGTGTCCAGTTCATTGTGCTTCCAGAATAGCAGCGAACCGCAGGTGCGGCAGAAGCCGCGTTTCGCCACGTCGGACGCGCCRTACCAGTTGAGCGAATCGGCGCCCTCTATGACGATATCGGCATCCTTGGAGGCAGTTGCCGCGACGAGATGGCCGGTTTGYCGGCGGCATTGCGAGCAGTGGCAGTAGACGACGCCGCGCAACGGGCCGCTCGTCCTGAAACGCACTGCCCCGCACAGGCACGATCCGCTGTGATTGTCGTCCATCCGGGCCTCCTTCGACCTTCCGCTGATCCATTGCCGGACAGAATTTCAGGTTTGAAATGGCTGGGCGCAGGCAAATGCGACACCGAAGCGGCGCGTTTCAAAAGCTGCGCCTCACACGGCTTTGCACCCTGCGGTAGCAGGGACATCGAGGAAATGCAGGCCATTAAGGAAACTTTAGCGCAACTGCATCTATGATTCCTGCAAGCGAAAGTCGTGTTGGGGACGCGCCGTCGCATTTATGGTTCCGATTCAAATCCCCGCATGCGCGACACCCGGCGGTGGCAGGTCTCCGGTCGCACTGAAGGGTAGTGAACAGAACATGCAGCCGGCAGCCGTTCCGACCGACAGGAATACCGACATCGCCAGCACCGTCGTGGCGACGATGCGTCAGCTCGGCGTGCTCGGATTGCCGCGCAACTATGAGATCTTCTACGAGGCGCTGAGCGGCAGCAATCATGAGCTCAGCCTTGCCGTCGTCTCGTTGAGCAACCGCCCGACCCAGGAGGACCTCGACGGCATCGGGCGCACCTTCTTCCCCCAGCATCACGGTCCGRCCATCGTCGAGCACGCCCGCGAGATGGTTGCGAACGAGCTCGAGGAAATCGCCGCGCTGTTGCGCAGCGAACGTTCGCATATCGAAAAATATGGCCGCATCCTCGATGAGACCTCGATCGGCCTGAGCAACCGCAGCCTGCTTTCCCAGGAAATCCTCCAGAAGATCGCCGGYGCGATGTCTGCAGCCACCAGCTCGACGATCGACCATKGCCGCCAGATCGCCAGCACGCTCAGCGAAAAGACGGCCGAGCTTGAAAGCGTCAAGTCGAAGCTCGAGGAATACAAGCGGCTTGCCGACACCGATCCGCTCACGCAGCTGTGGAACCGACGCGCCTTCGACAAGGAGATCACCCGGATCTACAACAGCAACCGCGGCATCCTGTTCAACGCCTTGATCCTTGCCGATATCGATCATTTCAAGGACATAAACGATCGCTACGGCCATCCGGTCGGCGACAGGATCCTGCAGATCATCGCCGAGATCTTCCAGTCCAGCGTCCGTTCCGACATGTTCGTCGCGCGCACCGGGGGCGAGGAGTTTGCGTTTATCGTCGAGGGAGCCAGCGAGGGCGCCACATACGAGATCGCTGAGCGCATCCGCGTGCTGATCGAGCATACCCCGTTCACCAGCAGCCAGACCGGCATCAATTACGGCACCGTTACCGTGTCGCTGGGCATCTGCATGGCCTCGGAGGCCGAAAACCCCGAAGATCTCTACGCCAAGGCGGACCGCGCGCTTTATCGTTCCAAGGTCGGCGGCCGCAACCGTGTGACGAAGCACTCGGCCACGGCCGGCCGGGCCGGTAAAGGCTGGCTGCTTTACAAGAAAGATTGACGTCGCCCTTTCCAGATGAATTTTTGTGGATTATATTTTCCATAGAAATGAAAGGGTGCGCTCATGCAACGTCCAGTCGCGGCCGCGGCGGCGGCCGAAAACGCTGTCATCACCAAGGCCACGCTGCGCGCGGCAGATCTGCTCGACATCACCGCCAGGACGCTCGCTCTGGTCATCGGCGTGTCGGAAGCGACGGTCTCGCGCATGCGCAAGCAGGAATTCCTGCTTGAACGCGGTACCAAGCCGTTCGAGCTGGCGGTGCTGTTCGTCCGCCTGTTCCGCTCGCTCGACGCGATCGTCGGCGGCGACGAGACCGTTGCCCGGGCATGGCTGAAGAACCCMAACACCACGCTCGACGGCACGCCGCTCGAAAAGATCCTGACGATTGCCGGACTTGTCGATGTCATTGCCTACCTGGACTCCCGGCGCGCTCTCGTCTGAGGCCGTCAGGCTCGAAGGCAAGTACTGGCGCATGGTCGAGGCGCAGCATCGCGTCTCGACCCTCAAGCTCGTCGACACGCTCGACGAGCAGTCGCTGCTGGAAGACCTCATCGAGGACACCAAACCGCATATCCCACTGGAATGCCGCCACCTCCATTACGTGTTGTCGACGCCTTTTCGCTATGGCTCCGTCTATCCATACGGCTCGCGCTTCCGCCGCGCCGGCAAGACCAAAGGCGTTTACTATGCCGCCGAGACGGTGCTGACGGCGGTGGCGGAAATGGCCTTCTACCGCTTGCTGTTCTTCGCGGAGTCGCCGGCGACGCTATGGCCGAACGACGCCGCGGAATACACTGCCTTCGCTGCTGCGATAAAATGCGACCGCGCGATCGACCTGACACGGCCGCCGCTCGATCGCGACGAGAAGGCCTGGACCCAGCCCACCGATTACACCGCCTGCCAGGCGATCGCCGATGTCGCGCGCGAAGCCGAACTGYAGGCGATCCGATATCGCTCGGTGCGCGATCCGAAGGGCGCCAACATCGCGCTGCTGACCTGCAAGGGCTTTGCCAAGGCAAGGCCGCTGGAGCCGCAGACCTGGCGCATCCGGATCGRCTCCTTCGGCCTGCAGGCGATCAGTGAATTCCCGGAGAAGAGGCTGGAATTCTCACGCGCCGCCTTTTCCGATCCACGACTGGCCGGAATGCGCTGGGAGCGCGGCCACTGACATCAGCGGTAAGGCTGTGTCGAGATTCAGGTCAGGCCGAGTCGAAAACGGTGGCCTCCGAGAACCGGAGCGGAGCGTACTAAAGTACGTGAGCACCGGAAGCGCAGGAGGGCGCCGTTTGCAGGCCGGCCTCACCTGAATATCGGCACAGCTAGGCCAGGATGTTGACCGCACGCGCGGCCACCAGTGCGATCGTCAACAGCGAGATCATCGCCTCGGCCATCATCAGGAGCTTGGCGCGCTGCGTGAGCGGCAAGGTGTCGGTCGGCGAGAACGCCGTGGCGTTGGTGAAGGCCAGGAAGACATAGTCGACGAAGCCCGGCAGCCAGCCCTGTATCTCGCGATCGGGCAACGTCATTTGCGGGAACAGGAAATCGGCATGCGCGCGCTTGACCAGGCCGCAGGTCGGCGGACCGCCGCGGTCGGTGCTCCAGAACCACAGCGCGAAGACGATCACATTGGTGACCCAGATGTTGAGCGCGTCGACGAGCAGTGTCGTGCCGGCGCCGGCATGTCCTTCCAGCAGCGCCCGCACCAGGAAGACCAGCGACCCGCAATTCATGATGCTGATGACGCCCGTCATCACCAATGCCGTGCGGCGGATGTAGAGGCGCAATCGGCCGATAGCGTACCAATGCTCATGGTCGACGGCGTTGCGCGTCTGCATCTGTGTCCAGGCCGTTGCTATCGACAACGGCACGAGGAGCGCGGCCTCGACCGTCGGAGCCAGCCAGCGTGGGCCGAAGGACAGGTTGTTGATGACCAAAAGCTGCAGGCAGATGATGACGAGAACCGCCGCGCGCGCCGACCAGAAGTCGAGCCCACGGTGATGGATGACGGCGTGCTGGTGACGCATGGAGGCACCTGGATGACTGGAGCATGATGCCGAAAAGTGTGGAGCGGTTTTCGGACGCATCATGCCCTGCCGCTGGAACCGCGGCGCTCCGAATAGGGGGCCGGCTCAAGCAACGATCAGCCGGGGGGGCCATGCCCGAAGCGCCGGCGATGGGTTCCATCGCAATCTTGGTTTTACAATGTTGCGGAAGAATACATTTTCGTAAGCTTTTGCTATCGGACTGTTCAGCAGTCCACCGGTGTGATTTTAGGCCCGCATGTCGAGAACCACTGAATCCGTTCATCTTTGGCCGTCGGCAATCGCCGCGGAGGGCAATTTGCCTTCGATCTGGAACGGATTGGTCCGGCACCCATGGCGATTGCTGGCGCTTTTATGCCTGGCGCAGATCGCTTGCTGGACCGTCATGCCGGCGATCGTCAATGTCGGGCCGCCCCGCGACGTCGTCGAGGGGTTCATGTGGGGCCGCGAGTGGGTGCTGTTGACCTACAAGCACCCGCAGCTGCCGTGCTGGCTGCTCGAGATCAGCCATCTCCTGACCGGCTCGTTCCGCTGGCCGCAATACATGCTGTCGCAATTGATGATCTCGACGACGTTCGTCCTGGTCTATCTGCTTGCGCGCGACATCATGGGCTCGACCCGCGCGCTCGCCGCCGTGCTGTTGATGCCCTCGATCTACTTCTTCGGCTGGCCGACCCCGCAATTCAACCATGACTACGCGCAGATGCCTTTCTGGGCCGGCATATCGTGGCTGCTGTGGCGTTCGGCGTGCGATGGACGGCCGGGCTGGTGGCTCGCTCTCGGCCTYGTTTCCGGCCTGGGGCTCTACGCCAAATTCTCGACGGCTTTGCTGCTCGCCTTTGGCGGCATCTGGATACTATACGACGCCCGTGCCCGAAGCCGGCTTGCCACGCCATGGCCATGGCTCGGCCTCGCGGTTTTTCTTGGCGTCGTAACACCCCTGGCGATTCAGCTTGCCCGCCTCGACTTCTTGCCGTTGACCTATGCCGCGCATCGCAACGCCTGGGTGCTCGCCAACCGCGCCCGGCTTTACTATATCGGCGTTCAGCTTGCCGGGCTCGCCGYGCTTCCCGTCGTGCTCGCTCTTTCCGGCCTGCTGCGACGGCAGGCCGACTCCGCGCAAGCCCCMTTACCGGCCGCCCCCGAGCGGCGTGCGGTTGTCTACCTGGCATGGATGGGTCTGGGGCCGGCGCTCCTGATCATGGTCGCCTCGCTGTTTACCGGCACCGGCGAGTCCTGGGGCGCGACGATGTACAATCTCGTCGGGGCCCTGGCAATCGCACTTCTGGGCCAGCGGCTGGGACCTGCTGAATTGCGCCGGTTGGCGGTGCTGGCGCTGCTCTGCGTGGTTGGCGTATCGAGYGCCTACGCGGTTACCCGCTGGACAGGTTGCAACGTCCTTGGCCGCCTGCAGCCGATGTGCTGGCCGGCGCGATCGATCTCGCAGACGGCCGAGGCGATCTGGCATGAGACGGTGCCCGGACCATTGGGCATTGTCGGCGGCGATGACGGCGTGGCCCAGCTTGCCGGACTGGAAGCCACGGACCAACCTTCCATCTTCACGACCCTCGACCGGCGCCTTGCCCCCTGGATCACGGACCAGCGCCTGCGGGACCAGGGCATGCTGCTTGTATGGCCGCACGGCTGGAATCTCTCCCCGCAACAGCAGGCCTGGATTGCCGGCCTGCCGGTCAAGACGGTGCCATTCGACTGGTCGCTCAAAGCACCGCCCTTGGAGATCAGCTTTGCCGTCATTCCGCCCGGCAGAGCCAACTTCCCGGGCGACCCGCCCGGACCGCCCGATCCGGAATGAYCCGCGATCCGAATTGAAGTTTATCAGCCCGACGTCAAAAGGCGCCGGCGTCGCCGCCAGCGCCTCCAATGATCGGCGTCCGAGCCTCGCTCAGGCGTTGGCGGCCTGCTTGTGCTGGACCGGATGGCTCTTCTTCAAGAGGTCCGACACCAGGAAGGCGAGCTCGATCGCCTGGTCGGCGTTGAGGCGCGGATCGCAATGGGTGTGATAGCGGTCCTGCAGGTCTTCCGCCGTGATAGCGCGGGCGCCGCCCGTGCATTCGGTGACGTTCTTGCCGGTCATCTCGACATGGATGCCGCCCGGATGCGTGCCCTCGGCCCGGTGCACCTCGAAGAAGGTCTGCACTTCCTTCAGGATGCGGTCGAACGGCCGCGTCTTGTAGCCGGCCGCCTCGATCGTGTTGCCGTGCATCGGGTCGGATGACCACACCACGTTGCGGCCTTCCTTCTTCACCGCGCGGACCAGCTTCGGAAGATGCTCGGCGACCTTGTCGGAGCCGAAGCGGGCGATCAGCGTCAGCCGGCCCGGCTCGTTCTCGGGATTGAGCAGGTCGATGAGTTCCAGCAAGCCATCCGGCGTCAGCGACGGGCCGCATTTCAGGCCGAGCGGATTCTTGATGCCGCGGCAATATTCGATATGCGCATGGTYGGGCTGGCGGGTGCGGTCGCCGATCCAGATCATGTGGCCCGAGGTCGCGTACCAGTCGCCGGAGGTCGAATCGACGCGCGTCAGCGCCTCTTCGTAGCCGAGCAGCAGCGCCTCGTGGCTGGTGTAGAAATCGGTCTCGCGCAGCGCGAAATTGGTCTCCGACGTGATGCCCACCGCGCGCATGAAATCCATCGTCTCGGTGATGCGGTTGGCGAGCGCACCGTATTTCTCGCCCTGCGGGCTGTCGGCGACGAAACCCAGCATCCAGCGATGTACATTCTCCAGGCTGGCATAGCCGCCCTGCGCGAAGGCGCGCAGAAGGTTGAGCGTCGCGGCCGACTGGCGATACGCCATTTCCTGGCGCGCGGGATCGGGGACGCGCGACTTGGCGTCGAACTCGATGCCGTTGATGATGTCGCCACGATAGCTCGGCAGCGTCAAGCCGGCCTTGGTCTCGTTGTCGGACGAGCGCGGCTTGGCGAACTGGCCCGCGACGCGGCCGACCTTCACCACCGGCTGCGCGCCGGCGAAGGTGAGCACCACCGACATCTGCAGAAAGACGCGGAAAAAGTCGCGGATGTTGTCGGCGCCGTGCTCCGCAAAGCTTTCGGCGCAGTCGCCGCCCTGCAGCAGGAAGGCTTCGCCGGCGGCGACCGCTGCCAGTTGCTTCTTCAGCTTGCGCGCCTCGCCGGCAAAAACCAGCGGCGGATAGGTTGCAAGCCGCGCCTCCGTGGCTTGCAAAGCCCCAAGGTCCGGATAGGCCGGGACCTGCTTGATCGGCTTTGCCCTCCACGAATTCGGCGACCATTTCGTCATCRCTGCACCCAAACGCCCTTTCGGAGCAACTCCGGGAAAATGCGAAATTTCCGTCCGGAATTGCATCAAACAAACCGGYGAGCGTCCTTGCCCGCCATTCCAGCCTCGATACGAGGTCGCGGCTCCTTACACGAAGCCGACTGCCTATTCTAGCCGGGTTTTTCAGTGGTGGCGAATGCGTTGGGCTATCCGGCTTGCCGAGGTGGGCGTCGTTAGGCGGCTTTGTCGACCAATCTTGCCAATTGGGTCATGACGACAGCCGAGCCGGCAAGCCGCTTCTCCGCATTCGGCCAGTCGCGGATGAAGACGACGCTGTGGTCGGCCCTGATCTTGGCCAGCGAGCCCTGCTCGCCGATGAATTTCACCAGCCCGACCGGATTGGGGAACTCGCGCTTGCGGAAATGGATGACGACGCCCTTGGGACCGGCATCGAGCTTCTCGACATTGGCCTTGCGGCAGAGCGCCTTGATGAAGACGATCTTCAACAGATGCGTCACCTCTTCCGGCAGCGGCYCGAACCGGTCGATCAACTCGGCGCCGAAGCCGTCGATCTCCTCGGTGGTCTCGAGGTCGCCCAGGCGCCGGTAGAGCGCCATGCGGAGCTGCAGGTCGGGCACATAGCTTTCCGGGATCATCACCGCCGTGYCGACCGCGATCTGCGGCGACCAGCCGCCGTCCTGGACTTCGCCGGTGTCCTTCACCTCCGCCACCGCCTCTTCCAGCATCTGCTGGTAGAGCTCGAAGCCGACCTCCTTGATGTGGCCGGACTGCTCTTCGCCCAGAAGATTGCCGGCGCCGCGGATATCGAGGTCGTGGCTGGCCAGTTGGAAGCCGGCGCCGAGCGTGTCGAGCGACTGCAGCACCTTCAGCCGGCGCTCGGCCGTGTCGGTCAGCTTGCGGTTGGCCGGCAGCGTGAACAGCGCATAGGCGCRCACCTTTGAGCGACCGACGCGGCCGCGCAGCTGGTAGAGCTGCGCCAGGCCGAACATGTCGGCGCGATGGATGATCAGCGTGTTGGCGGTCGGGATGTCGAGGCCGGATTCGACGATGGTGGTCGACAGGAGCACATCGTACTGGCCGTCGTAGAAGGCGTTCATGATGTCGTCGAGCTCGCCCGGCGGCATCTGGCCATGGGCCACCGCCACCTTCAGCTCCGGCACCGATTCCTTCAGGAAATCATGGATTTCCGAAAGGTCGCTGATGCGCGGCACGACGTAGAAGGAGTGGCCGCCGCGATAGCGCTCGCGCAGCAGCGTCTCGCGGATGACCAGCGGATCGAAGGGCGAGATGAAGGTGCGCACCGCCATGCGGTCGACCGGTGGCGTGGCGATCAGCGACAGCTCGCGCACGCCGGTCAGCGCCAGCTGCAGCGTGCGCGGGATCGGCGTCGCCGACAGTGTCAGCACATGCACATCGTTCTTGAGCTCCTTCAGCCGCTCCTTGTGCTTGACGCCGAAATGCTGCTCCTCGTCGATGATCAAAAGCCCGAGATTCTTGAACGAGATCGAAGACCCAAGCAGCGCATGCGTGCCGACGACGATGTCGACCGTGCCCTCGGCAACGCCTTTCTTGGTTTCGGCCAGTTCCTTGGAGCCGACGAGGCGCGAGGCCTGGGCGATGCGGATCGGCAGGCCTGAGAAGCGCTGCGAGAAGGTCTTGAAATGCTGGCGCGACAAAAGCGTTGTCGGCACCACGACCGCGACCTGGAACCCTTCCATGGCCGCGATGAAGGCGGCGCGCAGCGCCACTTCCGTCTTGCCGAAGCCGACGTCGCCGCAGACCAGCCGGTCCATCGGCTTGCCGGCGCCGAGATCGTCCATGACGGAATCGATCGCTGTCTGCTGGTCGTCGGTTTCCTCATACGGGAAACGCGCGGCAAACTCGCCATAGAGCCCCTCGGCCGGGATCATCGCGGGCGCGGAACGCATCTGCCGCTCGGCGGCGATGCGGATCAGTTGCCCGGCCATGTCGAGCAGGCGCCGCTTCAGCCGCGCCTTGCGCGCCTGCCAGGCGCCGCCGCCCAGCTTGTCGAGCGTCGCCTCCGCCGAATCCGAACCGTAGCGCGACAAAAGCTCGATGTTTTCCACCGGCAGGAACAACCGGTCGTCGCCCGCATAGTGGATTTCCAGGCAGTCATGCGGCGCGCCCACCGCCTCGATGGTGCGCAGGCCGATGAAGCGGCCTATGCCGTGATCGGCATGGACGACGATGTCGCCGGAAGACAGCGACGACGCCTCGGCGATGAAATCGGAAGCCTTCTTCTTGCGCTTGGAACGCCGGATCAGCCTGTCGCCGAGGATATCCTGCTCGGCGACGACGACCAGACCGTCGGTCTCGAAGCCGGATTCGAGCGGCAGCACGGCAAGGCCCGCCTGCCCCGGCTCGAGCTTTTCGACCTCGGCAAGCGTCGCGACGGTCTTCAGATTGCCGAGATGATGCTCGGCGAGAATTTGCCCGAGCCGGTCGAGCGAGCCTTCGGTCCARCCGGCAACGATGACACGGCGACGCGCCGCGCGCTCGTCGGCAATGTGTTTTACGACGACGTCGAAGACATTGATGCTCGGATCGGCGCGCTCCTCGGCAAAGCTGCGGCCATGGCGCGAGCCGGCATGAAAAACCTTCTTGCCTCCGACATCGGGCGCATCGAACACGGTGAAGTCGATGTCTTCGCGCGGGCCGAGCGAAGCCTTGAGATTGTCCGGCGACAGATAAAGCAAGTCCGGCGCCACGGGCTTGTACGGCACGGCGTCCTTCAGCGCGCTGTCGGCCTGCTTCCGGCGCGCCTCGTAATGGTCGAGGATCAGCGTGTGCCGCTCGGCCAGCGCCTCATGCGCCAGATGGTCGAAGACCACGGGCGCGTCCGGCAGATAGTCGAACACCGTCTCCAGCCGTTCGTAGAAGAAGGGCAGCCAATGTTCCATGCCTGCGAAGCGTCGTCCTTCGCTGACCGCCGCATAGAGCGCGTCGTCGCGTGAGGGCGCGCCAAAGGCCTCGATGTAGGAGCGGCGGAAGCGGCTGATCGTCTCGGGCGTCAGGGCCACCTCGCTCATCGCCTGCAGCGACATCGACTTGCGCTGCCCGGTGGTGCGCTGGGTCGCGACGTCGAAGACGCGGATCGATTCCAGCGTGTCGCCGAAGAAATCGAGGCGCAGCGCCTCGCTCCAGCCAGGCGCGAAGAGGTCGAGGATGCCACCGCGTACGGCGAATTCGCCAAGGCCGCGCACCGTCGGCACGCGTTCGAAGCCGGAAACCTCCAGCCGCGCGATCAGCGCGTTCATGTCGATCTGGTTGCCGGGCCTGGCGTGGAAAGTCTGCGCTTCGATCAGCTCGGCCGGBGGGATACGCTGCAAGAGCGCGTTGGCGGTGGTGAGGATCACGGCGCGATGCGGCCTCTTCGCCAGCGCGATCATGGCCGAAAGCGCGTCGAGCCGCCGCGCCGCGGCGTCCGCTCCGGGCGAAACGCGATCGTAAGGCAGGCAGTCCCAGGCCGGCAGTTCCAGCACCGGCAGGCCTGGCGCGGCAAAGGCGAGCGCCTCGATGATCGCCGGCAGCCGCTGGCCGTCGCGCGCGACGAACAGCACCGGCTTGTCGGGCGCGATTTCCCGTGCCGTCTCAACCAGGGCGAAGGCTTCATAGCCGTCGGCGACACCATCGACGGTGAACTGGCCAACGCGGCCCTTGGGCAGGCCGATGGAAGGGATGAGGCTCATGGATAGGCGTTTTTCAAAATGTCATGGTCCGGCGCGACGCCAGGATCTTTTGCAGAACCGCGCAATCGATATCGGGCGGAACCGGGCGTTCGCCGGTGACCATCGGGAAAAATTCGGTGTCGGGAATTTCGAGAAGTCTCTCATATTGGTTGATTTCATCGCCGGTCAAGGCGCCGATCTCGGCGTCGGCGAAGGACCCGAGGATGAGGTCCATCTCGCGCATGCCGCGATGCCACGAGCGGAATAGGAGCTTGCGGCGGCGGGCATCCAGCCCCTCGCTTGATCGCTGTGTTCCGGTCATGTCGCCGCATCCCTGTCCAAAGCGGCGCATATAGCGTGGATAGCGGGCGGTGTCAGCCTTTGCGCTGCGGCTGTCGCGACATAAGCTGACACGATGCGTCCCACCATCCTCGATCCTCTGTTCGTCCCGATCACCTCGCTCGCCGGCGTCGGCCCGAAGGTGGGCTTGCTGATCGAGCGTGTCGTGCCGGCCGACCTTGGCGATCGCGCCGCGCGCGCGGCCGACCTCCTGTTCGTGCTGCCCAACACCGTGATCGACCGCCGCAACCGGCCCGGCATCGCGTTGTCGGCGGAGGGCCAGATCGTCACGCTCGAGGTGCGGGTCGATCGTCACCAGCCGCCGCCGCGCGGCAACAGGTCGGTGCCGTATCGCGTCTACGCCCATGACGACACCGGCGAGGTCGCCCTGACCTTCTTCCATGCCCATGCCGCCTATCTGCAGAAGATGCTTCCCGAGGGCGAGCGCGTCGTGGTTTCGGGCCGCATGGAGTGGTTCAACGGCCGCCCGACCATGGTCCATCCCGACCATATCGCGCCGATCGACGAGGCCGAGGGCTTGCCGCTGGTCGAACCGGTCTATCCGCTGACGGCCGGCCTGTCGGCCAAGGTGCTGCGCCGCGCCATCGGACAGGCACTCGGCCGCCTGCCGGAACTGCCGGAGTGGCAGGACGACGCCTTCATGCGCCGCCATACCTTTCCATCCTTCGGCGATGCTCTCGCCCGCATCCATTATCCCAAGGACCCGATCGACGTTGCCGTCGAGGGACCGGCCTGGCGCCGGCTTGCCTATGACGAGCTGCTGGCCGGACAGGTTTCGCTGGCGCTGGTGCGGGCGAGAATCCGCCGCCTCTCGGGCCGGCCACTCGTGGGCGACGGCCGCATCGTCGAGAAGCTGCGCGCCGCCCTGCCCTACAAGCTGACCCCCAGCCAGGAATTCGCGCTCGGCGAGATCAACGCCGATCTCGCCGACCCCGAGCGCATGCTGCGCCTGCTGCAGGGCGACGTCGGCTCAGGCAAGACGGTGGTGGCGCTGCTTGCCATGGCGCGCGCGGTCGAGGCCGGCGGCCAGGCGGCGCTGATGGCGCCGACCGAAATCCTGGCGCGCCAGCATCTGGCGACCATCGCGCCGCTGGCGGAAAAAGCCGGCCTGCGCCTCGCCATCCTGACCGGGCGTGAAAAAGGCCGCGAGCGTGCCGAGACGCTGGAAGGTCTCGCCAGCGGCGCGATCGACATCGTCGTCGGCACGCATGCGCTGTTCCAGGAGACCGTGACATTCCACGACCTGGTGCTCGCCGTCGTCGACGAGCAGCACCGCTTCGGCGTGCACCAGCGCCTGGCCATCACCGCCAAGGGCGATGCGCCCGACATGCTGGTGATGACGGCGACCCCCATTCCGCGCACGCTGGTGCTGACCGCCTTTGGCGACATGGACGTCTCGAAGTTGACCGAGAAGCCGGCCGGCCGGCAGCCGATTCGCACCGTGACCTTGCCGATGGAGCGCCTGGATGAGTTGGTCGGCCGCATGCTCGATGCCGTCGCCGACGGCCAGAAGATCTACTGGATCTGCCCGTTGGTCGAGGAATCCGAGGAAATAAAACTGATGTCGGCGGAGGACCGGTTCGCTTCGCTGAAACCGTTGTTCGGCGACCGGATCGGCCTGGTGCACGGCCGCATGAAGGGCGCCGAAAAGGACGAGGCCATGCGCGCCTTCAAGCAGGGTGAGACGCGCATCCTCATCGCCACCACTGTCATCGAGGTGGGCGTCGACGTGCCCGACGCCACGATCATGGTGATCGAGCATGCCGAACGCTTCGGCCTTGCGCAGTTGCACCAGTTGCGCGGCCGCGTAGGGCGCGGCGACAAACCCTCATCATGTGTGCTGCTTTACAAGGACCCGCTCGGCGAGACCGCGAAACGCCGGCTTTCGGTGATGCGCGAGACCGAGGACGGCTTCAAGATCGCCGAGGAGGACCTGAAGCTGCGGGGCGAAGGCGAGTTGCTGGGCACCCGCCAGTCCGGCACGCCCGGCTTCCAGGTCGCGCGCCTGGAGTTTCATGCGGACCTGCTCGAAGCCGCGCGCGACGACGCGCGGCTGATCCTGTCGCGCGACCCGGAACTGCAGTCCGAACGTGGCGAGGCGCTGCGCCTGCTGCTTTACCTGTTCGGCCGTGACGAGGCGGTACGGCTGCTGCGCGCCGGCTGAGCGGCGCCGACCGCCGGGTTGGCAAGGCCGCCTTCGACGGGCTCGCCATTCAGCGTCACYAGCTTGGCCTTGACTTCCGGTGCCACCATGCCGGCCGACACGATCAGCTTGGCGCCGTCCTCGATCGACATGTCGAGCGGCACGATCTCGGATTTATGCACATACATCAGGAAGCCGGTAGTCGGGTTGGGCGTGCAAGGCATGAAAACCGCGACCAGCGGATCGCCTTCCTGGTCGAGCTTCTGGTTGATCTCGGTTTCCTTCTCGCTGGCGACGAAGACCAGCGACCACACGCCTTTTCGCGGATATTCGACCAGCCCGACCTGGCGGAACATGTCGCCCTTGTTCGACARCACCGTCTCGAAGATCTGCTTCAGCGAGCCGTAGATGCCGCGCACCAGCGGCATGCGGCCCAGCAGCCGCTCGCCGAAATTGACGATGGCGCGGCCGACGATGTTCGCCGTGAGGAAGCCRATCAGGGTGATCAGCACCAGCGCCACGATCAGCCCGAAGCCGGGCACCGGGAACGGCAGATAAGTATCGGGATTGTAGCGGACCGGGATATAAGGCTTCACCCAGGAATYGACCCAGCCGATGAGCGACCAGGCGATATAGGCCGTGATCGCCAGCGGCGCGCAAACGACGAACCCCGTCAGGAAATAATTCCTCAGCCGGGTCATGCCAGAGGTCTTAAGGGCGTCGGACATGGGTTCACCGCGGCGAAGGTTGCAGCGCCGAGATTAGTGAACCGCGAGCCGGTTTGGAACTGCGAAGTTTTTAAAGGGCGCGCTTATGCGGCTGTGTCCAAAGGCACGATCCTCTCGAGTTCCGACGCTATTTTCCTCGCTTCGGTCTCCAGTTCGTAGGCCTTCTGGAAATTCATCCAGAACTCAGGCGTGGTATTGAAGAACCTGGCGAGACGAAGCGCAGTATCCGGCGTAAGACCAACCTCTTCCTTGACGATGCGCTCGATCCGCGTGCGCGGAAGGTTCAGCTTCTTCGCCAGCGCACCAGCGCTCATGCCGAGCGGCACCAGATACTCTTCACGCAGGAACTCTCCCGGATGGATAGGGCGTGCGAACTTGAGCATAGCTCAGTATCCTCAAAGGGTTAGGGCGAGTGCCCGCTCAATGGTAGTCCACAATCTCCACATCTTCGGCACCGGCGGCAGTCCATCTGAAGCAGATCCGCCACTGATCGTTGATGCGTATCGAATGCTGCCCGGCACGATCCCGCTTCAAAGCCTCCAGGTGGTTTCCGGGTGGCGACCGAAGGTCATTCAGTTGGACTGCATTATCAATCGCCCGGAGCCGTCTTTCAGCACGGGCGACCAAATCCGGCGGAAATCCCTTAGGTGCCCTGCCAGCCGCTACCTCTTCGACCGTCTTGCCTTTGAATGAAACGATCAACAGCCTCCCCCACGCATTGTATCATACCCTGATACGCAGCTGGCCGCAAGATCATGTATCATCAATTGATACAGATCGATCGTAGGAACGCAGCCCTACTCCACCGTCACCGACTTCGCCAGATTGCGCGGCTGGTCGACGTCGGTGCCCATGAAGACGGCGGTGAAATAGGCCAGCATCTGGATCGGCAACGCATAGATGATCGGCGCGATGATCTCCGGCACATCGGGCAGGATGATCGTCTCCATCGTCTTGATGCCGGCCTGCGCCGCGCCCTTTTTGTCGGTGATCAGGATGATCTTGCCGCCGCGCGCCGCCACTTMCTGCATGTTCGAGACCGTCTTTTCGAAGATGCGGTCATGTGGCGCGATCACGATCACCGGCATGTTCTCGTCGATCAGCGCGATAGGTCCGTGCTTCAGTTCGCCGCCGGCATAGCCCTCGGCATGGATATAGGAAATCTCCTTGAGCTTCAGCGCGCCTTCCATCGCCAGCGGGAAATTGGTGTCGCGGCCGAGATAGAGCACATCCTTGTAGCGCGCGAGCTCGCGCGAGATGCGTTCGATCTGCTCGTCGAGCTTCAGCACCTGGGTGGCGAAGCGCGGCGCTTCGGAAAGCTCGCGCACCAGCTGCTTTTCCTGATCGGGCGAGATGGTACCGCGCGCGACGCCCGCGCGGACCGCGAGGGCAGCCAGGACGGAGAGCTGACACGTAAACGCCTTGGTCGAGGCGACGCCGATCTCCGGGCCGGCAAGCGTCGGCAGCACGACGTCGGATTCACGCGCCATGGTCGATTCGCGCACATTGACCACGGCGCCGATCTTCATGCCGGCCTTGCGGCAATAGCGCAGCGAAGCCAGCGTGTCGGCGGTCTCGCCCGACTGCGAGATGAAGAAGGCCGCGTCATTGGCCGAAAGCGGCATCTCGCGGTAGCGGAACTCCGAAGCGACATCGATATCGACCGGCAATCTCGCATAGCGCTCGAACCAGTATTTCGAAATCAGCCCGGCGAGATAGGCGGTGCCGCAGGCCGAAAGCGCCAGGCGCCCGATCCTGGCAAAGTCGAACGGCAGGTCGAGCGGCTTCGACTTGCCGGAAACGAAGTCCACGTAATGCGCAAGCGTGTGCGAGATCACCTCCGGCTGCTCATGGATCTCCTTCTCCATGAAATGCCGGCGGTTGCCCTTGTCGACCATGAAGCTGGTCGACAGCGACTGCTGGCGCTTGCGGTCCACCTTGTTGCCGTCGATGTCGTAGATGGTCACGCCATTGCGACGCACGACCGCCCAGTCGCCATCTTCCAGATAGGTGACCGCAYTGGTGAAGGGCGCAAGCGCGATCGCATCGGAGCCCAGGAACATCTCGCCCTCGCCATGGCCGACTGCCAATGGCGGCCCGTTGCGGGCGCCGACGATCAGGTCCTCGTCGCCCGTGAACATGATCGCCAGAGCGAATGCGCCGTGCAGCCGCCTCAGCGCCGCATGGGCGGCTTCCACCGGCTTAACCCCCCTGGCGAGTTCGCGCGCCACCAGATGCGCGACGACCTCGGTATCGGTCTGCGAAGCGAAAGAGTAGCCGTCCCGGGTGAGCTCGTCGCGCAGCTCGGCGAAATTCTCGATGATGCCGTTGTGGACGATGGCGACACCCTTGGAAAAGTGCGGATGCGCATTGGTCTCGTTGGGAACGCCATGCGTCGCCCAGCGCGTGTGGCCGATGCCGATCGTCCCCTCGAGCGGCTCGTCCTTCAGCCGCCTTTCGAGGTTGATGAGCTTGCCTTCGGCGCGGCGCCGTCCAAGCTCACCCCTCTCGATGGTGGCGACGCCGGCCGAGTCATAGCCGCGATATTCAAGCCGCTTCAGCGCGTCGACGATGAGCGGCGCGACCTGGCTTCGGCCGACAATTCCAACGATACCGCACATGGCGCTTGTCCCCGTTTCCCAGCAGAAAACCCAGCGTTATCTATGGATTGCCGGGCGGTGGCGAAAGTCACTTTGCGTTTCGTTCCGTGTCAAAACGGAACCCTGTTCGAGCACCATCATGGCAGAGGGCCATTGCGATCCAGTTACCGCAATCGCTCCGTTTTTTCGGCCGCTTCCGCACCGAAACACACACGCGCATTGCCGTTCGACTGCACTGTGAAGTACCGCTGCTGTGGCGAGTATCATTTGCCGCGGCGGTGCGTCATCCTCCAAATGACGATCCACGCTGGACCGCGCAAGTCGGCTTTGGACGCGGCCGGCGCAGCCCGCGCAACCTATTCCGCCGCCTTCTTCCTGGCCGCTGCGGCCGAGGCAAAGCGCTCACGCAACTCCTTGCCCTTGCCGGGGATCGTCTTCTGGCGGGCGCGGCCGAAGGCCAGCGCGTCGTCGGGCACGCTTTCGGTGATCACGCTGCCGGAAGCGATGTACCCGCCCCTGCCGATCGAGACCGGCGCAACCAGCGAGGAATTCGAACCGACAAAGGCGCCCTCGCCGATATCGGTGAAGAATTTCGAGTAGCCGTCATAATTGCAGGTGATGGTGCCGGCGCCGATATTGGCCGCGGCCCCCACGCGCGCATCGCCGATATAGGTCAGGTGGTTGACCTTGGCGCCCTCCTCGATCGTCGCCTGCTTGACCTCGCAGAAATTGCCGACCTTTGCCTTGTTTCGAAGATCCGCCCCGGGCCGCAGCCGCGCGAACGGCCCGACATCGCAATTGGACGCGATCGTTGCGCCCTCGATGTGGCTGAAGGCGTGAATCCGGGCGCCCGAGGCGATCCTGACGCCCGGGCCGAACCAGACATTCGGCTCGACGATCGTGTCGGCRCCGATTTCGGTGTCATGCGAGAAATAGACGGTTTCGGGCGCGATCAGCGTAACGCCGGACAGCATCGCCTCGCGCCGCCGGCGCGCCTGCCAGATGCCCTCGGCCTCGGCGAGCTCGGCCCGATTGTTGATGCCGAGCGCGTTYTCAAAACTCGCTTCCGTGGCCACGACATCGAGGCCTCCAGCGCCTGCGATCTCGACGATGTCGGTGAGATAGAACTCGCCCTTGGCGTTCTCGTTGCCGACCTTGTCGAGCAGCCGAAGCGCATGCCTGCCCGCCACCGCCATCATGCCGGCGTTGCAGAAGCCAATCTTCTTTTCCTCGTCTGAGCAGTCTTTTTCCTCGCGGATGGCGACGAGCCGGCCGTCCTTTTCGATCAAACGGCCATAGCCGCTCGGGCTTGGCGGGCGGAAGCCGATGACGGCAACGGCAGCGCCGGCCGCGAGCTTCTGCCGCGCGGCGGCCAGCGCTTGCGCATCGATCAGAGGCGTGTCGCCGAACATGACGAGGATGTCGTCGTAACCTTTTGATATCGCTTCGCGAGCGGCGAGCACGGCATGCGCGGTGCCGAGCCGCTTCTCCTGCACGAAAGTCTGYGCCGTCGGCGCGAATTTCTGCGCCGCCTTGCGCATCTCCTCAGCGCCGTGGCCGATCACCAGCGCCACGCCGGTTGCGCCGGCAGCCTCGGCCGCTTTCACAACATGCGCAACCATCGGCAGGCCGGCAATGGCATGCAGCACCTTGGGCATGGCGCTTTTCATGCGCGTGCCTTCGCCGGCGGCGAGGATGATGGACAGGCAGGATCTCTGGCTCATGGATGGGCAACCGTATGAAAAGGTTTGAAACAACGCAGGCTAACAGCGCAGGCCATGCTGCACCAATGCGGTTAAATTCCGGTGCTATGGGGTCGGCAACTGACTTTTAATCGGCCAGTCTATCGGGAGAAACCAGCAATCGCCTCTACAACAGGCCGTGTTTTCTGAATTCCGCCTGCTCGTCGCCGGCGACCCAGCCAAACACCTTCAGGCTGCCGTCGCGCCGTTCGATGAGATAATCAACCTCGAAGTCGATGGTGACCGGACTTTTGTCCTTGCGCTCATATTCGCCCGACCATTGCACCTTGGCCACRCAATGGTCCTGGTCGATGGCCGTCACCGAGACATCCTTGCAGGTCATCGTCTTGCTGCCCATCGCCCGATAGGTCTCAAAACCGTTCTTCATCACGTCCTTGAATTGCGGACCGTTCTCGCCGGTTATGACGCCGGCCGGCGTGACCGATACAAATCCGGTCGAGTACATCGCCCCAAAATCGTCCATATCGACATTGCCGGCGATGGCGTCGTTGTAGACCTTCTCATAGGCCTTGAAGAACTTTTGCACGTCCGCTTCGGCCACCATTTTTGCCTCGCCGCAACTGTTTGAGCACAAGCTTGCAACGCCCAACGTTCAGCCATCGTTCCGGGGTGGCGGCAGCGGCTATCCCAACCGTCCCAGCACCGGGAAATTCTCCAGCAACCAGTAGGATGCGCTCTGCACGCCGCCGGTGAGGAAAAACACGCCGGCGACGACCAGGAGCGCGCCGATCGCCTTCTCGACGCGGCCGAGATGGACGCGGAATTTGCCGAGGAAGCGCATGAAGGCGCCGGAAAACAGCGCCGCGATCAGGAACGGAATGCCGAGRCCGAGCGAGTAGGCGGCGAGCAGCAGCGCGCCCTCGCCCACCGTCTCGCGCCCGCCGGCCAAGGTCAGGATCGGACCGAGCACAGGGCCAATGCAGGGTGTCCAGCCGAAGGCGAAGGCGAGCCCCATGACATAGGCCGCGATCATGCCGGCGGGCTTGCCCTGCGACTGGAAGCGCGCCTCGCGCGACAACAGCGGAATACGCAGGATGCCGAGGAAGTTGAGGCCCATGATGATGATCARCACGCCCGCCGCCATCGCCAGCGGCTCCTGCCAGACGCGCAGCAAGCGGCCGATGGTCGAGGCGCCGGCGCCGAGCGCGACGAAGACGGTGGAGAAGCCGAGCACGAAGGCCAAGGACGCGTAGAGCAGCGCGCCGCGCGTGCCCTCGCGCGCCGTTACACCRGCATTGCCGCGGAAATCATCGACCGAGACGCCGGCCATGTAGCAGAGATAGGGCGGCACCAGCGGCAGAACGCAAGGCGACAGGAACGAGATCGCCCCTGCCCCGACCGCGCTGACATAGCCGATGTCCAATGCCATCCAATGAGTCCTGATTGTGTTGGCGTCGATATAGCGATGCGGGCGCGCCCCTGCCAATCACCATTGTGTGGCACGTCGCCGCTTCGCGAAGGAAGAAACGGCAGCCTCAATGCGTTGTTCAGGTGAGCGCGCGATTGCCGCGTGCTTGTTCTCAGGGAGATTTATCATGAAAGCGATTGCACTCGGGTTTGCCRCCCTTTTGCTCGGCACCGCCGCGTCCCACGCCGCCGAGGCATGGAAGGAAGCCCAAGTCGGCGGCACCAAGATCTATACCGACGCCAAGGGCATGACGCTCTACACCTTCGACAAGGACGAGAAGGGCCAGTCCAACTGCTACGACAAATGCGCCGCCAACTGGCCGCCGCTGAAAGCCAAGGCGAGCGCGAAGACCGAAGGCGAATGGTCTGTCGTCAAGCGCAAAGACGGCACCCACATGTGGGCCTATGACGGCAAGCCGGTCTACACCTTCGTCAAGGACAAGAAGGCCGGCGACATGACCGGCGAAGGCGTCGCCGGCGCCTGGCACGTGGTCAAGGCTGACTGAACTCACGCTGTTGAACGCTTTGGCTGCCGGCACCCTCGATCCGGCAGCCAGTCGTCTTTTGCCGGCCGTCCGCCCGGTTCGGGGCATGCATGCCTTCATCCCCAAAAATGTGATCTTTGCCATACACTCTAAGAGTGTATCGCCGATCGCCGCTTCCCAAATTGGCCGCTTCCCCTTGACCGATTGCAAAAGCACGGCCATGTGAGCGACGAAAAGAGTGGGATTTCGTCGTGCGTCGCGGAGTTCTTCCGCCACCTCACAGCTGATTAAGAGACCTCATGGACGTCGTCGTCGTCGAATCGCCGGCCAAGGCGAAGACAATCAACAAATATCTCGGCAAGAACTATAAGGTCCTGGCCTCGTTCGGCCATGTCCGCGATCTGCCGGCCAAGGACGGCTCGGTGCGGCCCGACGAGGACTTCGCCATGTCCTGGTCGGTCGACACCGCGTCCGGCAAGCGCCTCGCCGACATCGCCAAGGCGGTCAAGGATGCCGATGGGCTGATCCTCGCCACCGACCCGGATCGCGAGGGCGAGGCCATTTCCTGGCATGTGCTGGAAGTCCTGAAGCAGAAGCGCGCGCTGAAGGACAAGCCGGTCAGCCGCGTCGTCTTCAACGCCATCACCAAGGCCTCGGTGCTCGACGCGATGGCCAATCCGCGCCAGATCGACGCCCCGCTGGTCGATGYCTACCTCGCCCGCCGCGCGCTCGACTATCTCGTCGRCTTCACGCTGTCGCCGGTGCTGTGGCGCAAGCTGCCGGGCGCCCGTTCCGCGGGCCGCGTGCAGTCGGTGGCGCTGCGCCTCGTCTGCGACCGCGAATCCGAGATCGAGCGCTTCACCCGCGAGGAATACTGGCAGATCGCCGCCATCCTCGACACGCCGCGCAACGACAGTTTCGAGGCGCGGCTGACTGCCTATGCCGGCAAGAAGTTGCAGAAGCTCGACATCGCCAACAAGGCGCAGGCCGACGACATCAAGGCGATGCTCGAGGGCGCGACCTTCAAGGCACTGTCGGTCGAGGCCAAGCCCACCAAGCGCAACCCCGGCCCGCCCTTCACCACCTCGACGCTGCAGCAGGCCGCCTCCTCGCGGCTCGGCTTTTCGGCCAACCGCACCATGCAGGTGGCGCAAAAACTCTATGAAGGCATGGATGTCGGCGGCGAGACCGCCGGCCTCATCACCTATATGCGAACCGACGGCGTGCAGATGGCGCCGGAAGCGATTGAGGCCGCCCGCAACGCCATCGTCAGCGAGTTCGGCGCCAAATACCTGCCGGAAAAGCCGCGTTTCTACACCACCAAGGCCAAGAACGCCCAGGAAGCCCACGAGGCGATCCGCCCGACCGATTTCAGGCGCACGCCGGCTTCGGTGCGGCAATATCTCGATGCCGACCAGGCCCGCCTCTACGAGCTGATCTGGAAGCGCGCCATCGCCARCCAGATGCAGCCGGCCGAGATCGAGCGCACCACGGTCGAGATCGAGGCGGTCAACGGCGCCCGCACGGCGGAGCTTCGCGCGATCGGCTCGGTCATCCGCTTCGATGGCTTCATCGCCGCCTATACCGACCAGAAGGACGAGGACGCGGAGGACGAGGAGAGCCGCCGCCTGCCCGAGATCCGCTCCGGCGAGCAGCTTGCCCGTCAGGCGATCAACGCCACCCAGCACACCACCGAGCCGCCGCCGCGCTATTCCGAGGCTTCGCTGATCAAGAAGCTGGAGGAGCTGGGCATTGGCCGGCCGTCGACCTACACCGCGATCCTGAAGACGCTCGAGGACCGCGACTACGTCACCATCGACCGCCGCAAGCTGGTGCCGCAGGCCAAGGGCCGGCTGCTCTCGGCCTTCCTCGAAAGCTTCTTCGAGCGCTATGTCGAATACGACTTCACCGCCTCGCTCGAGGAAAAGCTCGACGAGATTTCCGACGGCAAGCTCGCCTGGAAGGACGTRCTGCGCGACTTCTGGAAGGATTTTTCCGGYGCTGTCGACGACATCAAGGAACTGCGTGTCGCCGACGTGCTCGATGCGCTCAACGAAGAGCTCGCGCCGCTTGTTTTCCCGGAGCGCGAGGACGGTTCCAATCCGCGCATCTGCCCGAAATGCGGCACCGGAAACCTCTCGCTGAAGCTCGGCAAGTTCGGCGCCTTCGTCGGCTGCTCGAACTATCCGGAATGTTCCTACACTCGCCAGCTCGGCGACGCCGCCAATCCCAATGGCGAGAACGGCAATGGCGAGGATGGCGTCAAGCTGCTCGGCAAGGACCCCTACACGGCCGAGGAAATCACGCTGAGGAGCGGCCGGTTCGGCCCTTATATCCAGCGCGGCGAAGGCAAGGAGGCCAAGCGCTCGAGCCTGCCCAAGGGCTGGACGCCCGAACAGATCGACCACGAGAAGGCGCTGGCGCTTTTGTCGCTGCCGCGCGATGTGGGAAAACATCCAGAGACCGGCAAGATGATCTCTGCCGGACTCGGGCGCTACGGCCCGTTCGTGCTGCATGACGGCACCTACGCGAATCTGGAGAGCATCGAAGACGTGTTCTCGATCGGCCTGAACCGCGCCGTCTCGGTGATCGCCGAGAAGCAGCAGAAGGGCAAGGCTGGCCGCAACGGCGCCACGCCGGCGGCGCTGAAGGAGCTTGGCGACCATCCCGACGGCGGCGGTAAGATCACGGTACGCGACGGCCGCTACGGACCCTATGTCAATTACGGCAAGGTCAACGCGACGCTGCCCAAGGGCAAGGACCCGCAATCGGTGACGGTGGAAGAGGCGCTCGCCCTGATTGCGGAAAAGGAAGCCAAGGGCGGAGGCGCCAAGAAGCCCTTCCGCAGGGCGGCGAAGAAGGGATAGCAGGACGTGGCGCGCAGGATCTCCGGAAGAAGCCACGGCGATCCGCGCCACGCCGACACGAGGGCCAAGGTGGTCAAGGATGATTACCGGCCCTCGCGTGACGAGATCCTGCGCTACATTGCCGAAAATCCGGACCGCTCCGGCAAACGCGAGATCGCCAAAGCCTTCGCGCTGCGCGRCCAGGATCGCGTCTGGCTGAAAGACATGTTGCGCGACCTGCAGGACGAAGGCCTGCTGACCAAGGAACGCAAGCGCCTCAGCCGCGCGGGCGCCGTGCCGCACGTCGCCGTGCTCGATATTTTCGGCCGCGACGACGACGGCGTGCTCTTGGCCAATCCGAGCGAATATACCGGCGCCGGTTCTCCGCCCGTCATTGCCATCCGTATTTCGCGCGGCGCCAGCGGCCCGGTGCCTGGCATCGGCGACCGTGTGCTCGCAAAAACCTTCCCGACCGACGATCCGTCAGGCCCTGCCTATACCGGGCGGGTGATGAAGATCTTCGAGAAACGCAGCGATGCGGTGCTCGGCGTGTTCCGCGTGCTGAAGGACGGCACATTCCGCATCGAGCCGGTCGAACGCCGCCAGCCGGAACTGATCGTCGACAAGGAATTCCAGAATGGCGCCAAAAACGGCGACCTCGTCGAGGTCGAGCCGGCGCGAGCATCCCGTTACGGACTACCGCGCGCCAAAGTGCTGGCGGTGCTGGGATCTTTGAGCAGCGAAAAGGCGGTCTCGATGATCGCCATCCACGCCCACGACATTCCCCATGTCTTTCYGGCGGACGTGATCGCCGAGGCCGAAGCGGTGAAATCGGCGACGCTCGATCACCGCGAGGATTGGCGCGACCTGCCGCTGGTGACCATCGATCCGGCCGACGCCAAGGACCATGACGACGCCGTTTTCGCCACGCCTGATTCGGACGAGAAGAATCCCGGCGGCGTCGTCGTCACCGTGGCGATCGCCGATGTCGCGGCCTATGTGCGTTACGGCACACCGCTCGACCGCGAAGCCTTGAAGCGCGGCAATTCGGTCTATTTTCCGGATCGGGTCGTGCCGATGCTTCCCGAACGCATTTCCAACGATCTCTGCTCGCTGCGCGAGGGGGAGGATCGTCCGGCCATCGCCGTGCGCATGACCTTCTCCTCGGAAGGCCGCAAGGTCAGGCACTCCTTCCACCGCGTCATGATGAAGTCGGCGGCCAAGCTCGCCTATCCGCAGGCGCAGGCGGCGATCGACGGCGTKCCCGACGACAAGACGCGGCCGATCCTGGACAGCGTCCTGAAGCCGCTCTGGGATGCCTATGCCGTGCTGAAGCGCGGCCGCGACGCCCGCCAGCCGCTGGAGCTTGACCTTCCGGAGCGCAAGATCCTGCTCAAAGCGGACGGCACGGTCGACCGCGTCGTCGTGCCGGAGCGACTCGATGCGCATAAGCTCATCGAGGAGTTCATGATCCAGGCCAATGTCGCGGCCGCCGAGACCCTGGAGGGCAAGAAAGAGCCCCTCGTCTACCGCATCCATGACGCGCCGTCGCTCGCCAAGCAGGAATCGCTGCGCGAGTTCCTGCAAACGCTCAGCCTGTCCCTGGCGCGCGGCGCGCAGATGCGGCCGAGCCAGTTCAACGGCATTCTGGAGCGGGTGCGCGGCGCCGACAACGAGGCGCTGGTCAACGAAGTGGTGCTGCGCTCACAGAGCCAGGCGGAGTATTCGCCGAAGAACATCGGCCATTTCGGCCTCAACCTCAGTCGCTACGCGCATTTCACCTCGCCGATCCGCCGCTACGCCGACATGATCGTGCACCGCGGTCTGATCGCGGCGCTTGGCCTCGGCCCCGGTGGCCTGACGCAGCAGGAAGCGGACCGGCTGGAAGAGGTCGCCGCGCTGATCTCGGCCACGGAACGGCGCGCCATGGCCGCCGAACGCGATACGGTCGACCGGCTGATCGCCGCCTATCTCGCCGAGCGCGTCAACGACACCTTCGACGCGCGCATTTCCGGCGTCACCAAGGCGGGACTCTTTGTCCAATTGCCGCAGTATGGCGCCGACGGCTTTATTCCGGTGTCAAGTCTGGGCGGCGATTACTATATCTATGACGAAACCGCTCGCTCGCTGTTCGGAGAACGCACCGGCAAGGGCTATCAGCTTGCCGACCGCGTCGAGGTGCGGCTGCTCGAGGTCGCGCCGATGGCCGGCGCGATGCGTTTCGAGATGCTGACCGACCCGAAGCCCCTGCCCGGCTCGAGGCGGTCGTTCCACAAGGCCAAGGGCCGCGCCCGCGCGTCGCAATCGCGCGTCGGTCCGCGCGGCAGGAGACGGTAATGCCAGGGAATTTCCAGGTGGAAGAACAGGTTTTGGGCGGCGAGCATCATTCGGGCCGCGTCGCGCGTCCGCTGTGGACGGCGATGAAGCGCGGCTTGCTCGGTCGCTGCCCGCATTGCGGCAAGGGAAAGCTGTTCCGCGCCTTCGTGAAGCCCGTGGACAAGTGCGAGGTCTGCGGCGAGGAACTGCACCACCATCGCGCGGACGATCTGCCGGCTTATCTGGTCATCGTTATTGTCGGCCATATCGTGCTTGGCGGCTTCATGGCCGCTGAGGCCACGTCGACGCTGTCGACCTGGCAGCACGCGCTGATCTGGGTGCCGCTGACCATTGTTCTCGCCGTCGCGCTGCTGCAACCGGTCAAAGGCGCCGTCATCGGGCTGCAATGGGCGCTCTATATGCACGGCTTCGGCGACGAGAAGGAAGAATTCGAGGGCCATTCATAAGCCAGGTTGCACCGCTGTCCGCCCTGGTTCAAAGGCCGCGACGCGCAAGCCACTTTCGCATCAGGGAAGTTTCCGCTAGGTCGAGCGCATGGAAGGAATGACCAAGGCGGATGTCGACAAGCTCGATAAGGGCCTGGCCGTGCGCAGCGGCCGGGCGTTGCGTCCGCGTGATGCCGCGACCCTCATTCTGCTCGATCGCCGGGACAAGGAAGTCCTGGTGCTGATGGGCAGGCGCCATGCCAGGCACGCCTTCATGCCCGGGAAATTCGTCTTCCCCGGCGGCCGCACCGATCCCGCGGACAGCCGCATTCCCGTCGCCCAGTCTCTGCGCGGCGAAGAAGAGAAAAAGCTGGTCGCCGGTCCCGGCCGCGCCAGCGCGGCGCGTGCGCGGGCAATCGCCCTGTCGGCGATTCGCGAGACCTATGAGGAAGCCGGCCTGCTGATCGGCCGCAAGGGCGCCTTCGCGACCGCCAAGCGCGACTGGCAGGGTTTCGCCGAACATGGCGTTATCCCGTCGCTGGAAATGCTCCGCTTCATCGCCCGCGCCATCACCCCGCCCAATCGCGTGCGCCGTTTCGACACGCGTTTCTTCAGCGCCTGGCGCCACGACGTTGCCGTGGAATTGCCCGGCRGCGGCCCGACCAACGAGCTGGAGGAACTCGTCTGGCTGCCGCTTGCCGATGCCCGCAAGGCCGACATCCCCGACATTACCGGYATGATCCTGGAAGAGCTGGAAGGTCGGCTTGCCGACGATCCCTCGCTGCGACCGGGGGGCGCCGTGCCGTTCTTCCGGCTCGTCCGCAATCGCTTCGTCCGCGAAGTCCTTTAGAAGCAGAGCATTTTGATCCCATGACGGTCGATACCCAACAACAGGGCGACGAACGCGTACACTGGCTGCCGATGGTCGCGGCGATCTCCTCGATCAGCGTCGTCGGCATCGCCATCGGCCTCGGCATGCCGCTGCTCAGCGTCATTTTGGAAAGCCGCGGCCATTCCGCTTCGATGATCGGCCTCAACACCGCCGTCGCCGGCCTCGCCTCGATCGCCGGCGCGCCGCTGGCGACGCCGCTTGCCATGCGGCTCGGCGTCGCCTGGACCATGCTTTTAATGATCGCCATCGGCGCGCTCGCTTTCGTCGGCTTTCATTTCGCGCCGGATTTCTGGATGTGGTTTCCGCTCCGCGTCGCCCTGCACATCTCGCTGACGGTGCTGTTCATCCTGTCGGAATTCTGGATCAGCACCTCCGCCCCGCCCAGCCGCCGCGGCCTTGTGCTTGGCATCTACGCCACCGTTTTGTCACTTGGCTTTGCCGCCGGACCCTGGCTATTCGCTCATCTCGGCAGTTCGGGCTTTCTGCCATTCGGCGTGACCATAGGGCTGGTGACGCTTGCCGCCATTCCGGTGCTTGCGGCCCGCAACGAGAGTCCGAGCATCGTCGCCGAGAGCGAGACCAGCCATTTCCTGCGCTACATCTGGCTGGTGCCGACCGCTACCTTCGCGGTGCTTGTCTTCGGCGCGGTCGAGACCGGCGGTTTCTCGCTGTTCCCCGTCTATGGCAGCCGGATCGGCTATTCGGAGGCCGACGCAGCGCTTCTGCTGACCATGATCGGGCTCGGCAACGTGCTTCTGCAGATCCCCATCGGCATGATCAGCGATCGTATCTCGGACCRCCGCCATCTGCTTCTGGGCTGCGCCACCGTCGGCCTCGTCGGCACCGTCTTCATGCCGTTCTTCGCGCAAAACTGGCATCTGATGGCGGCGCTGCTGTTCGTCTGGGGYGGCGTCGTCGCCGCCATGTACACGATCGGCCTGGCCCATCTCGGCTCTCAGCTTTCCGGCCATGAACTGGCGTCCGCCAATGCGGCTTTCGTGCTTTGCTATGGTGTGGGCATGGTGATCGGCCCGCAGGCGATCGGCATCGGCATGGACGCCTTTGGCCCGTCGGGATTCGGCTGGTCGCTCGCCCTTTTCTTCGCCGCCTACATGCTTCTGGTCCTGGTCAGATTGGTGCGCAAGATTCTCTAGGCACATGCCCTGAGCGTCGGGCATCCTGACATCACCGTGTCAGCAGCACCCCTGCTATACCTGCCTCCAACGTGAGGCAGGAGAATTGCGATGATCGACAGCGGCTTTGAGACCAAATCCCTCAGGATGGAACTGCTTCTGCTCGTCACATTCCAGGCGCCGGCCGCCGATGTCGAGCGCATCATGGAGGCGGTGGTGGCGATCACGCCGCTGCGCATGGGCAAATATGACGCCAACGCCTATCAGTCGGCGCAAGGCATCGAGCGCTACCGGCCGCTCGAAGGCGCCGCCGCCGGCGCCGAGACGGAATTGCGCCGGCGGCCCGGCACCGTCGAGGTGTCGTTCGAGATCGCCGACGACCAGGCGCTCGCCGCCCGCGTCGTCGAGGCGATATTCCAGGCCCATTCCTATCAAGAGCCTGTCATCCGCATCCAACCGCTGCTCGCCAGCCGTTCCAAAGGACTGGACGACCGCGCCAATCCCAACCGCTGGTGGAACACGACGGGAGACTGGAAAAAGGCGGGCGAGGATCGACCAGGCAAGGCGCCACGGCCGGAATCGGTCGCGGCGGAGTGACGCTGCAACCTTGTAGTGTCCGAGGAAATCGATCGATGAATGACGAGGCAACCCGCAAGCCCGCACGCGATCCCCAGGACCTGGCGCGGCTTTTGGTTTCTCGCCAGCAGGCGGGAGACGCGGAAGGAATGGCTCTCTCTACACGCCCGATGCCATCCTCGATATCGGCGGCGGGCAGCTGGCGCGCGGCAGGGACGCCATCCGCGCGTTCTACGCCAGGTTGGTGATGGCTGGGCCAAAGTTTGAACTTGGGGATCAGCGTCCAGCCATGATCAACGGAGATTTGGCGCTCACGTCCACGCGCCTCCCCGATGGCACCGTGACAGTGGAAATTGCCCGCCGGCRAGGCGACGGGACATGGCTTTGGGTGATCGACCAGCCATCCGTCCTTCCATGAGCATGGCTCGTCGTAGTGCCCGAAACGATCCTCGGAAGGCACCCGGGCTGTCGGTAGCTAATCAAGTTGTCCGGTTTGGTAGCACATCATTTGTCCGCTTCAGTTTGCGTCGAAGCGGTTCACGCAGCTTGCCCAGTGGGG
>NZ_MDDT01000046.1:0-41388 GCF_001854815.1 Mesorhizobium sp. LCM 4576
GGAAGGTCTGCTCGTATCTCATCCAGCTTCGCAATGAGGGCATCGACCCGGTGTATTCCCTGAGCGACAATGACCCCATACTCGGCCAAGTGCGCCCGGAACGCACACGCCGCCATGGTTCGCTGCCTAACCAAAAGGCCTCGGGCCCTGTGCAGCATCAGGAACGCCTGATCTTCACGCGATTTGATCGGAACAAAGCGCATGTTGGGTCGGGTCACTGCTTCACAAATTGCCGCCGCGTCAGTGGCGTCATTCTTCGCGCCGCGACGCACGAAAGGTTTGACGTAGCTTGGAGGAATCAGGCGCACGTCATGCCCGAGCCCTTGCAACTGACGGGCCCAGTTATGGGCAGTTGCACAGGCCTCAATACCGATCAGGCAAAGCGGCAACGCTTTGAAATAGGGCAGGAGATCACGACGAGTGAGCCTTTTGCTGTCAATCGTCTTGCCAGATGCATCGGCGACATGGACGTGAAAAACATTCTTGGCTAGGTCGAGGCCTACGGTGGCTGGGTTCATCAGAATGCTCCTTTTGCAGTGTAGGACCAGTATACGGTCCCTTCTCAGAAGCGGGGCCGTCTTCCCCATCAACGGGCGCCTCAGCCTCAGGGACGAGCGCCTCAACAACACGCTGTTCTCGACGCTGTCCGAGGGCCGCAACGCCGTCACTTCATGGAAGGAGGATCACAACCACCCCAGACCACACTAGGCCCTCGGCAACATGCCGCCGGCTGAGTTCGCAATGAGATCCACGCTGGAAAAACAGGCCTCATGAGGCCAGAAATGACCCCTGAAAACTGGACTGTTCGAAAGTTGAGTTTTCCGCGGTAACATCCCTTGACTGAGAGGAGCGGAAGATGATGAAGGCCCCGAAGTTTTCCGACGCGCAGAAGGCGTTTATTCTGAAGCAGGGAGCGGACGGGATTCCTGTTGCCGAGATCTGTCGACGGGCGGGAATCCGCCAGCGACCTATTTCAACTGGAAAAAGAAATACGGCGGACTGCTGCCGACCGCGATGAAGCGGCTGAAGCAGCTTGAGGACGAGAACGGCAAGCTCATGAAGCTGGTGGCCGATCTGTCCTTGGACAAGGAGATGCTGCAGGACGTCATTCGCCGAAAACTGTGAGGCCTGGTCGCAAACGCGAGCTGGTGGCGGAGACGTGTGAACGTGTCGATCCGAAGGGCATGCTGGGTTCTGGAGTTCGCCACCTCTCACTACAAGTCCCGCCGCCGCGATCAGGGCTGGCATCGAAGCTCGGATCAAGGACATCTGCGCCACGCGGGTCCGCTACGGATACCGCCGCGTGCACGTAATGCTCACGTGCGAGGGCTGGGACATCAACATGAAGCGATCCTATCGAATTTACAGGACTTGGGCCTGCAGCTCAGGAACAAGACGCCGAAGCGGCGTGTGAAGGCGAAGCTGCGGGAAGGCCGGGAGGAAGCCGTCGGCCCGAACGACGTCTGGGTGATGGACTTCGTCCACGATGAGCTCGCGACGGACAAGAAAGATCCGTGTGCTGACGGTCGTCGACACGTTCTGAGGCGGGGCGTTGAGTCTCAGTGGCTACCGTCAAGCAGGGAGATATAGCGGAGCACTTGTTGCGTTCGATACCTTTGATACCTAAGAAGCACGCGATGGTGATCGCGATAGGGCACCTGCTCGATGAAAACGTCAATCTGTTTGTTCACGAAAGCGRCCTGCAGTTCGAAGAACTCGGACGCGATGATGCCGCTACCTGGCCGCTGTCTCGAGATCGCCGTGAAAATGRTAAGCTCGGTGAATTGTCAGTCTGTCTCGATGGGCCTGCCAGAGCACATGCGGGCTCTTCGGCTCAACAATGTGACACCACGCAGTGGTCGGCCATATCAGATCGCCCGAACCTCGCCCGATGCCCTCTTCGTGCGACCGTTTGTCCACCGGTGATCCGTAACTGATCTTTCAATCATCCTGCGGGCGTTCATCCCATTCGCTCTGAAGCATATGAACCTGGCGAAGGTGGAAACACGACCGTCTTGCTGCCGTTGAGGAATACTCGTCCGTGGATGTGCGCGTGTACCGCCCGCGCCAATGCTTGTGCCTCAACGTCGCGGCCGAGGCTGACGTAGTCATCATTCGACTGGGCATGTGTCACACGGATGATGTCCTGCTCGATGATCGGCCCTTCATCGAGATCTGCGGTCACGTAATGYGATGTGGCGCCGATCAATTTCACCCCGCGTTCGTAAGCTTGCTTGTACGGACTGGCGCCTTTAAAAGAAGGCAAAAACGAGTGATGGATGTTTATGATGYGCCCGGACATCTTCTGGCACATTTCATCCGAGAGAACCTGCATATAGCGGGCAAGCACGATCAGCTCGGCCCCAGTGCCGGCCACGATCCGCATTTGCTGCGCTTCCGCTTCGGATTTGTTGTCTTTTGTGACCTTGATGCAGTGAAACGGAATGTCGTGATTCACCGCGAGCTTTTGATAATCCATGTGATTGGAGATCACTGCCACGATCTCGATCGGAAGAGCGCCGATGCGCCAACGATACAGGAGATCATTGAGGCAGTGRCCGAATCGCGAGACCATAATGATGACTTTTCGCTTCGTGGCCTCGTCGAAGAATTCTGCTTCCATCCCAAAGCGCGACGCGATCGGGGTGAAACCTGCGCGCAGCTCTTCGAGTTCAAGCCCACCCTCGGAACGGAAGCTCACCCTCATGAAGAAATTGCCGGTATCAGCGTCATCAAACTGCGCGCTGTCGGTGATGTTGCAGGCCTGATCGGCAAGAAATCCCGAGATCGCAGCTACGATCCCCCTGGTGGAGCGRCATTTCACCCGAAGCGCGAAGCTGAACATCGTTTCCTTCCTTCATAGTTTCACGCCAGCAAGTTGCGGCAAAACTTCGACTGACAGCCCGTTGGTGAACAGGCAGGTGCCCACGCTGCAAAAAGACCCGGAGCTCGGGATCCGGGAGTGAGCAATTGTTACCGCGCGGGTCTCAATGGAGATTGGAGCGGATGAAATCCATGCTCAGATTGAAAGCCTTCTCAGCATTGTTTAGCCGATGAATCTCGCGAGAGAACGGCTCGTAGGAGAAAGCGCCAGAATAACCTTTGTCAATCAAAGCACGGATCTGATCGATATTGCCGAGCCGGTCGCGTTCGTCGACGAGGATTCGATGGCCATCTTGCATCTCCTCGGGGCTAAGGGTCGGAACGACGACACCGGAGATGTGGACAATGCCCGTATGCTCAGGAAAGAACTCGCTCTCGCCTGCAAGGCAATGGTGAAAGGTGTCGTGCACGAGCTTATAGCGCCCGCTGCCGCCGACCGCCTCGATGGCCGCGACGGCATCGGCCTTGTACCGCAGCGACGAGGTGACGAAGCCCAACGGCTCGACAAGCGCCACCAGGTCGGCTGCGTCCAGCATCGGCAGGATCTCGCCCAGCGAGCGACGCAGCGCCTCCTTGCGGCCGCCCTCGCTGTATTGCGGTGCATCGTTGCGCGGAATTAGGCTGATCGACTCTGCACCGGCCTCCTTGGCTTGGTTGATGAGCAGCTGGACCTTCGCGCGCACATCGTCCGACCAGGCGTTGAATCCATAAACTTCCGAAAGCCCGAGAAGACGCAGGCCTTTGGAGCGCGCATAGTTGCCGATCGCCAACGGGGCTTCGCCGTCGAAGAAGGCCGCATCCGTCAGTTGCTTGTCCGCCAAGTCATTACGCAGTTCGACCCCCACGCAGCCGAGCGACGCCGCAAGATCGAGGAACGCGCGGCAATCGAGTTCCGGCGCTGCCATATGGTTCATGGCGAACTTCGGGTGACCTGTCATGTAAACTCCTCATGCGGTCGCGGTTTGGACCGATTTGGCCTTCACTGACGAAGCTCATTCCTGTGGTCAACCAGGCGAAAACGAAATCCCATCAGCGAAGAGGGATTGCGGCAAATCCATGCCACTATTCTCTCATTCTATCATAAAGGCGCTGGATTACACGCTTTCTGGGACGTGTAGTGTGAATGGGAGGAATAATTGTCCACTCGTCTCTAGCGGTCCTGCCTGGAGGGTCCTCACCATCAGGTCGATCAGCGCCCGACAGAGCTGCTCGAGCGGTGTCGCGATGACACCGACGACCAGATGCTCTTGCAAGGCGTCGGTGGTCTCGGRCACGAGTTCGTTGACAACGACGCTTGGCGGCCGCGCAAGATCCAGTTCGCGTAATGCCGCGATTGCACCTTCGAATCCACCGCCGGCGACATAAAAGCCGGCGAGATCGGGATACCGTTCAACCAGGGTAACCGTCGCCTCGTGGGTGACTTCCTTTGTGTCGAGGTTCACCAGCGTGTCCAGCACATGGAACTGCGGCGCATGTTCGCGGAAGTAGCTGCGAAAGCCCGTTTCGCGCAGTTCGTGGCCATGCCAACGGTGGCTACCCACAAAGACCGCCACCTTGCCGACCTGCGGCGCCGTCCGCGAGATTAGCCAGGCCGCGGTGCGGCCTGCCTTCATGTTGTTAACGCCGACATAGGTGTGGCGAACGCCCTGGGCGAAATCAGACAGGAGCGAAAACACGGCCTTTCCGGATGCCTTCAATGTCTCCACCGCGCGCGTCACCAGATGATGATCGAGRCTGGCCATCCCGATCACGTCCGCGCGCGTCGCCACCGTCTCCAGCGCCTTGACGAAGTCGGACGGGGTCTGGGACCGGACGAATTCGATATGCACGATGCCTCGAACACCCGGCGTTTCTTCCACCGCTCTGGTCAGTTGCAGAGCGAACGCCCTATAGAACGCCTGTTCCTCCTTCAGAAGGAGGAAGCCGARCCGGATAGGCCGAAGGTCTCGCTCGATACGCTGCCGGATGAGACCMGCGGCGTGATAGCCGATCTCTCTCGCGGCCTCGTAGACCCTGCGGGCGGTCTCCTCGCGCACCGGATGCCGGCCGTTCAGCACACGATCGATGGTCGAGACCGAAACCCCTGCACGCTCAGCGAGATCCGTGATTGTTGGTCGCCTGGCCATGGCCCGAGATGAGACTGAATGAAAGGCAGATAAACTGCCGATGAGAGGCTTTGAAACATTACACCATCATGGGGTAGAGCAAGGCAAGAGGCGCCGTTGCGCTTTAGGTGGAGACTGCCAATGCCGGCCGAGGACCGTTCATGCGAAACGCCGCGRCTCGAAACATCCCCCGAATCCTTGGTTTCATTACCTTGCAAGCTATTTGGTTGACATTGCTTTCATGTCGCAWCTGTCGAACACCTGGAGTCGTGGCACGCGCTCGGCAGCGGATCAGCTGTTCTCCCTGAGATAGATCTCGAAGGGTGTGAACGGTTCCGACCGCAATTGCGGCAGCCGCCCGAAATKGGCAGCCAGGAAGGCGAGCACCGAACGCGCCGCGACCGTGTTGTTATGGTCGATCACCGCGTCAATCAGTCCGGCCTTGAGGAGCCCCTTGCGCGAGGCTGTCAGTTCGTGGGTGATGTAGGCCATGCGGTGCCCATCGCGGCATTGCCGGYGCACCGACGCCACCGACCGTGAGCCGGAGGACATGTTGTAGATGCCGCGGATCGAGGGGAAACGCCTCATCTCCTCCAGCAGGATCTCCCCCGGTCGTTCCGGAATGTCCTGGCTCTCCCGGGAGGCGACGACGCGGCACCGCGGGAAGCGCTCGGCTATCACCGCGCGGAAGCCTTGCTCGCGCATGGACTGATTAAGCATCGCGCGGAAGCCCTGGATAAGCAGAATGTCGCCTCCTTCCGACCCGAGGAAACGCCCCATCAGTTCGCCGACGACGCGCCCGGACCGTTCGTGGTCAGGACCGAAATAGGCAAGGCGGCCGCTTCCCGGCAAGTCGTTGATGAAGGCGAGCAACGGCACCCTGGTGGAAATCTGGCGAAGTGCCTCCTTGATGAGAGGAGTGGCGTAGCAGGTCACCACAACTGCATCATATTCCCTTTCCAGGCCGCGCAGCCGCGCCACGATTCCCTCCGGGGTCGTGYGCTCGAAATGGAGGATGAAACTGCGCATATTGAGGTGCGTCAGCGCGCCGGTTTCCTGCACCACCGCGTTTTGCAGCCCGACATAGAAGGGGTTTTCCGGCGAGGCCATTGCAAAGGCGATGCGGACGGTGCGCAACGGCGTGCGGAAGCTCAGGCGATCCAACCGCAGCCCGTGGGCCGCGGCCAGCACCCTCTGCTCCCGCTTTGGTGATACACCGCCACGATTGTTGATGACCCGGTCCACGGTCGACAGGCTGACGCCCGCCTCCCGAGCAATCTGTTCAAGGGTGGTTGTCTTGGCCATGGCTGCTTTTTTGATGGGTTCCCTTCAAAATCCAACTGTCAGGCCCGTCCGCTGTCAAGCTATTTTCCCCAACGACACCAACGCGGCGCCGTGGGTGGAGCGAGGGGAGCAGTCTTCCCGCTTCACGCGGAAGGAGATGCAGCGCAACCTCGACAAGTACTGGCCGAAATAGGCTGAATAGCAAAAGATTCCCACCATCAGGAGAAAGTCAGCAATGGTCAGCAAGAACAGCCGCCCGACGGTCGGCGACATCCGCGCGATGAAAGCGCGGGGCCAGAAAATATCAATGCTGTACGTGACGACGCTGGATGAAGCGGCGGYCGCAGCGGCTGCCGGTATAGWCATTCTCTCTATCGAGGGTCGCTTCTTCAGCCCTGAAATGCGCCAGGCCGCCGGCAACTGCTTTGTGCAGGTCGGCCTTCCCTATGGCGCGGCGGGCAATCTCGTGACGGCCGAGGACTATCTGCGCGAGGCGTTCCGCTGCACGGGCATGGGCGGCGACTGTTTCTACTGCGCGGCCTCGCTCGATATCCAGAAGACACTTTGCGACAACGCCGTTCCGGTTGTAGCCCATGTCGGRCTCATTCCTTCGCAATGTACCTGGACCGGCGGCTTCAAGGCGGTTGGTAAAACAGCAGAGAGCGCCAGGGCCGTGTGGGACCACGTGAAGCGACTGGAAGCCATAGGCTGCTTCGGTGCAGAGTTGGAAGTTGTGCCTGACCGGGTGGCCGAGGCGATCTCCAGGAGCACGCCGCTGATCATGCTGGGCATGGGAGCCGGGCCGGGCGCGGATGCGCAGTACCTCTTCGCAGAGGATGTGCTGGGGCATACGGCCGGCCACAAGCCACGCCATRCCAAGACCTACCGCAACTTCGCGGCCGAGTTCGATCGCCTGCAGCACGAGCGCATCGCCGCCTTCCGCGAATTTTTTTCGGACGTCGCCACCGGCGTCTACCCGGCGCCCCAGCATGTCGTGCCGATGGATGACGCCGAGTACGAGCGGTTCCTGGCCGGCATACGGTCCTGACACACCCCGATCGGCGAGGAGAAAAGGACCGCCACGCAACCTCGCGGCGGCGGTTCCGCTCTCTGCATCGGAAACATGCGGCGGAGGCCTGGGACTGGACTTCGAGATGYCCGCTCTTTCACGGAAGTCCTGGAGCAGGATGCATTCGGGTGAATTTGGCACCCCGCTCTTCGTTTTAGCCGCACTTGTGGAAGCCCAGAAGCCGAGCGTTCCACTTGGATGCAAATGCTTCGCCAGGCCAACATAGCGCCGCCCTAACGGCGCGCCTCACAGACAAGCACGGTTGACGGTCAGCGTCGGATCTATGCGGTTGTCGAAGAAGTCGAGAACGTTCCTCGCCGAAGCACTRCCACGCTCCGCCTTCGGCAGGTTGCGACGATTTCAGACTCCATGGCGGACTCTGACCTGATTACTGGCTCCTCGCGAGCGACCGTGAGTAGCGAGATGAATATCGATGTTCATGCGCACGCCTGTGAGCTTCCATGTCGGGTTACAAATGGTCGGCAACGCTAGGAGCGGCCAGCACAAACTCTCTGCTCGAGACTTGATCGAACATAAACGTTGCCAGATGTCCTCTGGACAGTTTCATGCCGAGCTTCGTCCTTCCCGTGGGAACCAACCGCTAACCCGCGGCGGGACCGTCCTTGAGGAATGCACTTCGCACTCCAGTCGAGGTCGGAGTCTGCGACCAATTCGGYCGGTCGCCTTGATTTCGTCGTAGGAACTCCGTGCGATCACCTTGAACAGGGCCACCAAAGCCTTCGATTTCAAGCCGAAGCCATCTTCTGGATCGCGGTGGCTCGCGGTCGAAACCTGGATAAGTCGCCGGACATTCAGTTCGTTCATGACCGAAATCACGTTGCGAGGTCCATTCGTGACTACACAATGGAACGACCGACCGAAACGGTTGACGGCAATACATAGCGGGTCATCGCATCCAATCGTACATAAGGCGCATTCGTAATTGTGCCTGGCCGCGCGATGCTACGTGCGATACCAACGAGCCTAGCCAATGACGCCCACGAAGCTGTTAGTCGGGCAGATCGCCGTCGTGTTCGCGATCGTCATTCTTGGGGTGTGGACGTCGACGCAATGGTGCGCTCACATGCTCGGCTATCAGTCGCCGCTTGGCGTCCCATGGCTCGTCGTAGCCGGCTGGCCGATCTACAAGCCGTGGAAATTGTTTGAATGGTGGTTCCATTTCGACGCCTACGCGCCCGAAATATTTGATCAGGCCGGCGTGCTTGCCGGCGCCAGCGGGTTCTTGGGCTGCGCAGCCGCGATCGCTGGTTCACTCTGGCGCGCGCRGCAAAGAGGTCTGGTTTCCACCTACGGCTCCTCGCGATGGGCCACGACGCTAGAGATCGAGAAGGCARGCCTGTTTCTGCCGGCCGGCGTTTTCCTGGGCAAATTGAAGGATCGGTATCTTCGCCATGATGGGCCGGAGCATGTGATGGCCTTTGCTCCGACACGTTCAGGCAAGGGAGTCGGATTGGTCGTTCCGACGCTCCTTTCCTGGACTGGCTCGGCCGTCATTCACGACATAAAGGGCGAGAACTGGCAGCTGACCTCAGGCTGGCGGTCGAAGTTCTCATACTGCCTTTTGTTCAATCCGACCGATCCTCGATCGGCGCGCTATAATCCGCTGCTGGAAGTGCGCAAAGGTCCAAACGAGGTCCGCGACGTTCAGAACATTGCCGACGTCTTGGTCGATCCGGAAGGTGCGCTCGAGCGGCGCAATCATTGGGAGAAGACCGGTCACTCGCTATTGGTCGGCGCCATCCTGCACGTGCTCTACGCCGAAGAGGAAAAGACACTCGCCCGCGTCGCCACCTTCCTGTCCGACCCGCAACGCTCGTTTACCGCGACACTGCAGCGAATGATGACGACCAACCACCTTGGCGCGGCGGACAGGCCTCAGGTGCATCCCGTAGTGGCTTCGGCGGCACGCGAGGTGCTTAACAAGTCAGAGAACGAACGTTCGGGCGTTCTCTCAACTGCGATGTCGTTTCTCGGTCTCTATCGCGATCCGACCGTAGCCGCGGCAACATCGGGCTGCGACTGGCGCATAGCCGATCTCATGGATGCCGAGCGCCCAATGTCGCTCTACCTAGTGGTGCCGCCATCTGACATCTCCCGCACCAAGCCACTGGTCCGACTGGTGCTCAATCAGATCGGCCGCCGGCTGACCGAGCGCCTGGAGGGAGATCCGAAGAAGAGCAGAAAGCACCAACTGCTCATGATGCTGGACGAATTYCCTGCACTCGGTCGCCTCGACTTCTTCGAGACCGCGCTTGCCTTCATGGCGGGATACGGCATTCGGGCCTATCTGATCGCGCAATCCTTGAACCAGATCTCCAAGGCGTATGGCGAGAACAACGCCATTCTCGATAATTGCCATGTGCGAATTGCCTTTTCCTCAAATGATGACCGCACGGCCAAACGGATTTCGGACGCRCTCGGCACGGCGACGGAACTCAGATCCATGCGCAACTATRCCGGGCATCGGCTGGCGCCCTGGCTTTCGCACGTCATGGWCAGCCGACAKGAGACCGCACGTCCGCTGTTGACGCCCGGCGAAGTCATGCAGCTGCCGCCATCTGACGAACTGGTCCTGGTTTCAGGGTTGCCGCCAATTCGTGCGAAGAAGCTGCGCTACTATGAAGACCAGAATTTCACCGAGCGGGTGCTGCCTGCACCGGTATTGCGCGAGGGGCCCTACGCTGACGGTCCTGCATCACGTCCGGACGACTGGACTGGACAGGTGCGGAGCGTCGATCGCCGTCTTGCCGCCGACGACGAAAGCGCCGGCCCGACAATTGAAGACGAGGGAGGCGTCCAGCAGCAGCGCCATCCCGGTTTGCCTGAAGAACAACCCGTCGCCGCCAACCGGTCTGATCAGAGCGATCTTTTCGATCCCGCTGACGACGATAGCCAGGCGGTTGCTGACAAACGCGTCATGGATCGGGTTTCCACCGCTGCGCGTGCTTACGGCATCAATGAGGGYAGGGGCGACGACAAGGACATCGTGCCCGGCTTCTGAGCGCTGCTAAAAGCCAAAGCGTATCTCAGCGTAGATAACGGCCATAAGCGATTTCGAGCGCTTGGCCGATGCTTGTTCCCGTCGCCGGCGCAACGCCGGCCTGTCGAGAACAAGYCGCATGAAGTCCCACCGCATTCGTCATCAGTTCCTGCTCGAGCCCGAGCTCAGCGAGAAGCTGGACAATCTCAGCCGCGATCCATCGACCACCAAATCAGCCGTTGTGGCGAAGGCGGTCGAGGCCTTCATCGAGCGGCGTGGCGAGAATGAGCTCGACCGACGCTACGGCGTGAGGCTCGACCGTCTTTCCCGCGACCTCGCTCACGTCAGGCACGATACCGAGATGATCCTTGAGAGCCTGGCGCTCTTCATCCGCTTTTTGATCACGCTTCATGCCCACACGCCGGTCCCCGATCGGGCAACGCAAGCCATCGCCCAAGACCGTTTCGACAAATTCGTCGAACAGGTCGGCCGGCAGATCGCGTCCGGGAAAAGCTCTCTCGGCAACGAGAATGGCGGGGGAGGGGAAGGATGAGCTCTCATCCGGAAACCGACCATCGCCGCCGCGCCATGCTCCGCACCGCCCTAGGTCCGGCGGTCACCGAGGCRCTGACCGATCCGCTGGTCATCGAGGTGATGGTCAATCCCGACGGCGCGCTCCGGCTCGACCGACTGGGAGACGGTCGCGTCGAAACCGACGTGCATATGCACCCCTCCGAGGCCGAACGCATCATCCGCCTGGTTGCCTCCCACGTGCGCGCCGAGGCGCATGCGGACAATCCGATTGTCAGTGCTGAACTGCCCTCAGGCGAGCGCTTCGAGGGACTGCTGCCGCCTGTCGTGCTGGCGCCCTGCTTTGCCATCCGTAAGCCAGCGGCAAAGCTCTACACGCTGGCCAACTATGTCACCGATCGAATCATGCAGCCGCTGCAGGCTGATGCACTTAAGAAGGCGGTGCGCGAGCGGCGCAACATTCTGGTCGCAGGCGGGACGTCATCGGGCAAGACAACCCTTGCCAATGCGCTCTTGGCCGAAGTGGCCGAATGCGACGAGCGGGTGATCCTGATTGAGGACACGCGCGAACTGCAATGCGCGGCGAAGGACTGCGTTGCCTTGAGGACGAGGCGGGGTTCGGTGTCGCTTGCCGATCTCGTGCGCTCGACGCTGCGGCTCAGACCAGACCRCATCATCGTCGGCGAGGTGAGGGGCTCGGAAGCGCTCGACATGCTGAAGGCATGGAACACCGGGCATCCCGGCGGCATCGCCACCGTCCACGCTAACTCTGCACGCTCCGCACTCTACCGTGTTGAACAGCTCGCCCAGGAAGCCGTCGTCACTGTTCCGCGCCGCCTCATCGCCGAAGCCATCGATCTGATCGTTTTCATCGCCGGGCGCGGATCCTCGCGCCGCATCGACGCGATCGCCGAGGTCACCGGCATCGACGGCAGTGGCGACTACGCCGTCACCCAGCTCACGCTTCCGCAACTCCAGCAATTTTGAAAGGTCACCTATGCGCAAGAAGCTTCGCTTTCTTTCGTCCACCGCGCTCGCGTTTTGTTTCACGGCCCCGGCTTACGCAGCGGGCTCCGGTATGCCCTGGGAACAGCCACTGCAGCAGATCCTGGAGTCTGTGCAGGGACCGGTCGCCAAGATCGTTGCGGTGATCATCATCATCACCACAGGCCTAACCCTTGCCTTTGGCGACACGGCGGGCGGTTTTCGCAGGTTGATCCAGATCGTCTTCGGGCTGTCGATCGCCTTCGCTGCATCGAGCTTCTTCCTCTCCTTCTTCTCCTTCGGTGGCGGGGCGCTCGTCTAATGGCCACCGCAGAACAGCATATCGAAGGCTTCGAGGTGCCGGTTCACCGGGCATTGACCGAGCCGATCCTGCTCGGCGGAGYATCGCGAGCGGTGGCGATCCTGAATGGTACGGTGGCCGCCGCGATAGGCCTTGGCTTACAGCAGTGGATTGCCGGGCTGGTCCTCTGGCTTGCTGGTCACACGCTTGCAGTCTTCGCTGCCCGCCGCGATCCGGACTTCGCCAGCGTCGTTGTTCRCCACCTTCGGCTGAGGGGGTGGCTGGCATGCTGAATGTTTCAGAATATCGTAGCAGGGCCGACCGRCTTGCCGACCATCTGCCCTGGGCCGCACTCGTCGGCCCGGGTATCGTGCTCAACAAGGACGGCAGTTTTCAGCGGACGCTGYGGTTCCGTGGCCCCGATCTCGAAAGCGCGACGGAAGCCGAACTCATCGGCATCTGTGCGCGAGCCAACAATGCGCTCAGACGTCCAGGCTCCGGCTGGGCATTGTTCTTCGAGGCCGAACGCATCGAAGCCTTGGGCTATCCCGCCTCGCGCTTTCCCGACGCGGCCTCATGGCTGGTCGACGAAGAACGTCGCGCAGCCTTCGAGGGCAAAGTCGCACATTTCGAGAGCTGCTATCACCTGACCTTGCTCTTCATGCCGCCGCCGGACAGCCAGGCGAGGGCGGAAAGCGCGCTCGTCGACTCTTATCATCCAGAAGCCGAAAGAGATTGGCGCCAGGAGCTGGCGCGGTTCCGTGACGAGACCGACCGCGTGTTGGATCTCCTGTCGGGCTTCATGCCCGAAGTACGCGCGCTCGACGATGCCGAGACGCTGACTTATCTGYACGGCACGATCTCGGCTCGCYGGCATCCGGTCGCCGTGCCGGAAACACCGATCTATCTYGACGGCATTCTGGTCGATGCGCCGCTCACCGGCGGGTTGGAGCCGATGCTGGGCGATCAGCATCTGCGAACCCTCAYCATCCTCGGTTTTCCCAACCTCACTCGGCCCGGGATCCTCGACGCGCTCAACCATCAGGATTTCGCTTATCGCTGGATGACGCGCTTCATCCCGCTCGACAAGACGGAAGCCACAAAGACGCTGATGCGGTTGCGCCGGCAGTGGTTTGCAAAGCGCAAGTCGATCGTCGCGATCCTGCGCGAGGTTGTCACCAACGAGCCGGTGCCGCTGGTCGATAGCGATGCCGACAACAAGGCGCTCGATGCCGACGAGGCACTTCAGGCATTGGGCGCTGATCATGTCGGCTTCGGCTATCTCACCACAACGGTGACGGTGTGGGACGAGGACCGCCAAGCCGCCGCCGAAAAACTTCGCGCCGTCGAGCGCATCGTCAACGGGCTCGGCTTCACCTCGATCCGTGAAAGCGTCAATGYGGTCGAGGCGTGGCTCGGCTCGTTGCCCGGTCATGTCTACGCCAATGTTCGCCAGCCGCTCGTTCACACGCTGAACCTTGCCCACCTCATGCCGCTATCGTCGGCGTGGGCCGGCCCATCGGCGAACGAGCATCTCGCGAAAGTCACCCAGATCGAAGCGCCCCCGCTTCTCTTCGCGGAAACCAGCGGATCGACACCGTTTCGATTATCCACTCATGTCGACGATGTCGGCCACATGCTGATCGTTGGTCCGACCGGCGCCGGCAAATCGGTGCTGCTTGCGCTGATCGCGCTGCAGTTCCGACGTTATGCCGGCGCGCAGATCTATGTTTTTGACAAAGGCAATTCCGCTCGTGCCGCAACGCTCGCCATAGGTGGAGAACACCACGCATTGGGGGCGGACGGCTCCCTTGCCTTCCAGCCGCTGCGCACAATCGACGATCAGGCCACGCGCAGTTGGGCCGCCGAATGGATCGCMGGCCTTATTGCTCATGAGAACGTCACCGTCACGCCGGAGGTGAAGGAGGCAATCTGGTCTGCGCTTGGCAGCCTTGCCACCGCGCCGGCGCAGGAACGCACGCTCACGGGTCTGTCGGTCCTGCTTCAGTCCAATGCGCTGAAGTCCGCCTTGATGCCCTACACGCTCGACGGCCCCTTCGGCCAGTTGCTCGATGCTGATGACGATCGGCTCGCTCTGTCGAATGTGCAGTGTTTTGAGACCGAGGAGCTGATGCACAGCCAAGGCGCTGTGCTGCCGGTGCTCACTTATCTGTTCCATCGTCTCGAAGAGCGGTTTGATGGGCGGCCGACGCTGCTCATGCTCGACGAGGCGTGGGTCTATCTCGACAACCCTCTCTTTGCAGCGCGCATCCGCGAATGGCTGAAGGTGCTGCGCAAGAAGAACGTGTCGGTGATCTTCGCCACGCAGTCGCTGGCCGACATCGCGAGCTCGGCGATCGCGCCGGCAATCATCGAGAGCTGCCCACAACGGATCTTTCTCCCCAACGATCGCGCCGTGGAACCGCAGGGACGAGCCGCCTACGAGCGCTTCGGTCTGAACGAGCGCCAGATCGAGCTGGTCGCCAGCGCTACGCCAAAGCGGCAATACTATCTGCAATCGCGCCGCGGCAACCGGCTCTTCGAGCTCGGCCTCGGCCCGATCGCGCTCGCGCTCTGCGGCGCCTCCGACCCAGCCACGCAGACGCTCATCGACAGCGTCCTGTCCGACGACGGTCAGGAGAGCTTTGCCTCCCGATTTCTCAGTGCGCGCGGCCTCGATTGGGCCGCCGAGCTTCTCCGGCAATTCCCTCAACCCGACAAGGAGCAATCATCATGATGCGGCGCCGTTTTCTCTCCAGCCTGATCACGCTTTCCCTGGTCGCCAAGCCGATGGCCGACTATGTGCAGCCAGCCTACGCCCTGATCGTGTTCGATCCGTCGAACTATGCGCAGAACGTACTCTCGGCGGCGCGCGCATTGGAGCAGATCAACAACCAGATCCAGTCGCTRCAAAACCAGGCGACCATGCTGCAGAACATGGCACGCAATCTTCAGAGTCTGGATTTTTCCTCGGTCGGCCAGCTTACCGGTTCGCTCCAACGAATCGATGGACTGATGGAGCAGGCGAGCGRCCTGAGCTTCGATCTCGACAAACTTCAAGACCAGTGGCGTCAGCAGTATCCGGAAAGCTACGACGCCACGATCAAGGTCAGCRATGTGGCGAGTGCCGCACGCGAGCGTTGGCAGAGCGCCATGCAGGCGTTCCGCCAGACCATGGGTGTGCAGTCGCAGATCGTGGAAAATGTCCGCGGCGACGGCGACCTGCTCGCCGATCTCGTCAATCGCAGCCAGGGAGCGGCCGGCGCRCTTGAGGCGACCCAGGCCACCAATCAGCTGATCGCACTTTCGACCAAGCAGCAGATGCAGATCCAGACGCTGCTCGCGACGCAGTTCCGCGCCGAGGCCGAGGATGCCGCCCGGAAGGCCCAGTCCGAAGAAGCCGCTCGCGAAACGACGAAGCGCTTCCTGGGCACCGGCACAGCCTATCCCGGCAACTGATCAACAGTTCATCAGACGAGGAAGGCGGCGGCATGAACGATCTGGGTGTCATCGATCGCTTCATGGAGACTTTTATCCGCTATATCGATAGCGGGTTCGGTCTGCTTTCGGGCGACGTCGCCTTCCTCACCACCACCCTGATTGGCATCGACATCACGCTGGCAGGCCTCGCCTGGGCTTTCGGCGGCGAGCCCAATGTTCTTGCCCGCCTCATCCGCAAGGTGCTCTATGTCGGCGTCTTCGCCTTCATCCTGAACAATTTCAAGAACCTCGCCGACATCATCTATCGGTCGTTCGCGGGGCTCGGCATCAACGCGTCCTCCGGCAATCTCTCCGCCGACAATCTCCTGCATCCGGGCCGCATCGCCGCCACCGGTTTCGAGGGCGCCTGGCCTCTGCTTGATCAGGCTAGTCAGCTTTTGGGTTTTCCGGAAATCTTCGGTAACGCGCTGACTATCTTCGTGCTGCTCGTAGCCTGGTTCCTGGTCATCATCGCCTTCTTCATTCTCTCGATCCAGCTCTTCATCACCATCCTGGAATTCAAGCTCACCACGCTGGCCGGATTTGTTCTGGTGCCCTTCGCGCTGTGGAACCGGTCGGCGTTTCTGGCCGAGCGCGTGCTCGGCAATGTCATCTCATCGGGCATCAAGGTGATGGTGCTCGCCGTCATTGTCGGTATCGGCTCCACGCTCTTCGGCGAATTCGCTTCAGCGCTCCAGGGCAAGGAGCCTGATCTGGCGGCGGCCATGTCACAGGTGCTGGGCGCGCTGGCGCTGCTTGGGTTGGGCATCTTCGGGCCGGGGATCGCTTCAGGGCTGGTCTCCGGTGCACCGCAGCTTGGCGCCGGTGCTGCGCTCGGGACCACGGCGGCCGCTGCCGGATCGGCGCTCGTTGCCGGGGGAACGGCGTTCGCCGGTGCACGCATGGGAACGGGCGGCGGTCTCGCTGCAATCCGAGCCGGCACGACCATGGGCTCGGCAACTTCCTCGGCTTGGCAGTTGGGACGTGCTACCTCGACTGACACCGGCCTGTCCGGTGTGGCTRCTGGAATGCAGGGCGTGGCCGCGGCCGCCGGCGGCGCCGTGATGCGAGCAGCAGGATCTGCCGCGGGAAGCTTCGGGCCCAGCGTCAATGCCGGGCGCGAAGCCGCATGGACCGCCACCGGCGGCTCGCCGACCCCATCCATGACTGCAAGTTCCGCCGGCACGACCGCGGATTCAGYGCCGACATGGGCAAGGCGCTTGCGTTCCGAACAGACTGCTCGTGCTCATCGCCACGCCGCCATTCAGGCTGTCCGCGAGGGTGACAGGCCAGGCGGCAGCGCCAATCCCTCTCTCAACGACAAGGACGACTAGATGTTCTTCAAGCGACCCGTTCAACGATACAGCAAGACACCCCAGCCCRTCACGCCGTATCAGAAGGCCGGCCAACTCTGGGATGAGCGCATCGGCTCGTCGCGGGTGYAGGCCCGCAATTGGCGGCTGATGGCGCTTGGCTGCCTCGCCTTGGCGACCGGGCTCTCCGTTGGTCTCGTTTGGCAGTCGATGCAAAGCCGTGTCGTGCCTTACGTCGTCGAGGTCGACCGCTTCGGCGAGGCGCGTGCTGTCGCGCCGGCGATCCAAGACTACCAACCTTCCGATGCCCAGATCGCCTGGCATCTCGGCCGCTTCATCCAAAATGTCCGTTCCATCTCAACCGACCCAGTGCTGGTACGGCAGAATTGGTTGGCAGCCTACGACTTTGCCACCGACCGTGCAGCACTCTTCCTCAACGAGTACGCCAAGGCGAACGACCCATTCGGGCAGATCGGCACGCGCAGCGTGTCGGTGCAGGTGACCAGCGTGGTTAGGGCTTCCGACAGCTCGTTCCAGGTCAAATGGACCGAGCAGATTTTTGAGCGCGGCAGCCTGGCCGGCACGACGCGCTGGACCGCGATCCTCACCATCRTGATCCGCCCGCCAAGCAATACCGAGCAACTGCGCAGCAACCCGCTCGGCGTCTTCATCAACGCCATCGACTGGTCGCGTGAACTCGACAGCGCCACGCCAACATCCATTTCCCCGAAGGAGCCCGACAATGACCAATAGAGCCCCATCGCTCCGTGCCGCGCTGATCCTGTCAGCGTCGGCAGCCGTCCTTTCGGCTTGCGCATCGAAGCCGGTGACGCCACCTGAGATTTCCTATGATGCTGCCGACTTCAAAGCAGCGGCAATCGAGAAGCCGCCGGAGAAGCCGGTCAGGATCGTCGAGGTGCCAAAGCCGCTGCCTTTGCCGGGCCAGCTGCAGCCCGACCCAGGCAAAGTCGTCGAGGACAAGCGCACCCCTCAAGAACGTGTCGCGGACGCCAACAAGGCGGCGACACAGCAGCCCACCAAATACGGCTATGTCAATGCGGTCCAGGTCTATCCCTTTGCCGATGGCGCGCTTTATCAGCTCTACGCAGCACCCGAGCGTGTGACCGATATCGCCCTACAACCCGGCGAGAAGCTGACGTCAGTTTCCGCCGGCGATACAGTGCGTTGGGTCATTGGCAATACTGTCAGCGGCACCGGAGACAATCAGCGCACCCATGTGCTGGTAAAGCCTTTCGCGCCGGGGCTTAGCACCAACCTGGTGATCACCACGGAACGGCGGACATATCACCTGCAGCTCCAAAGCACTGACAAGACCGCAATGGCGGCAATCTCATGGACGTATAGCGAGGACCAGATCATTGCGCTCCGGCAGGGCAACGCGCAAGCCGAGGCTGTCATGCCGGTCGCGTCGAATGTGGYGCTCGAGAACATTCGCTTCCGCTATGCCATCTCAGGCGACACACCGCCATGGAGACCGACGCGTGYCTTCGACGACGGCAGCAAGGTCTATATCGAATTCCCACGCCGCATTGACCAGGGCGAGGCGCCGCCGCTCTTCATCGTCGGTGCTGACGGCAGCAACCAGCTCGTCAACTACCGCATGCGCGGCAACTACTACGTTGTCGATCGCCTCTTTGCGGCGGCAGAACTGCGGCTTGGCACCAAGCAGCAGCAAGTGGTCCGCATCACCCGGACAGACGGACGGCAACCGGCGCGGCGAAACTCGCTGTTTTCTAGTCTCGGCAGATGAGKGGAACGCCCATGACTGACACGTCGCATTCCACCGCTCCGCCGAAGCTCGATCCCGAGCAGCTGCAGCTGCGAGCCTCGCCCCGCCGTGCTGTGCGGTTCAGGCGCGGCGTGATCATCGCGATCGCTGCAGTCGGATCCGGAGCAATATTCGGCGTCACCATGGTCGCGCTGAGGGCTCCAGCTCTGCGCATCCAGGACTTGACGGAAGACCGCTATAACACCGAGCGCAAGCCGACAGCCGAGGGTCTCGATAGCCTGCCCAAGGACTATTCCGCAATGAAGCCAAAGGCGCCCGTGCTTGGACCGCCGCTGCCGGGCGACCTCGGCCGCCCCATTCTTGAGCGGCAACGCCAGCTCGGCATCGCGCCGGGGCAGCAGGTTTCCGCGGAGGAGCAACGGCTCGCCCAGCAGGCAATTTCGGCGCGCGAGTCGCAAGTCATGTTCCGGATCGACAATCGACCGAAGCAGACYGATGGCCCGGACAACGGGCAAGCCCGYCAGCAGCCATTTGAGGTGCTTCCTCAAGCCGGTGCCGCCGCCACGTCAGCTTCCGTTGCACCAGCCGAAGGCGATCAGAACAACCAACAGCGGAAGCTCGATTTCATCAGCCAACGGAGTACGGGCGGGATCTACAATCCGCATGCGCTGCAGACGCCCGCATCACCCTATCAACTGATGGCCGGCAGCGTGATCGCTGCAAGTCTCATCACCGGCATCAACTCCGATTTGCCCGGTCTGGTCGTTGCGCAGGTCACTGAGAATGTGCACGACACTGTCACCGGCAGCACCTTGCTCATCCCGCAGGGATCGCGCCTGATCGGCACCTATGACAGCGTCGTCGCCTTTGGACAGAAGCGCGCGCTGCTGGTCTGGCAGCGAATAATCCTGCCCGATGGTTCCTCGATCGAAATCGACAATCTRCCGGCGACGGACACTGCCGGCTATGCGGGGCTCGAGGACAAGGTGGATTTCCATGTTTGGCAGTTGATCAAGGGCGTTGCGATGGCCACATTGCTAGGGGTCGGCACCGAGTTGAGCTTCGGGGAAAACGAAAGCGACCTCGTCAAGGCGATCCGAGAATCCACTCAACAGAACGTCAGCCAAGCCGGCCAACGCATCACCGAAAAGAACCTGAATATTCAGCCCACCATCACCGTCCGCCCGGGTTGGCCGCTACGGGTGATTTTGTACAAAGACGTCTTGCTCCGGCCGTACACGGGTTGAAGAGGAATAATCATGGCCAGCCTAAAACTAGGAAAGCTTCCCGACCGGACACCTGCGAAGATCACCATCACTGTCAGTGCGGCTTTGAGCCAAGCTCTCAACGACTATGCCGCACTATATCGTCAAACCTACGGCGAGTCTGAAACGGTGGCCGAGCTCATCCCGTTCATGTTGGCAGGGTTTCTGGAAGGTGACCGAGCATTTGCCAAAGCCAGAAAGGATGGCCTTCCCGTAGCGCGCATGTCGGAGAGATCGCGACGCCTGCCTGGGTCAGGTTCCGAGTAGCTTGGTCAAGYCGGACCCAGTGCGCGCCACCCAATCTGCCAGTTCTCCAGCCACCCCCAATCCATCGCTCGGTAGCTCGAACGTGGGCTGCCGGCGCCGAGCGATTCGTGCGTACCAAACCTTCCAACTGCACGAGCGTAAGAAATCAGTCGCACAAGATCTCGCCAGCCTCAAGCGCGGTGAATGCGGTCCTTTGAAGCACTCACGCTTCTGTGCCAAGATGTATTGGCATATTGCGATCGGATTCGTTAAATCAATGAAAAGGTGCAGTTGATCCGCTTGCAACCAGGCCTCTAGGGAGAGGGAAACACGTAGCCTGCAGATTGTCGAACGTTGACCGGAATCGTCCCAGAAACCAATTCGTTATTAGCCGAGCTCGAACATTATCTTGCCGTGGCGGCCTATTTGGTCATCCGGCATGGCGACACCTATGCGCCCRCCTAAGCGCCTTGAAAGCGAGATAGAGCAAACGAGGCGGCGGCTCGGAGATCGCGAACGCGCGCAGCGCGTACGTGCCGCGCTGACCCAAAGTGGCGTTATAAGCGTCGGACCTGCGTGACGCCGTTACTCGGAATGAGTGGTTGTGAAGAGTTGAGGACGAATTGAAAAGCGCGTCGCATGACCAGTAGAGAGAGCGGCCAAGAGCATCGACGAGCCAATGCGGAGCTTTGGTGATCGAGACGATCAACCGAGCGCTGCGCATGCTGCTAGCTTCCCGTCTGCCCATTTCCGATGCGACCTCTCGCCCGCTCTACCTCGTTTCCGARCAAGAGCGGAGATCACTCTTGGCGATCGCGGGGGGCTCCACGTTGGAATTCGCCAGGCGGCCGCTCGTAAATGATGTGCCTAAAAGCGTGCATGCCGCGACTGCCACCACATTGTTGCAATCTTTTCAACAGTGTAAAAACTTGACGGTATTTTCGACGGTATTTTGTAATTGTTGAAGGAATTATATAAATATAACAGATACATATGAGTTCTATTGACGATCGAGTGGGAGTAGGGGAAAAACCTACAGAATTCGGCGAAACAGCTATTTTGGCGTAGATTGGYGTGGCAGCTAGTGGCCCGCGGTCTTCGGCCCGCGATAGCTCTCAAAATTGCCGCAGACGCTGATCGATTGTCCCGAAATATGCGGCGCGAGGTCGGATGCGAGGAAGACGGCGACGTCGGCGATCTCCTTCATGTCGATCATGGTGTGCATCGAGATGTTGTGAAGGAAGAAAGGCATCCATTCTTCCAGCGTCATACCACGCTTTTCCGCCTGCTCGCGCATCACCCGTTGCCCACGCGGCCCGTCGACCAGGCCGGGCAGGATGGCGTTGACGCGGACACCGATCTCGCCGAGTTCGACCGCCAGCACGTCGGTCAGCCCTCGCACGGCATATTTTGACGTGGAATAGGGTGCCCTGAGCGGCATGCCGAGTCGGCCCGCGACCGACGAGAGGTTGATCACGCAACCTCCGCCCGCCTGCCTGAACAGCGGCACAGCCTTACGCACCATGTAGAACTGACCGCTGACGTTGACCGCCATGGTCTCATTCCACTCCTCGTCGGTGATGTCCTCGACCCGCTTGGTCGGGCCGGAGATGCCGGCGTTGTTGACGAGGATGTCGAGCCGCGAATGGCGCGCCAGAAAGGCGTCGTAAAGCGCGGCGACGTCGGACGACTTCGACACGTCGGCCTTCAGAACGATCGCCGACGGCAGTTCCCTGGTCACGGCCGCCAAGGCATCGTCCGCGATGTCGCAAAGGCAGACCTGCGCGCCCTGCTCGACAAAGCGGTGCGCGATGACCCGGCCTATGCCCGATGCGCCCGCCGTGATGATGGCCGTCTTGCCACTGAGATTCATCGTTTCCTCCAGACTTATTCAGATGTCCCGACCGGAACCCGTCTTCGGGCTGAGGCCGTATAGAGCTTGCGTCGCATTGATGCGGCCATGCAGGCAATCGCCTGCCTTGCGATGGCCGGCATCTCTCGGCAGATTCGAACGACCGCGCGGCYTCGTCTTTGCGAKGGCCTTCGCAGAGGCGCAACGGGTTAGGCCGGRCAGAAGGCGACGGGCCGTATCGGCGATCCCGACCCCTCGTCGATGTTCAGGGGCATTGCAAGGAACAGCGATCGCGGTGTCAGTTCCTCGAGGTTGGTAAGCATCTCGACGATCAGTATGTCGTGCGGCAACCAGCTCTTCATATGGCCGGGGTTTGCCTGCGGCACCCCGTCCACGATCGCGGTCTCGCCTGCCACCGTATCGGTGGYCACTGCGAGGTCGGACAATGCCGCCGCGATGCCCTCGTCGACCGGCGAGAAATACTGATTGGCTTTGGTCGCGAGCACAAAGACGTCGCTGCCGTCCCGGAACCTGAGATCGCCGATATGATGCAGCTGGCGGCCCGAATTCTCGTCCACCATGATCACCCGCCCGTTGAGGCTGATGCGGATACTGGGGCTTGCTTCGACGGCGGGCCTTGCGCTGCCGACGGAATGGATGATGAGGCCTTTTGCCTGCGCTTCGGCTTTGGCGCCTTGCCTGCCGAATAGCTTCCGCCGCTGATATGGTCGGCGAGCCGCGTGATGGTTGCGCGGTTCTGCTCGATCAAGCGCTTCATCGCGACGTCCTCGCGTCGCGAGCCGTCGCGCTTCGATATGATCTCGACCATTGCTCCTCCCAGAGTCACTTGGTCAAAAAGCCGTATCGCAGAACCACCTTTCGTGCCAGTAAACTAACATACGACATCCGACACCGGTGCGGGTGATAGCCCCATGCCGCATCACGACCGGCAAAATCGCTGTTCCAGTCTTGGTCTTACGATCTCAAGCGCCAACGGATTGATCGCCCACGAAATCGTCCAGCTGAGATCTGGCCTGCGACGTCCGACTTCCCATCTGCCTGTGCGCGCACAACTCCAGCGTCGTCCGTCAAGAAGCCTGGTTGAGCGCCGAGCGGTCTGCGAACACTCTGAAGATCGCGGCCAACATGAGCCACAACAGATGCCTCAGCCACGCGATAGCCGAACATTAGCGCTCGGTGGCTCGCTCACCATCTAGGCCCGGAACGGAGCCAGTGTTGGAAACGAGGGCGACAAGTAGAACCGGTGCACAATTGCGATAAGATGTTTCACCGTTTCCGGTTTTCGAGGTCAAATGTCTGAAGTGGACTGGCTTAGCCATCTCTTGCAAATCATCACCGTCAGCGGCCAGCTCGAGGTTCGCTGCGCCTATGGTGCGCCGTGGCGTGTCGCCTGGGGCCGAGCGGCGGCGAACGAGATCCCCTATCACGTCATAGTCAAKGGCCGGGCCGTTCTCGAGGATCCGGAGTCGAAAACGGTGCGGGAGCTGGTGAGCGGAGATATCGTGCTGCTCCCCCACGGTGCGCCGCATGTGCTGCACGACGGCAGCGGGCAAACACCAATCCGGACGCACGAAAGCGTGGGCTCCGCCGGATGGATGCTGAGCGAGAACGACAGCCAGGGCGAGCAACTGGATCTGTTGTGCGGGCGATTTTTCGTCGCGCCGCCCCATGATCGGCTGATCCGCAGCTACCTGCCCACAAATCTGGTGGCGCGGGCAACGGACGGCCATGCGGAAGAAGGCATCGGGTCCGCTYCCAACCAACTTGCCGGTCTTGTCGGGCTGATGCGAATGGAGTCAGCCGGCGACCGAGCCGGAGGACGCGCCATTCTCAACGCGCTTTCGTCGGCCCTGTTCACATTGGTCCTGCGCGCGGCGAGCCAATCGGGGAAAGCCCCGGAGGGCTTGTTGGCCTTGGCCGGCCATCCGCGCCTTGCTCCGGCCATGGCCGCGATGTTCGCCAATCCGGCACGGCCTTGGAAGCTGCCCGAACTGGCCGATTTGTGCGGCATGTCACGCGCCACGTTCATGCGCCAGTTTCAGGACAAGTTGGGTCGCTCCGCCCTCGACTTCGTGACCGATCTGCGCATGAGCCTRGCCGCCAACGAGCTCAGGAAACCGGCGATCAGCACGGAAGCTGTGGCCGAGACCGTTGGGTATCAATCCGTTTCGGCCTTCCGGCATGTCTTCGCGGAAAGGATGGGAATGACGCCGGGTGAGTGGCGGCAACTGGCGCGCAAGGGCGAGTAAGCCGCGCGGTCCAAGATTCAGGACGACGTAGTTTGATCCTTTTGCGCATCATATTGAGTTAATTCAGTCTCGAAATTATCACTCCTGACCGTAAATTGGCTCCCGTAATCACTTGATAAGGGAGCCATCCAATGAACTGCATCAGCGCCGCCACCGCCGGAACCGCGACCCGCATCGCCGCCGAGATCTTCGGGGAGACCRGGAAGAGCGAAAACGCTTTCGCGACCAACGCCGTCATCGAAACCATCCTGAGCCGCAGTGCCGCCAAGTACTACGACGCTACCGCCACCCTGAACGACGACCAGATCCGCGACCTGGTGCGTATCGGCACGTCCGCGCCAACTTCCTTCCACCTGCAGAACTGGCGCTTCATCGCCGTACGCTCGCCTGAAGCCAAGGCAAGGCTGCGTCCGATCGCCTGGAATCAGCCCGCGATCACCGACGCCGCGGTGACCTTCATCATCATCGGCCAGCTTGCCGATGCCAGCACCGTTCCCGACCGTCTGGCGCCCGTGGTGGAAGCGGGCATCATGCCGGCGCGTCTGGTGCCGGACTGGGAAATCCCCGCTCGTGGTCTGTATGACAACCAGCCGCAGCGTCAGCGCGACGAAGCCGTGCGCTCCGCGACCTTCGGCGCCGCGGCGATCATCTACGCGGCCCGTTCRCTGGGCCTGGGTTCGACGCCGATGATCGGCTTCGACGCCGAGGCCGTGCACAGCGAGTTCGGCCTGGCCGAGGACGAAGTGCCGGTCATGCTGCTGACCGTCGGGCCGGAGCGGGCTGGCAACTGGCCGCAGAAGCCGCGCCTGCCTGTGGCCGATGTCCTGGACTTCGCATAATCCTCAATCATTTCAGAAGCTTATGGAGACTACGATGGCGAGAACCGCTGCTCTGAAACCGGAACAGGTGCCGGCCGAATCCAAACCGACGCTCGACGCTTTCACCAGGAATATCGGTTTCACACCCAATATGATGGCGGCCTTCGCGCAGAGCCCGATCGCGTTCAACGCCTGGGCCACTCTGCTCGGCTCGCTGAGCAAGGCCCTGGACGTGAAGACGCGTGACAGTATCGGCCTCGCGGTCTCCGAAGTGAACGGTTGCAACTATTGCCTCACGGTTCACAGCTTCACGGCCGAGCATATGGCCAAGTTGCCGGCGGATGACGTCATTCTCGCTCGCAAGGGTCGGGCCAGGRACCCTAAGCGGGACGCGGCTCTGCAGTTCGCGCGCAAGGTCATTGAGACTCGGGGGCACGTCAGTGATGCCGACCTGCAAGCGGTTCGCCGGGTTGGCTACACGGATGCGAACATCATCGAGATCGTCGCGTTGGTGGCGATGTACTCCCTGACCAACTTCTTCAACAACGTGTTCGATCACGAGAAGGACTTTCCAGCCGTGATGCCGGCCGGCTCGATCTGAGCTCGGTCCTGTCGCAACCTCGTGAAGCCATTGGAACAGTCACATGAACATTCTTCATATCGATGTCAGTCCGCGACAGGAATCGCATAGCCGCCAGCTTTCGGCGGCGATCGTCGAAAGGCTCCTTAGGGTTGCGCCCGGGGCGAGCATCAGTCGACGTGATTTGGGAGCGGATCCGTTGCCTCACACCGCGGCCGACTACGCATTTGCGCTGTCGACGCCGGCCACGTTGGCGGCGCCTCCAAAGGGCGCCGTGGATGTTTCCGAGGCGCTCATTCGGGAAGTCGAGACAGCCGATGTGATTGTCATCGGAACGCCGATGTACAACTTCACCATTCCCTCGATCCTCAAGGCCTGGATCGACCAGATCCTGCGCGTCGGTCGCACGATGRAGTCGACACCGGCCGGAAAGGTGGGAATGCTCCGGGATCGTCCGGTGTTTATCGGCGTCGCTTCCGGTGGCGTTTTCTCCGGCGAGCGAGCGAACCAACCCGATTTTCTCACACCGTATCTCTCGCTGGCGCTGAACTCCATTGGGCTGAAGACCCTGCAATTCCTCTCGGTGCAGGCCACCGCGTTTCTTGACGGGGACAAGGCCGCATTGGCGAGGGAGAAGGCCTTGGCGGCGATCGATCTGACGGTCGTGCGAGAGCTTCGAGGCGTCGATGGTTGGCCTGCAGTGCTCGCAAGCGCCGGTGGACCGTATCGCGGTGTCCGCCCTGCCTTGGGGCGGGTCGCGCCGGCATTCTGAGGCGCGCCCCGCAAACTCTTGGCACGCCCGCATCTGAACCCTCCGGCGTCCGCCGGACTATGAACACGAGGTCCTTTGACGATGTCGCCTACCCGCACCAGAGCAACAGCCGCTGATGGCGGTACGCTTCCCCACATCGGCGACAGGATCACCGATAAATCAGCGCCACCCGACGACGGCGCCGTCCGCGAATGGATCGGACCGGAGGCGTTCGAGCGCTGGGGCGAGCTGCGAAGCTGGATAGACGAATCCTATCCTGGGGTTTTCACGCCGGACTGGCTCTACGGCGGCAAGAACCGCGGTTGGTCCTTGCGCTACAAGAAGACCAAGGCGCTCTGCACCTTGGTGCCGGAATACCGGCGGTTTTCGGCTGTCGTGGTCATGGGTGGAGCAGAACGAGAGAAGTTCGAGCAGCGGCGTTATGTCTGGCGCMCGCGATTGGTCAAGCTCTACGATGAAGCCAAGACATACATCGACGGAAAATGRCTGACGATTGCCATCGCATCGGCAGATGATCTGCATGATGTGACGGAGCTTCTGACGATGAAGCGCCCGCCGTCGTCGGCATCACGCAGCAATTCGGCATCAAGTCCGTCGCGGAAGGCTTCGAACCGATAGCCAACAGCGTGAGAGATCGAAAAGACCTCCCACCCCTGCAATTTACCTCGAACGAACAAGGAGACAATGCCCATGAAAGCAATCGTTGTAACGGACCAGACTGCGGGACCAGCCGGAATGAAGCTGGTGGAGCGGCCCGAGCCGCAAGCCGCGATAAACGACGTCGTCGTTCAGGTTCACGCGGCGGGATTCGTCAACACCGAACTGGAGTGGCCCTCGACCTGGACGGATCGGGCCTTCCGTGACCGGACGCCGTCGATCCTCGGCCATGAATTGRCCGGTGTGGTCACCGCGCTTGGCTACGGCACCACGGGGCTGTCGATCGGCCAACGGGTGTTCGGCCTGTCGGACTGGCATCGCGACGGCACGCTCGCCGAGTATGTCGCCATGGAGGCACGCAACCTCGCGCCGCTGCCCGGCGATGTCGACTTCACCGTGGGCGCGAGCTTGCCGATCTCGGGCCTCACCGCATGGCAGGGCCTGTTCCAGCATGGCCGCCTTCAGGCGGGACAGAGCGTGCTGGCGCATGGCGCGGCCGGCGCCGTCGGTTCGGTCGTGACGCAGCTTGCGCGGGAAGCCGGCGCCTACGTCATCGGCACCGGCCGCACCGCCGACCGCCAGAAGGCTCTCGACTTCGGTGCAAATGAATTCGTCGACCTCGGGAACGACACCCTGGAGGACATCGGCGGCGTCGACCTGGTGTTCGACGTCATCGGCGGCGAGATCCAGAAGCGGTCCGCAGCGCTGGTCCGGGCCGGAGGAACGCTGGTGACCGTCGTCGCGCCGACGGATGTTCGACCCGCCGACGGACTGACGGTCGACTTCGTCGTCGAGGCCGATCGCGTCCAGCTATCCGAGATAGTCCAGCGGGTGCGGGACGGAAGACTGCGGCCGAACATCGGCAAGGTGTCACCTCTCGACGATGYYGTCGCAACCTTCAATTCGRCCGAGCGGCGCGCGGGGAAGACCGTCATCCGCGTCCGTCCGTAAAGGCCTCGGGGAGAGGGGCGGTTCCTCTCTCCCCGGTTGTCGTCCGGCGTCCCACCGGGCCGCGCGGAGCGACATGACGACGCGATTACGACTGGCGCTTCGAAGATCGGCTGCGGCGTAACTTTTTGWCACGCTTCATGTCGGCATTCCTGCACTGTCCCGGTTCGCGTCCCGCAGCGCTCTAAGCGATCGAGTATGGCAGGACGGCTCGCGAGTCCGGGTCGATGCTCAGCCGCCGCTTGAGCGGCGGCACTGCACGCTGGCCGCAATTGATCAATGTCCTCCATGCAGCCCAGGCCGTGCTCGACCTCATGGAGGGCAGGAGGCGCAACGCGTAGGGCGTTCACCCTCTCTCGAAAAAACGCAGAACCGCTGTTTGTTTGACGGCTTCACCGCTCCAGGCAGATCGCCACGCCCTGACCGCCGCCGATGCAGAGCGAGGCGAGGCCCTTCTTCGCGCCGCGGCGGACCATTTCGTGCAACAGCGTCACCACGATGCGGCAGCCGGAGCCGGCCAGCGGATGGCCGAGCGCGATGGCGCCGCCGCTCAGGTTGATGATGTCCTCGTTCCAGCCCATCTCGCGGTTGACCGCGATGGCTTGCGCGGCGAAGGCTTCGTTGATCTCCATCACATCGAGGTCGGACGCGCGCCAGCCGGCCTTATCCAGCGCGCGGCGCGAGGCTGCCACCGGTCCGAGGCCCATATCCATCGGCTCGACGCCCGCGGAAGCGTAGGACGCGATGCGGGCGAGGGGCGTCAGGCCGAGTTCCTTCATGCGCGCCTCCGACATCACCAGCACCGCCGCCGCGCCGTCGTTGAGACCGGAGGAGTTGCCGGCGGTGATTGTCCCCGCTGCATCGAAGACCGGTCTCAGCCGGCCGAGGCCTTCAATCGTGGTGGAAGGATTGGGATGCTCGTCACGCTCGATGACGACATCGCCTTGCCTGGTCTTGATCGACACCGGGACGATCTCTTCGTCGAACCTGCCGGCCCGGATGGCGGCGTCGGCCTTCTCCTGCGAGCGCAGCGCGAAACGGTCCTGTTCCTCGCGGGTGATCTGGTAGCGCCGCGCCAGCGTTTCGGCGGTCACGCCCATATGCACCTGATGGAAGGCATCCCACAGCCCGTCGGTGATCATGGAATCCTTGACGGTACGGTCGCCCATGCGGATACCGGCGCGGGCGCCGTGAATGACATGCGGCGCCGAGGTCATCGAATCCTGCCCGCCGGCGATCACGCAATCGGCGTCGCCGCAGCGGATGGCCTGGGCGGCGAGATGGATGGACTTCTGGCCGGCGCCGCACACCTTGTTAACGGTCATGGCGGGAACGCTGACCGGTAGGCCGGCCCTCAGTGAAGCCTGCCTGGCCGGGTTCTGCCCAGCGCCTCCGGTCAACACCTGGCCCATGATCACCTCGCCGACGGCATCGGGCGCGAGCTGGGTATCGGCAAGCATTGYCTGGATAAGCTGCCCGCCAAGTTCCGCCGCCGACAGGCTGGCGAACGCGCCATTCAGCTTGCCGATGGGCGTCCGCTTGGCGGCAACGATATACACGGCATCCATTTCTGATCCTCCGCAGGGCGATCCACACAGGCGGGATCACCGCTTGACATTCTGGTTATAACCAATAATCATGAAACGCATCGGCAGGCAAGGTCGCGGCATCGAGCCCGGCCTGCGTTGCGGGAGGAAATCCATGTCATCCGTGCTTTGGACGCCGGCGCCGGCCGCGTTCCAATCGTCCAACCTTGCGCGCTTTTCGACGGCCAACGGCTTCGACCCGCGCGACTACGAGACGCTGCATCGCTGGTCGGTCGGCGATCCGGGCGCCTTCTGGCGTGCGGTGTGGGATTTCGCCGAGGTCGTCGGCGATCCGGGCGCGATCTCCTTTCTGCGCGACGACAATGCGCCGATGACCGGGAGCCGCTTTCTGCCGGAAGCCTCRCTCAATCTCGCGGAAAACCTGTTGCGTGGCGACGGCGAGAGGGTTGCGGTGATCGAGGTCGATGAGGGCGGTCATTTCCAGACCGTCAAGCTCGCCGAATTGCGGCGGCTCGTCGCCAGGACGGCGCATGGCCTGCGCGCGGCCGGTGTCGTCAAGGGCGATTGTGTCGGCGGCATCCTGCCCAACCGTGTCGAAGGCCTCGTGGCGTTGCTGGCGACCCTGTCGATCGGCGCCGTCTGGTCGTCTTGCTCACCGGATTTCGGCGCCGCCGCGATCGTCGACCGCCTCGGCCAGATCGGCGTCAAGGTGCTGTTCGCGGCACCCCGCTACCGCTATGCGGGCAAGGAGCACGACATTTCCGGCAGGCTGGCCGAGATCGTCGCCGCCATGCCGACGGTGACGACGCTGGTGCTGACCGGCGAAGCGGGCGCCGGGCCGGACTGCGCGGTGGATTGCATTTCATTCGACGATTTCGGCGGCGACGGTTCGCTCAGCTTCGAGCGCGTGCCCTTCGACCATCCGGCCTATGTGCTCTACACCTCCGGCACCACAGGCGCGCCGAAGGCGATCGTCCATCGCGCCGGCGGCGTGCTGCTCCAGCATCTGAAGGAGCATCTGCTGCATGGCGATGTTCGCCCGGGCGACGTCATGAGCTGGTACACCAACACCGCTTGGATGATGTACCACTGGCTGATCTCGGGCCTCGCCTGCCACGCGACAGTGGTGCTCTATGACGGTGCGCCGATCCTGAGATCGGCCGACGGYCTCGATCCCAGCCCGCTCTGGAAGCTGGCCGAGCGCGCCCGCGTCACGCATTTCGGCACCAGCCCGAAATATCTGGCCACGCTCGCCGCCGAAAACTACGCGCCAGGGAGCCTGCACGATCTCTCATCGCTGCGCTCGCTGCTGTCGGCCGGCGCACCCGTCTCACCCGGGCAATTCGACTGGGTCTACGAGCACGTGAAGCGCGATATGATCTTTGCCTCCATCTCCGGTGGCACCGAGATCATCGGCTGTTTCCTGCTGGGATCGCCGATCCATCCAGTGCGGCGTGGTGAATTGAYGACAAAAGGCCTCGGCCTCGCCGTCGCCGTCATGGACGAGCGCAATGCGCCGGTCATCGGCCGTCAGGGCGATCTCGTCTGCACCGAGCCGTTCCCATCCATGCCGCTGACCTTCTGGGGCAAGGACGGCGATCAGCGCTATCACGCCACCTATTTCGCCGCGCGGCGCGAGATCTGGACGCATGGCGACGTCGCCGAGATGACCGCCTATGGCTCGGGGATCATCCACGGCCGCTCGGACACGACGCTGAAACCCGGCGGCGTGCGCATCGGGACGGCGGAAATCTACGCGGCCTGCGAGAATTTCGCCGAGATCGAGGATTGCCTGGTCTTTGGAGCGCCCATCGAGGGCGACGAGGAAATCGTGCTCTGCGTCAGGCTGAACGACGGTTTTGCGYTGACCCCCGAGCTTGCCGCGCGAATTCGCCAAGCGATTCGCGAAGGCGCCTCGCCGCGCCATGTGCCGCATCGCATCCACGCGGTGCAGGCCGTGCCCTACACGCTGAACGGCAAGCGCGTCGAGGGCGCGGCCCGCACGACGCTCGAGGGCAAGCCGGTCAAGAACATGGCTTCGCTCGCCAATCCGGCCTGCCTCGAGGAATACCRCGCGCTCGACCGGAGCAAGGCGGCATGAGCGGGTCGAAGGGAGCGATCGTCGGCATCGGCGAGCTGAAGCCGCAACGGCTGACCAGCGGCGTGACGACGCTGGAGATGATCGCCGAGGTCTCGCGCCTGGCCGTGCTCGATGCCGGGCTGGAGCCGGCGGCGATCGACGGGCTGCTGGTCGGGCCGCAGGTCGGCGAGACGCCGCAGCATGTGCCGGCGACCATCGCCGAATATCTGGGTCTCGCGCCGACCATGGCCAATGTCGTGGACCTCGGCGGCGCGTCCGGCGCCGGCATGGTCTGGCGCGCGGCGGCCGCGATCGAGGCCGGCATGTGCGAGACGGTGCTCTGCGTGCTCGCCAACAACCGCGAGCAGACGGCGCCGCGCTCGCCCAATCGCAATCCGATCCGCGAGTTCGACGTGCCCTTCGGCGCCTCGGGCGCCAACATCTCCTATGCGCTGCTGATGCAGGCGCATATGGCGCAATACGGTTCGACCGCGCGGGATTTCGCCATGATCGCCGCCGCGGCCCGCGACAATGCGCAGCTCAATCCCGATGCGATCTTCTTCGGCAAGCCGGCCGATGTGGAAGCGGTGCTGGCCTCGCCGTTGATCGCCTCGCCACTGCATCTTCTCGAGATCGTCATGCCGGTCGCCGGCGGTGAGGCTGTCGTCGTCACCTCCGCCGAACGCGCGCGCTCATTGCGCAAGCCGTCGGTCCATCTGCTCGGGGCCGGCGAGAAGGTCACGCACCGCGCGGTCAGCCAGGCGCCGAGCTTGACCTCCGGTCCGCTGAAAAGCRCCATGGCGCGGGCCTTCGCGCAGTCCGGCACGCAGGCCGGCGCGATGGACCTTCTGTCGCTCTACGACTGCTACACGATCATGGTCGCCGCCACGATCGAGGATGCCGGCCTCTGCGCGCCGGGCGGGTTCGGCGCATGGCTCAACGACCACGACCTTTCCCACAAGGGCGACAAGCCGCTCAACACGCATGGCGGCCAGCTCGGCTTCGGCCAGCCGGACCTTGCCGGCGGCATGACCCATGTCGTCGAAGCGGTGCGCCAGTTGCGCGGCGAGGCGAGCGAACGCCAGATCGCCAGGGCCGGCCTCGCGCTGGTCACCGGCAATGGCGCGACGATGAGCGAAGCGACCGCGCTCGTGCTGGGAGCAGCCTGATGGCGATCGATTTGAACACGCTGAAGACCCCAGGGCCGACGATCACCGCGCTGACCAAGCCGTTCTGGGATGCTACCACCGAAGGCCGGCTGACCATCCAGCACTGCGAGGACTGCGGCAAGGCTGTCTTCTATCCGCGCCCGATCTGTCCCCATTGCTGGAGCACGCGGCTGGTCTGGAAAGACGCATCGGGCAGGGGGCGGCTCAAATCCTTTTCGGAAGTGCACAAGCCCGGCCATCCGGGCTGGCTGCCCGCCGTGCCTTACCTGGTCGGCCTGGTCGAGCTGGCCGAAGGCCCGACGATACTGAGCTTTATCCTGGCCGGCACACGACCGCTACAGGTCGGGGACATGCTGCTTCTTGCGCCGACCGCCATCGGCGGTCGCGTCCTGCCGGCCTTCAAACCAGTCGAACAGAGCAGAGGAGAAGCCGCAATGAGCACCGGAACGAAAGACGGTTGGGTGGGCGTCGTGAAAGGCCGCCCGCAGGTCGGCGCCTTCGCCGAGCGCACGCGGCGCACGAAGATGAGCGACATCGAGGCCTTCACCGATATCACCGGCGATCGCAATCCGCTGCATTACGACCGCGCGCTGGCCGAGAAATCGGTGTTCGGCAAGCTGATCGTCCAGGGCGGCGTCACCTCCGGTATCCTCAACGCGCTGGTGGCGGAGGATCTGCCCGGGCCTGGAACCGTGTTCCTCGAAGTGGCCTGGAAGTTCGTCAAGGCCGTTGGCGTCGATGAGGAGATCACCGGCCGCGTGGAGGTCAAGGACGTGCGCCCCGACAAGCCGATCTGCAAGATCGAGACCAGCGTGCGCAACGGCCAGGGCGAGCTTTGCCTCACCGGCACGGCCACGGTCTTCACCGTTCCGCTGCAAAGCGCATGAGCACGGTCGGCGACGGCCGGCTCGACATGGCGGCCGACAGCGAGCGCTGGCGCGTGTTGTCGCTGCTTTGCCTGGCGGTCGTGCTGTCGCTGACCACTTGGTTTTCGGCGACCGCCATCCTCCCGGAACTCAAGCAGGAACTGGCGCTCGGCGCCAGCGCCGAAGCCTGGCTGACCAATGGCGTCCAGGTCGGCTTCGTGGTCGGCGCGCTGGCGGCGAGTCTCATCAATCTTCCCGACCTTGTGCGGCTGAGCCGCCTCATGGCGGCCGCGGCTCTTGTCGCCGCTTTGGCCAACGCGACGCTACTGCTTCATCCCGGGCCGGGCGGCGTGATCGCCGCACGCATCGTCACGGGCGCCGCGCTTGCCGGCGTCTATCCGCCGGCGCTGAAACTGGTCGCCACCTGGTTCACCCGCGACCGGGGGCTGGCGCTCGGCGCGGTCATCGGCGCGCTGACGGTCGGCTCGGCGCTGCCGCATCTCTTCCGCGCCGCCTCGACCGCGCTCGACTGGCGTCCCGTGGTCGCCGCCGCCAGCGTGGCCACGGCGGCGGGCGCGCTGCTCTTCCTGCTGTTCGCCAAGGAGGGACCCTATCCCTTCGGCAAGGCGGTGTTCGAGCCGTCCCGCATCGGCCAGGTGTTCCGCGAGAAGCCGTTGCTGTTAGCCAATCTCGGCTATCTCGGCCATATGTGGGAACTCTATGCCATGTGGGCCTGGCTGCTTGCCTATACGCGCGCCGCTTTCGAGGCGCAGGCGATCGGGACCGCCGCTCCCGCGTCGCTCTCGACTTTCCTTGTCGTCGCCTCTGGTATCCTTGGCTGCCTGCTCGGCGGCTATCTGTCGGACCGCGTCGGCCGCACCGCCACCACCGCCGGCATGATGCTCGTCTCGGGCAGCTGTGCGCTGCTGATGGGCTTTCTCTTCACCGRCCCGCTCTGGCTGTTCRTGCTGGTGRCCATCGTCTGGGGCGTTTCGGTGATCGGCGATTCGGCTCAGTTCTCCGCCGCCGTCACCGAGCTTGCCGACCGCCGCTTCGTCGGCACCGCACTTTCGGTGCAACTGGGCGCCGGTTTCGCGCTGACGGTGCTCGCCATCTGGCTGACGCCGCGCTTCGCCGATTTCATCGGCGGCTGGCGCTGGGCCTTCCTGCTCTTGGTTCCCGGACCGCTTCTGGGGGCGGCCGCCATGCTATGGTTGCGAAACTTGCCGGAGAGCGTGAAAATGGCCGGTGGTCTCCGCTAGGGAGGCGCTGCCGCTTGCTGAGTCGCGGCAACTGAAATGCGGCAGGACCGGATGGAACAAGCAACCAGAATGCGCGGGCGTCCTCGTTACGACCAGGAAGATGCCGAGGCGGCCGAGGCTTTCCGCTCGATCGGCTCCAAGGTCCAGCTCAACCGCGATGAGGCCGCACCCCTCTGGGTGCAGTTGCGCAACCAGGTCGAGGAGGCCATCAACACCGGYCTGCTGGCCGCCAATTCGCGCATTCCGTCGGAACAGGCGCTCTGCGATTTCTTCGGCGTCTCGCGTCCCGTCGTGCGCGCCGCGATCGGCTCGCTCTCCAACGAGGGCCGCATCATCAAGATGCCGCGCAAGGGCATGTTCGTCGCAGCCCCCCGCGAGCATGTCGACTTCATGACCGCCAATCTCGGCGTGTTCGACGACCTGACCGCCAAGGGCCACAAGGTCTCGACCCGCACGCTGGAGGTCTACCGCTGCCCGCCGAGCGAGAAGGAGTCCAAGGTCTTCGGCATTCCCGCCAATGGCAGCGTGGTCCGCATCAGCCGCGTCTATATGACCGACGGCGCGCCGATCACCATGACGCGCATCAGCCTGCCGGGGCACAGGGTGCCGGGGCTGGAGAACATCCTGTCGGAAAACCAGTCGATCTTCGGCACCATCCGCGCCGTCTTCGGCCTCACCGTGAAGCGCGCCGACCGCTGGCTGCGCGCGGCCCTTCCCACCAAGGAAGAGGCTGATGAGATGGGCGTCGCCGCCAACACGCCGCTGATCGAGATCGAGTCGATCGCCTATGACGCCGACGGCGCCGCGCTCGAATATTACGAGGCCTTCTACAACTCCTCCGTCGCGCGCATCCACATGGCGGTCGAGCAGCCGTCGGCGACGGTGAACGGCGTCGATCGCACCTGACTTGCGTGCATCGAAAAAAGATTCTGTTTTCTGGTTATAACCAGATTGACGGCCCCGGGAAGCTTCTGTAACGTCCCTTTCATGGGGTCGGGAGGAGCCTGACCCGGAGGCATTATCAGGACCTGTCGGCTTGCGGCGCTGCCTCGGCGGCGAGGGCGGAGTTTTGCCCGCGCTCGAGCCTGTCCTGATGGAGGACGTGCATGGATTACCGGTCGCAATTCGACGTGGCAGGCGAGGTCGCCGTSGTCACCGGCGGCGCCAGCGGAATCGGTCTCGAGGCCGCCAAGGCGCTCGGGACTTGCGGCGCGAATATCGTCCTGCTCGACATGAACACGGATGGGCTGAAGGCCGCTGCCGAAGCGCTCGAGGCCGCCGGCGTGGCGAGCGTCGAAGGCCGCGTGCTCGACGTCACCGATCCGCAAGCCGTCGAGGCAATGGCAACTGCGATCGTCGCCGATTTCGGCAAGGTCGATATCCTGGTCAACAGCGCCGGCATCGCGCGCCTCAACACCGCGCTCGACACGCCGGACGAGGAATGGCGCCTGGTGATGGATGTCAACGTCAACGGCGTCTACTGGGCCTCGCGCGCCTTCGGCCGCTCGATGGTCGCCCGCAAAAAGGGCTCGATCGTCAATCTCGGCTCGATGTCGGGCCTGATCATCAACCGTCCGCAGACGGCGCCGTCCTACATGGTGAGCAAGGGCGCCGTGCACATGATGACGAAGGCGCTCGCGGTCGAATGGGCGAAATCCGGCGTGCGCGTCAACGCGCTGGCGCCGGGCTATGTCGGCACCGAGATGACGCTGAAGATGCGCGAGCGTCCCGAACTCTTCAACACCTGGATCGACATGACCCCGATGGGCCGGCTGGGCACGCCGCAGGAGATCGCCTCGGCGATCCTGTTCCTGGCATCGCCGGCCTCGAGCTAYGTCACCGGCGCGATCCTGTCGATCGATGGCGGCTACACGGCCTGGTAGCGGACCGAATAAGGATTGGAATATCGCATGACCGTTTCGGACCGAGATGTGCGCCAGGCCATCATCGACGCCTGCATCCAGATGAATGAGCTCGGCATCAACCAGGGCACATCAGGCAACATCAGCTGTCGCCACGGCGAGGGTATGCTGATCTCGCCGACCAGCACGCCCTATGACACGCTGCAGCCGGAGGACATCGTCTTCATGGGCTGGGATGGCGCGGTCGACGGGCGCCTGCCGCCATCCAGCGAATGGCGCTTCCATCTCGATATCATGAAGGCGCGGCCCGAGGTCAACGCCGTCGTCCACGCGCATCCGACCTACTGCACGACGATCGCCATCATGGGCAGGAAGATACCGGCGATCCACTACATGGTCGCGGTTGCCGGCGGCAGCGACATACGCTGCGCGCCCTACGCCACCTTCGGCACGGCGGAGCTTTCGGCGCATGCGGTGGAAGCGCTGCGCGACCGCAAGGCATGCCTGCTGGCCCAGCACGGCATGATCGCCGTCGGATCGAGCCTCGCCCAGGCGATGTGGCTGGCGGTCGAGGTCGAGACACTGGCGCGCCAGTATCACGGCGCCCTGCAGATAGGCGAGCCGCCGATCCTGTCCGACGAGGAGATCGAGAACGTCATCAAGCGCATGGCGAGCTACGGCCTGCGCGACAAGGAGGCCGCCGCCTAAGCGGAGGACCATGGTTTCGCATATCCTCCGGGAAGGCCCGGAGCGATCAACAAGGGAGGAAATGAAAAATGACCAGATCCATGAAAGGCCTCGTCAAGGCGCTCGCTTTGGGGTTGGCGGCGGCTTGCAGCCTTGCCGCCGTCTCCGGCGCGACCGCCGAGGAGCTGTCGCTCAAGGGCAAGCGCATCGGCGTCTCGGCCATCGRCACGGACCATTATTGGGACCTGATGGCGTTCAAAGGCATCCAGGACCGCGTCAAGGAGCTCGGCGGCGAAGTCATCGCGCTCGACGCCGGCCGCAAGGATCAGCAGCAGATCGCGCAGCTGCAGACGCTGATCGCGCAGAAGCCCGACGCCATCATCGAGCAGCTCGGCAACCTCGAAGTGCTGAACCCGTGGCTGCAGAAGATCCGCGACGCCGGCATCCCGCTGTTCACTGTCGACACCGCGACGCCGCACGCCATCAACAACACCACCTCCAACAACTACAATATCGGCGCCGAGATCGCCTTGCAGATGGTCGCCGACATGGGCGGCAAGGGCAATGTGCTGGTGTTCAACGGCTTCYACAGCGTGCCGGTCTGCAAGATCCGCTACGACCAGCTGAAATATGTGCTGACCTCGTTCCCGGATGTAAAGATCGTCGAGCCGGAGCTGCGCGACGTCATCCCGAACACGGTGCAGAGCGCCTATTCCAACGTCACAGACATGCTGACCAAATCGCCCGAGAAGGGCTCGATCGGCGCGGTCTGGGCCTGCTGGGACGTGCCGCAGATCGGCGCCACGCAGGCGGTCGAGGCCGCCGGCCRCAACGAGGTCAAGACCTACGGCATCGACGRCAGCCCGGAAGTCATCAAGATGGTGATGGATCCGAAGTCGTCGGCCGGCGCGGTCGCCGCGCAGCAGCCCTATGAGATCGGCAAGACCTCGGTTGACAACGCCGCCAAGTACTTGGCCGGCCAGAAGGTGCCGCCCTTCACCTTCGTTCCGTCGGTGCTGATCAACAAGGAAAATGCCGCTGAAAAGGGTAAACCTTTCCTCGACGCCGCCGAGAAGGCCGGCGTTAAATAGAGCGGACGAAACGACGGGCAGCCATGGCTATGCGGCTGCCCGTCACATCCAACCAGGATTGACGGCCATGCAGACAGCAAAGCGTGACATTGCTGTATCGATGACAGGCATATCGAAGCGGTTCGGTCCGGTGCGCGCCTTGGAAAACGCGAACCTCGAGATCGCGCGCGGCTCGATCCTCGGCCTTGTCGGCCAGAACGGYGCCGGCAAGTCGACCATCATCAAGGTGCTGGCTGGCATCATCAAGCCGGACAGCGGCTCGATCGTCATCAACGGCGAGACCGTCAGCACGCTGACGCCGGCGTCGGTCGAAAAGCTCGGCGTCCATTTCATCCACCAGGACAGGCTTTTGGTGCCGACCGCGACCGTCGGCGAAGCCGTCTTCCTCGGCCACGAGATCGGCCTCGGCCCGTTCGTCAGCCGCCGCGCCATGGAGCGCCGCGCGGCCGATCTGCTGAAGCGGTTCTTCGGCATGGAATTGCCGGCCGGGACGCTGGTGAAGGACCTGACCACCGCGCAGCAGAAGGTGGTGCAGATCACCCGCGCGCTGGCGCAAAAGGCGTCGGTGCTGGTGCTGGACGAGCCGACGGCGGCGCTGGTCAAACGCGAGGTCGACAGCCTGTTCGACGTGCTGCRCCGGCTGCGCGACGACGGCATCGCCGTGGTCTTCATCTCGCACTACATGCAGGAGATCGAGAAGCTCTGCGACCGCGTCACCGTGATGCGCAACGGCACCGATGTCGGCACAGTCGATCCGCGCCAGACGCCGATCGACGAGATCATCGCGATGATGATCGCCCGCGATGTCGGCGAGATGTTTCCGAAGCGCTCGGTCGAGCTTGGCGCACCGGTGCTGGAGGTTTCCAACCTGCGGCTTGGCGGCAGCTTCGAGAATATCGGCTTCAATGTGCGCGCCGGCGAGATCRTCGGCCTCACCGGCCTGCTCGGCTCCGGCGCCAAGGAGATCGTCCAGTGCCTGTTCGGTCTCAAGACCGCCGATGGCGGCGAGGTCAAGGTCGAGGGCAGGGAGCTGTCGCTGTCGACGCCGGTCAAAGCGGTGCGTGACGGCATCGCCATGCTGCCGGAAGACCGCCGCGCGCATGGCGTGGCGCTTGGCCTGTCTGTGCGCGAGAACATCTCCTTGGCCAGCCTGCGCCGCTATTCGCGGACTGGCATGGTCAGCCGTGGCGCTGAGAACCAGGCGGTGGACGGCCTGATCAAGGAATTGTCGATCAAGACGCCGCATCGCGACGCGCTGGTGCGCGAGCTCTCCGGCGGCAACCAGCAGAAGGTGGCTATCGCCAAATGGCTGAGCTGCCAGTCGCGCGTCTATGTTCTGGACGAGCCGACGGTCGCCGTCGATGTCGGCGCCAAGGTCGAGATCTACAATCTCCTCAATCGCCTGGCGGGCGAGGGCRCGGCGATCCTGCTTCTGTCCTCCGACCTGCTCGAGCTGGTCGGCGTCTGCGACCGCGTGCTGGTCGTCTATCGCGGCAGGCTTGCCGGCAGCTTTTCAGGTCCCGCGATGAACAGCGACGCGCTGCTGGCGGCTTCGTCCGGCGCCCGCTCGAACGCCGATGGAGTGGCCGCATGAGCGCGACAGTCCTCCACACCGAAGTCGGCGTGTCCGACGAAAAGCAAGCCGCCGCCAAGAGCGCCGGCCGTCGCTTTGGCGCGCTCGTCGTGCGGCTTGGCGCCATCGCCGCCTTTGCCGCGATCATGGCCTATTTCGTCATCTTCGCGCCGGGCTTCACCTCGACCTTCAACCTGATCAACGTCGTCGAGCAGTCGGCGATCCTGGGCGTGCTCGCCTATGGCATGACGGCCGTCATCATCGGCGGCGGCTCCGACGTCACCGAAGGCGGCATCGACCTTTCGATCGCCGCCAATATGGGGCTTTGCGCCGCCGTCTACGCCACGTTGCTGTCGATGGGCTATGGCGATTTCCTCTCGGTGATGGCGGCGATTGCCGTCGGCATGGCGGTCGGCGCGCTGAACGCGCTTGCCGTGGTCGGCCTCGGTATCCTGCCGCTCTTGGCAACGCTTGCCGTGCTCAACGTCGCGGCCGGCATGGAACTCACGCTCACCCAGAACACGGTCGTCGGCGCATCCTCCCCGCTGCTCGGCGTRCTGGTTTCGGGCAGCTTCTTCGGCATCTCCGCGCTTGCCTGGGCGCTGATCGTCTTCTCCGCTGTTATGATCGTGGTCGTCCACGGCACGTCGTTCGGGCTCAGGCTCTACGCGGTCGGCGGCCATCCCGAGGCGGCGCGCGCGGCGGGCATCAGCGTGCCCTTCTACGTCTCCTTCACCTATGTGCTGAGCGGCTTCTGCGCTGCGGTGGCGAGCATCCTCACCGTCTCGCGCCTGTCGGCCAACACGCCCGGCTCCGGCGAGCTGCTCCTGTCGGTGCTGGCGGCCGCACTGCTCGGCACCGTCTTCTCCCGCCGCTTCGTGCCGACCATGGGCGGCACGCTGCTCAGCGTRCTGTTCATCGGCCTTCTGRCCAACGGCTTCCAGCTGCTCAACGTCTCCAGCTACTGGGTCAACGGCGTGCAGGGCGCGCTGATCCTGCTGGTGGTGGCCATCACATCCTTTGCCCGTGGTTCGGAGGGTTCGCGATGAGCGTCTCGGCCAACGACAACGCATCCAAGGCGAGTATGCGCGGCTTCCTCGCCAAATACAGCGTGCTCATCGCCTTCGCGGCCATCGTCATCT
>NZ_MDDT01000047.1:0-86064 GCF_001854815.1 Mesorhizobium sp. LCM 4576
GGACACCCGCATTCGGTGAAATGCTTCACCCACGCGGGTCAGCCTTTTGATTGAGCGGTAGGCTGAAGACGATCTAGAACGTGATCTCGGCGTCCAGCTGCGAGAGCGGGCGAACGCCCGCCAGCAGCGCCCTCGCCTCGGCCTCGTCGTTTTTCATCTGCGCCCCCAGCGCGTCGAGACCATCGAATTTGAGCTCGGGGCGCAGGAAGCCGAAGAACGACACCTCGCAGGTCTCTCCGTAGAGATCGCCGGAAAAATCGAAGACGTATGTTTCGAGCAGCGGCGCGCCATTGTCATCAACGGTCGGACGCCGACCGAAGCTGGCGACGCCGTCATGAAGCGTGCCGTCGGCGCGACGGAAACGGACGGCATAGATCCCTTCCTTCAAGGCCGCTTCCGGCGAAAGCCGCATATTGGCGGTCGGGAAACCGAGGGTGCGACCAAGCTGCTGGCCGCCGATCACCTCGGTCTCGACGGTGAAACGGTAGCCGAGCAGTCCGGCGGCCTCCTCCACCTTGCCTTCGGCAAGCAGTTCCCGGATGCGGCTCGACGAAACCACCTCGGCGCCTTCATCGCGGAAGGCGTCGACCAGCGTCACGCCGAAGCCGTGCCGCTCTCCGGCCGCCATCAGAAAAGCCGGGCCGCCCTGGCGGTCCTTACCGAAATGAAAGTCGAAACCGGTGACGGCGTGGCGGATGCCAAGGTTCTTCTCCAGCACGTCGGTCACGAAAGCCTCGGGCGAAAGGGAGGCAAAATCGCGGGTGAACGGCTGCTCGACCAAAGCGGCAAAGCCAAGTCCGGCGAGCAGCCGCGCCTTCATCGGCGGCGGCGTCAGCACGAAGAGCGGCACTTGTGGCCGGAAAACCTTGCGCGGATGCGGCTCGAAGGTGAGCACCAGGGCGGGCACGCCATTGCGGCGGGCCTCAGCCAGCGCGCGCTCCAGGACGGATTGGTGGCCGCGATGGACACCGTCGAAATTGCCGATCGCCACAACGCCGCCGCGCAGATGGGCGGGCAGCGGCGCGACCGCCGAAAGACGTTCGAAGGCTTGCGTCATGTCGAAGCGCCCGTCATGGCCAGACCACCAACCTATTGCAGACGTGGAATGACGGCGACCGGCCGGTAGCCGTGCTTTTCAAGGAAGCCCGCCAGCCTTTCCGGATCGGGCCGCAGCGGATCGCCATAGTCGCGAGCGTGGATGCCGCCCGAGACGTAGAGCACATCGAAACCGTTGTCGGCCGCGCCCTTGACATCGGTCATCATGCCGTCGCCGATGGCGAGAACCTCGCTGCGCTCGACGGCGCGGCCGAGAAGGCCGGCGACCTCCTTCATGGCGACATCGTAGATCGGCGCGAAGGGCTTGCCGGCAATCAACGTGCGGCCGCCCAGTTGGGCGTAATCGCGCGCGAGCGCGCCGGCGCACCAGATGGTGCGCTCGCCGCGCTCCACCAGGATATCCGGATTGGCGCAAATGAACGGCAGATTGCGCGCACGCAGCCGCTGCAGCAGCTCGGCATAGTCGGCGGGTTTCTCGACCTCGTCGTCATAGAGGCCCGTGCAGACGATGCCGGAGGCCTCGAACTCCTCGACGAGATCGACGTCGAGCCCGTCATAGAGGGTGAAATCGCGCTCGGGACCGATGTGAAAGATCTTCCTGGGTCCCTCTGCGATCAGGTCGCGGGTCACATCGCCGGAGGTGACGACCCGGTCGCAGGCATCGGCGGGAACCCCGATGACCTTCATCTGGGCGACGACGTCGGCGCTGCGACGCGGCGAATTGGTGATCAGCACGACAGGCACCTTGGCCACGCGCGCCCTGGCAAGCGCGGCGGCTGCGGCCGGAAAATGCCATTCACCATTGTGAACGACGCCCCACACGTCGCACAGGATGGCAGCGTAGCGCCCCGCCAGATCGTCGAGCGAAGCGATGATGTCGGGCGAATCCGCCATGCCGTGTCCTTGGTTTTGATCCTGGCAAGGCCGCTGCGGCCCCTTCGGTTCAGGGGTCGCCACGGCAGGTCCCGCATAACCGAAGCGCTTCATCCTGTCACGAGCTTTCCCCGCCGCTACCATCGCGGTCCATCCCGCAAGCCCGCAAAGCACAAGGTTAACGCGCCGTCAAAAAGGCAGTGCGTGGTTGATTGTTTCGCGCAAGCTGAAATTTAACGATTTATGACCATGGTAGCAGACCGTATACGACCAACGTCGTAGCTCAATATGGATCCTTGGCGGGGGTAAGCACAATGATCCGCGATTTTTTTCGCGATAAGCGTGGCAATTACGCCTTGATGACGGCCATCACGATGATCCCGCTGATGGGCGGCATCGCATTGGCGGTCGACTATACCGAATTGGTGCGGGAGCGGCAGGAGACGCTGAACGCGCTGGACGCGGCCGGCATCGCGACGGCACAACAGATCGTCGCCGGCGCCAGCGACACCGACGCCAAGGCCTACGCCAAAACTTTCTTCGAGGCCAATCTCAGGCACGTCCTTCCGGCGAATACGACGCTGACGGTAACGCTGCCCAACAACAATGCCGGCGGCGGCACGCTGGTGCTCGAAGCCGCCCTGAAATACAAGCCCTATTTCCTGCCGGCCGCGGTCGCGCTGCTTGGCGGAACGGCCGGCCAAACGAACCTCGCCTTCTCGGCAAGATCCGAGATCCGGCTCAAGAACACGCTGGAAGTAGCGTTGGTGCTCGACAATTCCGGATCGATGAGCCTGAACGGTTCAGGTACCGGCCAACAGCGAATCGAACTCCTCAAGACCGCCGCTACCGAATTGGTGACCACGCTGGCCGGACAGGCCGATTTAATGCGGCAGGTCAGCAAGCCCGTGCAGTTCTCGCTGGTCCCGTTTTCTGCCTCGGTCAATGTCGGCCCGTCCAACAAGGACAAGAGTTGGATGGACCAGGATGGCATTTCGCCCATCCATCATGAGGATTTCGATTGGTCACAGATGTACAAGAACGCGTCCGGCTATGATCCGAACAAGTACATCGAGAAAGTCGGCGATATCTATTACAAGCGCGGCAGCGGCTGGGGCGCAAGCCAAAATGCGAAGGCAACGCGCTTCAGTCTTTATGGCGATGTCATGGCCACTACTCGAACCTGCTCCAAAAAGAACAGCAACGGTTCATGCCAGACATACACTTACACGWCGGCTCCCTATGAGGCTTGGCGAGGCTGCGTAGAGGCCCGGCCCTACCCTTACAATGTTGACGACACAACTCCGGCCCCAGGCACTCCCGCGACGCTGTTCGTCCCCATGTTCGCCCCCGACGAAGCAGGTAATCTGTGGACTGACAGCACGCGCACCAGCACGAATTCGTGGGGCTACAGCAACAACTGGTGGATAGATTCGAGCGACGGTCTAACAGTGACCAAGCGCCAAGCGGATATGCGGAAATATTTTCTAACCAAACCGTACAACGCTTCGACCGTGTCGGCAGACGATGGCCCCAACGCCGGTTGCACGACAAGCCCGATCACACCGTTGCAGGATGTAACGACGACTATCGGCAAGCAGACAATCCTCAATGCCATAAATGCGATGACGCCTACGGGCAACACCAACGTGCCAGAGGGACTCGCATGGGGCTGGAGGACTCTTTCCAGCAATGAGCCTTTCACCGAGGGCCGAGATAATAACGAAAGAGGCAACGACAAGGTTGTCATCGTGCTCACGGATGGCGCCAACACCTATAGTTCAGTCAACGATGGCAGCTACGCCAAGAACAGATCAACCTATGCCGCTTATGGATATACAGGGCTGGCATATCCCGGTTCGGGCTCGGTGACCCGCCTGTTCATGAACACCAGCTCAGYCGTCGGCAAAAGCACCTATACGGACRCCAACTATACCGCCGCTCTCGACGAGCAGATGCAAACGCTATGCGCCAACGCCAAGGCTAATAACATCATCGTCATGACTGTTTCCCTTGATCTCAGCAATCAAAAAACTGCCGAGAAGAAGGCAATCTCGGCGCTTACGGCCTGCGCGTCGGATTCGCGTTTCCGCAAGGATCCGACCGACCCGACCAAGCCAGCGAAGCTGTTCTGGAATTCGACCGGCGCAACGCTGTCGGACGACTTCAAGGCGATCGGCAACGAATTGTCGAACCTTCGCATCGTCAGCTGATCTGCTCGGACAAATGATCGACGACGCCCGCTCGCAAGGCGGGCGTTTTTCGTCGCGCGGCATGGCCGCGGTCAGTTGGCTTGGTTAGCGCTTGGTGAAGCCTCCGTTAAGCAATCGAGCGGTTTGCCAAACCGGTCCTTCAGCGTTTTGTGGAAGTGTGGCCTGGCGAAAATCCGTCGGCGGGGGGCCGCTTCAAGTACAATGCGCAAATTCTGGCATCAATTCTGCCGTGACCGCCGCGGCAACTATGCGCTCATGACGGCAATCGCCATGGTGCCGCTGATGGGGGCGGTGGCGATAGCTGTCGATTTCAGCGAGCTCAATCGCCAGAAGCAGATGGTGCTGAACGCGCTCGACGCCGCCAATTTTGCCGCCGCGCGRCGGCTTGCCGAAGGCGCCACCGACGACCAGATCAGAGCCTACGCGGTCGACTTCTTCAACGCCAACCTCAACAACATCGACCCCGCCGACATCTCGCTCAACATCACGCTGCCGACCAACCAGGCCGGCGGCGGCCTGCTCACCATGAGCGCGACGCTGAACTACCATCCTTACTTCTATCCATCCTCCTCGCTGCTCGTCGGCGCGTCGACGGTCGACGCGAACAAGCCGATCACTCTCGCCATGGACTCCCAGGTGCGGCTGAAGAACACGCTGGAAGTGGCGATGGTGCTCGACAATTCGGGCTCCATGACAACGCCCGGCACAGGCACGGGACAGAAGCGCATCGACTTGCTCAAGCAGGCCGCCAAGCAGCTCGTCGACACGCTGGCGCAGCAGGCGGCGCAGATCAAGYAGATCGACAAGCCGGTCCAGTTCAGCCTCGTGCCGTTCGCGGCCTCGGTCAATGTGGGGCCGAAAAACGACAATGCCTCCTGGATGGACACCTACGGGCTGTCGCCGGTCGCCAATGAGAATTTCGACTGGTCGACGCTGAATGCGCCGGACAAATACGCCCAGAAGACCAACGGCATCTGGTATAAAAAGGGTACCGGCTGGGRCACGGAAGAGGGTCAGATATTGACTCGCTTCGAACTCTATCGGGACATGAAGGTCGTCACCAGCCACGAACGTATCGCCGGCAGCAAGCGCGTCGTCTGCGACGAATATCGCGACAACCACACCTGCAAGCGCAGCCACGACGAATACGACTATATCGACACTTACGGACCGTTCGCCAGCTGGCAAGGCTGCGTCGAGGTCCGGCCTTATCCCTATAATGTCGACGACACGCCGGCCTCCGGCGGCCCCAACAACACCGGCATTGGCGTCGGAAACCCCGCGACGATGTTCGTGCCGATGTTCGCCCCGGACGAACCCGGCAACCACTGGTACGTGACCCAAGACCCCGATGAGCCGAGGCCGGTGACCTATGGCGCGGCCAACAGCTGGTGGAACGACGATCCCTCGAGCACCACCGGCAAGACCAGGCAGTCGAACATGGCCAAGTATTTCATGCCCCGRCCAATCGATGCGCCGGTGCTGTCGAAAGGCGCCGGCCCGAACTATAGCTGCACCACCACGCCGATCACGCCGCTCACCGACGTCACAACCACGGACGGGCTGGCGGCCATCAAGGCGGCGGTCGATCTGATGCAGCCCAACGGCAACACCAACGTGCCCGAAGGCATGGCCTGGGGCTGGCGCACCGTCTCCAGCGCGCCCCCCTTCACCGAGGGGCGGCCGGAAACCGAGCGCGGCAACGACAAGGTTGTCATCGTGCTCACCGACGGCGAGAACACCTATTCGACGGTCAATCCCGACCCGGCCGGCAACAAGTCGACCTATGCCGCCTATGGCTATACCGGCGTCGGCTATAACGGCACTTCGGTCACCCGCCTGTTCGGCGGCACGTCGAGCGCCATCGGCCAGTTCAACTATTCGTCGAGCAACTACACCGCGGCGATGAACGAGCAGATGGCGAAATTATGCGACAATGCCAAGGCGGCCAAGATCATGGTCATGACGGTCGCTCTCGACATGTCATCGACCGATACCAGCGACCAGAAGGCGATGGCCGCGCTGAAGGCATGCTCTTCCGATTCCCGCTTCCGCAAGGATCCGACCAACCCCAGCAAGCCGGCCAAGCTGTTCTGGAACGCCACCGGCGCGACGCTCTCCGACAATTTCAAGGAGATTGCCAACGAGCTGTCGAACCTGCGGGTGGTGGGTTAAGCACGCCGGCGTGGAAATTGCTGATCTCCCCCGCAAGGGGCGAGATTGGCCGCTTCGCCGATTTCGCCAATCATCACCGCTGGCGCAAAAGCTGCCGCAGTCAAGGTCTTGCGGCCGGTGGACGGCCGTGATGAGTCCTTGGCCGAATGGAGCCCCAATGCCCGACGCTGCCAACCACCTCACCTTCGCGCTGATCTGCCTCGGCATGGTGCTGACACCGGGCCCGAACATGATCTACCTGATCTCGCGCTCACTGTCGCAAGGGCCGAAAGCCGGGCTGATCTCTCTCGGCGGCGTGGCGCTGGGCTTCCTGTTCTACGTGGTGTCGGCAGCCTTCGGCATCACCGCGCTCATCTTCGCCGTGCCTTACGCCTATGACGCGCTTCGCTTCGCCRGTGCGCTCTATCTGCTGTGGCTCGCCTGGCAGGCGCTACGGCCCGGTGGGCGCTCTCCGTTCCAGGTGCGCGAGTTGCCCAGGGACCGGCCGCGCAAGCTTTTCGTCATGGGGCTGATGACCAACCTGCTCAATCCGAAGGTGGCCGTGCTCTATCTTTCGCTGCTGCCCCAATTCATCAATCCGGCCAAGGGCCATGTTCTATCGCAGCTTCTGGTGCTCGGCGTGACGCAGATTTCGATCAGCCTCACCGTCAACGCCATCATCGCGGTGACCGCCGGCTCGATCGCGACTTTCCTTGCCGGACGACCGTTCTGGCTGGTCGTCCAGCGCTGGATGATGGGCACGGTGCTGACGGCGCTGGCGCTGAAGATGGCGACCGAGGCGCAAAGATAGCCGTCCCTCCGGACCAGCCGTCCTACATCGGCCGGCGCACCGGCCGGATCTGTTCCGGCTCGACCACCTTGCGATAGAGATGCCAGGTCGCGTGGCCGAGGATCGGCATGACGACGGCAAGGCCGGCAAACAGCGGGATCGAGCCGACCACCAGCAATACGGCGACGGTCAGGCCCCAAAGCGCCATCGTCAGCGGGTTTGCCATCACCGCGCGGGCCGAGGTTTCGATCGCCGAAACGGCGCCGACGTCGCGGTCGAGCAGCAGCGGGAAGGCAACGACGGTGGTGGCCAAAACGACGACGGCGAAAACGAAGCCGACGGCGTTGCCGACCAGGATCAGCGTCCAGCCCTTGCCGGTCGTCAACACGTCGCGCACAAAAGCGCCGACCGAAGCGGGCGGCTCGGCGCCGAACAGGCTGGTGTAGAGCGACTGCGCGGTGAACAGCCACAAAAGGAACAGCGCGAAGAGCAGGATGCCGATGACCGCGATCGACGGCAGCGCCGGCGAATGGCGGACATCGAGCGCATGCCGCCAGTGGCTGTTCATGCCCAGCTCGCGCCGGCGGCTGATCTCATAAAGGCCGATGGCCGCGAACGGGCCGATGAGCGCGAAACCCGACATCAGCGGATAGACGAGCTGAATGGCGTTCGAGCCCGAGCTCCATTGCGTCAGGATCAGGCCGACGATCGGATAGACCAGGCACAGGAACACGTAATGCGAGGGCTTGGCCCAGAAATCCTCGGCGCCGAGCTTCAGCGCGTCCCAAAGATCCGAGGTGGAGATGCGGCGCACCGTAGGCTGCACATGCATCCCATACGCATCCGCCATGACATGAAAACCAGCCATAACCGTCCTCCGTTTGTCAGTGCATGTGCGCGAAAACCAGGAGGTTCTCGCCACGCAATCATGCGCCAGATCAACGCGGGTCGGTCACCGCTTGCGGTGGCCGCCCCTGGCTGCCACTTCAAGAACGACCGCATCATAGCCGATCTTCCGGGAAAAGTCGCCGCTTCACGCGATTTTCATCCCTTGCCTTTCATCTCCTGCCCGGCAAAAGCCACGATCGGCGGTATCAGAGAGCCGGATGAGCATCTCGATCAYCGCCCTCCCCGACCTCAACCGCCGCATGCTGCTCAAGGCAGCCGGCCTGGTGGCGCTTGCCGGCATCGCGGCCTGCAGCACAGTCACGGTGCCGACCGGCGAAGGCGCCGGCGCCTCTTCGTCCGCCACGGCGACACTGGCCAGTATTCGCAGCTCCGCCGGACTGCCGGCGCTGACCCMMGACACGCAGCTCGAACAGGCGGYGCTGCAGCAGGCCGGCTACATGGCCTCGCGCGAACGCATGAGCCACACCACAGGCTGGGGCAAGGATTTCGCCTCGCGCATGAAGGACAACGGCGTGCGGGGCGCCGCGGCCGAAAACATCGCCGAGGGCCGCTTCGACCTTGAGAAGCTATTCGACATCTGGATGCATTCGGACGGCCATCGCCGCAACATGCTCGATCCGGACTTCAGCCGCTTCGGACTGGCCTATGTGCGTGACGGCCGCGATCCTGCCTTGCGCTACTGGGCGCTGGTGCTCGGCCGATAGGCCGTCGGCCCGGCCCTATCTCGTCGTCGCCTTGAACTTGCCCATCAGGTATGGCCCGGAGCGCACCGRCTCGTATTTCGGCACCTCGCCCTTGGTTAGGCATGCGTCCAGAACCGTGATCTCGGCATCCCAGTTCGGCTGGTGGAAGAAGGCCATCGACTGCCGGCGATCCTTGCCGCCCTGCTCAGCCGGCGGGTTGACGACGCGATGCACGGTGGACACCCAACGGTCGTTGGTCCAGCGCGCCATCAGGTCGCCGATGTTGATGACGAAGGCGCCGGGAATCGGCGGCACCTCGGCCCATTCGCCGTCCGGCGTGACGATCTGAAGTCCGCGTGAACCCGCCTGCGGCAGCAGGATGGTGAGGCTGCCATAATCGGTATGGGCGCCGGCGCGGATCTGGCCGGGCTTCGGCGCGACATGCTGCTCTGGATAGTTCAACGCCCTCAGCGCGCTGATCGGCGTATCGAGGAAAGCGTCGAAATAGGTTTCCGGCAGGCCAAGCGCGGTGGCGAAGACCCGCATGATGCGCAGCGCCAGGTCCTCGAGAGCCGCGTAATACGCTTTCCAGGCTTCGACGAAGCCCACGGGCTCGGCCGGCCAGATCGTCTCGGCATAGCAGAAGGCCAGCGCCTCCGGGTCCTTCATGCCCGGCGGCACGCGGAGGGGCCCGCCGTTGAAGCTCTCCTTCAAATCCGGCGGCGTGTCGACATTGCGGGATTTTGCCAGCGCCTCGAGCTCGGGGCCGAGATATCCGTAGGGATAACCCTTGTAGGGCGCCTTCGAGCGCTGCTTTTCCTCGGGTGGCAGGTCGAAGAAAGCCTTCGCCTTCGACCAGGCGGCGTCGATCACTGCCTGCGGAACGCCGTGGTTCTTGATCGCCAGGAAACCGGTGCCGCGACAGATCTGGTCGACCTCGCGGCCGAGCGCCTTCTTCTGCGCGGCGCTCGCAGTCTCGAATTGTCCAAGATCGAATACGGGAAATGTCTGCATCGCATTCATCCGACCACTCAACGCTGGAACGATGCAGCTTGTCCCGGCTGTGATCTAGGACCAACCGGCGCGGCGGTCCTAGTCCATGTGCGCCGCGGGCGCCCCGCCCGCCGGCGCCGCTTTCGGCTTGCGCAGCAGGATGACGAACGGGATCGCGACCAGCGTCATCACCATCAGGAGCTTGAAATCGTTGATGTAGGAGATCATCATCGCCTGGGCGTTGACGGCCAAGTCGACCTGCGAAAGCGCCGCGGGATCGCCGGCGGCGGCTGCCGGCGACGCGGCCCACAGGTTCGGGTTGTACGGGTTGATGAAGGTCGAAAGCTCGGTGTGGTTGATCTGCGTGTTGCGCACCATCAGCGCCGCGACCACCGACACGCCGATCGAGGAGCCCAGATTGCGCACCAGGCTGAACAGCGAGGTGGCATCGGTGCGGTAGCGCGCGTCGAGCGTGGCGAAGGCGACCGCCGACAGCGGCACGAACACCATGCCCATGCCGAGACCCTGGATGACACCCGAGGTGATGATCAGCCAGTTGTCCATCTGCGGCGTGAAGCTCGCCATGGTGTAGAGCGACTGCGCGGTGAGCAGGAAGCCGATTGCGACGAGGATCCTTGCGTCGATCCTGTRCATGATGCGGCCCACGACCAGCATGGAAATCATCGTGCCGATGCCGCGCGGCCCCAGCACGACGCCGATCGTCACGGTCGGATAGCCGAAGATGTTGGCTAGCATCGGCGGCAACAGCGACATCGAGGCCAGGATCAGCACGCCCATGACGAAGATGAAGCCCAGCCCGGTCACGAAATTGCGATCGAGGAAGATCTTTGGATCGATGAACGGATGCTCCGATGTCACGGTGTGGATGATGAACACCCAGAAGCCGGTGAGCGACAGAGCGAGTTCGATCCAGATCTCGGCCGAGTTGAACCAGTCGACCTCGCCGCCGCGGTCGAGCAGAAGCTGCAACGCGCCGACGCCGAGCGAGAGCATGGCGAAGCCGAAGAAGTCGAAGCCCCGCACGCGCTTGGCGATGACGGGGAGATAGGCGGCCATGCCGAGGAAAGCGAGGATGCCGACGGGCAGGTTGATGAAGAACACCCAGCGCCAGTTGAAGTTCTCCGTCAGCCAGCCGCCAAGCGTCGGCCCCAGGATCGGCCCGAGCATGATGCCGGCGCCCCAGATCGCCATCGCCTGGCCATGGCGCTCCTTCGGGTTGATGTCGAGCAGAAAGGTCTGCGACAGCGGCACGATGGCGGCGCCGAACACGCCCTGCAGCAGACGGAACAGCACCATCGTCTCGAGGCTCCAGGCGAGGCCGCAAAGCATGGAGAAGATGGTGAATCCGACGACAGATGCGAGGAACAGTTCCTTGCGGCCGAGCCGGTCGGCGAGCCAGCCGGTGACCGGCGTCATGATCGCCGCGGCCACGATATAGGAGGTCAGCACCCAGTTGATGTTGTCGGGCGACGCGCCGAGATCGCCGGTCATGGTCGGCAGCGCGACATTGGCGATCGTGGTGTCGAGCGCCTGCATGATCGTCGCCAGCATCAGCGCGACTGTGATCAGTCCGCGATGCGGCACTTCCTTGAAGGCTTCGGGCTTGCTCATGACGCTGAACTTCCAGCAGGTAACAAAAACGTGTAAACTGGGCTTCCGGGCGGCAAAGCCTTCCGTTGAGAGACCCTCATCGCGGTGGGACGCGACTATCGATGTGGGGGTTACATCGACCGAAAGTCTCTGTTGGAGCGGATGCCTGCCGCCCGGAAACCTGAGGACCGACGGGTCCGTGTCGAAGGTTTCGGTTTTGATCGCGCCGCCAAGCGGCTGATCTTAAACGCTTGTCCTTCCCACTCCTCCCATCAGACCAATCCCCTGCTCCGCCCCCGAATTCGCGGGGGGCGTATTGTTACTGCGCGTGCTCCCCTGCCGTGGCGTGGCCGAAGATCGACGGCAGGCCGCGCGCCACGCCGGTGTCGACGGTGACGGTCGCGCTCATGCCGGTGCGCAGCGCCATCTTGGCATCGGGATCGGTCAACTCCAGGCGCACGGGAATGCGCTGCGTGACCTTGACCCAGTTGCCGGTGGCGTTTTGYGCAGGCAGCAGCGAGAACTCCGCGCCGGTGCYGGCGCCGATCGCCTTGACGGTCGCCTCGAAGGTGCGACCCGGATAAGTGTCGACGACGATCTCGGCCTTCTGGCCCGGCTTCATGTTGGTGAGCTGGGTCTCCTTGAAATTGGCGTCGATCCAGGTATCGCCGGTCTCGACCAGCGCGAAGAGCGGCGTGCCGACCGAAACATACTGGCCGACCTTGAAGGAGGCGGCCTGGTAGATGATGCCGTCCGCCGGCGCCTTGACCGTGGTCTGCGCCAGGTCGTAGGCGGCCTTGTCGCGCGCGGCGAGCGCCRCCATCACGGTCGGATGCTGGTCGGTCGCGATGTCCGGATTGCCGCCGAGCGCGGCCTTGGCGCTGACGATGCCCTGCTCCGCGACGGCCAGCTGCTGCTTGGCCTTGTCGAGGTCGTTGCGGGCCTGGTCGAGCGAGGACTTGGCATTGATGCCCTTCTGCGCGAGATCGGCGGCACGGTTATATTGCGACTGCGCATAGTCGACCTCGCTCGAGGCGGACTTCTCCTGCGCCATCGCCTGGCTGTAGGCGGCGCGCAGTTGCTCGACGTTGAGGCGCGCGGCGGCGACCGCCGCATCGGCCTGGGCGAGCGCGATCCTGTAAGGCTCGGGGTCGATGACAAAGAGAAGGTCGCCCTGCTTGACCAGCTGGTTGTCGGCGATGCCGACCTRGACGATACGGCCCGCCGTGTCGGAGGCGACCGAAATCCTGGCCTGCTGCAGGTTGGCGTTCTCGGTTTCCTGATAACGGCCGCCCGTCACCCAGACATACGCGCCGCCGGCAAGCAGCGCCAGCGGCAGGGCGACCATCAACAGGAAGCGGCCAAGGCGGCGCTTCTTCTTGGGCGCGACCGGGGCCGGTTGGGGCTCAGGCGGCGTCGTAACCGGAGCGGCCGCCGGCTGCGCCGGGGCTTCCGCGACCGGCTGCGCCGAAGCGAACTTGGTGACGTTGTCGTCCTCTATCTTGGCTGCCGCGTTCATGCTGCCTGCCCTTCTGTATTCTTGATCTTTTCCAGGGACGACGTCTCGCCGTCCGTCAGATTCTGCACGATGGTGTCGAGCACCCGGATCAGGACGCGGCGTTCCTCCGCCGACACGCCGGTCAAGGATTCTTCATAGACCTCGCCGGCCAGGCTCTTTACGTCGGCATAGGCCGCGTTTGCCTTCTCGGTCGGGAAGATCATGCGCACGCGCCGGTCGGTCGCGTCCTGGCGGCGTTCGATCCAGCCGCCCTCCTCCATGCGGTCGACCAGGCGGGAGACGCTGATCGGCTCGATTTCGAGGAGCTCGGCAAGCCGCGCCTGCGCGACGCCCGCCTCCTTGGCGACGCGGACGAGCAGGCGCCATTGCGCCGAGGAAAGACCCAACCCGCTGGCGCGCGCCTCGAAACGCTTGCGCATCAGGCGCTGCACGTCGTGGATCAGAAACCCCAATCTGTCGATACCATCAGAAACCATGAGCGATACATATAATAAGCGTGCTTACTATTCAAGAGGATGCTTTGTTCCAGAAGCCGGCAAAGCGACATGGCAGACATGCAACGCCCGGAAAGGTTAGCGATCGATGAAATACGGGGTCGATGCCGGGCAGGCTGCACCAAAGGCGCGGGATATCACGGCCGGCGGCGCATCAGCATGGTGACGACGAAGAAGGCGCCAAGCGAGCTCGTGATGATTCCGATCGGCAGTTCCTGCGGCGGCAAAAGCGTACGGGCAAGCAGATCGCTGGCCAAGAGCAAGATCGCGCCGAAGAGCGCGCAGGTCGCTATCAGCGGCCGGTGCAGCGGACCGGCCAGCGGCCGGCCGAGATGCGGGATCATCAGGCCGACGAAGCCGATGACACCGGCCACGGCAACGAGAATGGCGGTCGCCAGGGCGGCGACGAGGAATGTCGTGCGGCGCATCCTCGCCACCGGAACGCCGAGGCTCTCGGCGGCGCTTTCGCCGGCGAGGAAGGCATCGAAACGGCGGTGGTTCCGCAGGCCGTAGGCGAGGATGATGCCGGCACCAAGCGCCGCGAGGCCGATATTGTCCCAGCGGGCAAGTCCGAGCCCACCCATGGTCCAGAACAACACCGAGTGYGCGGCGCGCTGGTCGCCGGCGAAGACGAGATAGTTGGTCAGAGCGGTGAACAGGAAGGAGACGGCGAGGCCGGCAAGGATTAGTCGCTCCGGTCCCTGCCCCTTCACTCGCGACACCAAGAGAAGCACGATCGCCGCCGCCAGCACGCCACCGGTGAAGGCGGCGAGCGGGAGTGTCCAGATGCCGAATGTGTCGCCGAATACGGTAATAACGGAGACTGCACCGGCGGCCGCGCCCGAGGAGAGGCCGAACAGGAACGGGTCGGCGAGGTCGTTGCGGGTGACCGTCTGCAGCAGCGCGCCGACGACGCCGAGGCCGGCGCCGACGGCGATCGCCAAGAGCGCGCGTGGYAGCCTCAGGTCGACGACGATGCCGCCGACCGGGCCGGACGGGCTCTGGCTGTCGAGCCCCGCCGCATGCGCCAGCGCGCCGACGACCTCGCGCAAGGGGATCAGCGTCGAGCCATAGGCGATCGAAAGCAGCGCGAGCGCGACCAGCAGGATCGCGCCCAGCGCCATCGCCAGGACGAATGGCTTGCGCCGCGGTCTCAAAACGCTTCCGGATGCATGGCCCTGGCGATCTTGCCGATCGCCTCGATATTGGCGGGCCCCGGCGTCAGCTCGGCGTAGCGGAGCGCCACGAAGCGCTCGTTCCTGACCGCGTCGGTCTCCTTCATTGCCGGATGCGCTTTGAGGAAATCGAGCAGTTTCCTGTAGCCGCCGCCATCCTGGTAATCGAGCAGGATGAGGAACTGCGGATTGCGCGAGGCGACCGTCTCCCAGTCGGTGTTGCCCCAGCTCGTCGCCATGTCTGCCATGATGTTCTCACCGCCCGCGGCAGCGATCATGGCGTCGGGAATGGCGAATTTGCCGGCGGTGAAGGGCTTGTCCTCGCCGGAATCGTAGAGGAAGACGCGCGTGCCCTTGGCGTTGCCCACTTTCGCGGTGATGCCGGCGAGCTCGGCCTTCCAGCCGTGGACCAGCTTTTCGGCCTCCGCCTCCTTGCCGAAGATCTTGCCGAGCTTCTCGACGTCGCCATAGAGCAGGTCCATCGAGGCGGCGGGACGGTTCTTGTCGAGATGGACACAGCTCTCGGTCAGCACCAGCGTCTTGATGCCGTGCGGAGCGAGCGTGTCGGGCGTCACCTCGCCGCCCGGCTTCATGCCGTAATACCAGCCGGCGAAGAAGAAATCGGGCTGCACGGCGACGAGGTTCTCGAGCGTCGGATATTTCGGCGCCAGCTCGGGGATGGCGCCCTGCTCGGCCTTGAACTCGGGCCCGACCTTGTACCAGCCGGTGATGCCGGTGAGCCCGACGATGGACGGCTGCAGCTTAAGCGCGAAAGCCATCTCAGCCATGTTGAGATCCTGGATGACGGCGCGCTTCGGCGGCGCGTCGAAGGTAAGCGGCTTGCCGCAACTGTCGACGGTGACCGGGAAGGCGAAGGCGGCCGAGGCGACAAGCGAGAAGGCAAACGACAAAGCGAGGCGTTTCACGGGGCATGCTCCTTGTTTGTGTTGGGCAGGTTCAGGATGGCGAGGAAGCGCGCGTGGGCAGCTCGAAGACGGTGAGCTCGCGGTCCTCGGTCGGGTGCCGCAGGCGCAGCACATCGATGCCGAACACCTCGCGGATGAGCGGCTGCGCCAGCGCGTCGCGTGGCGGCGCCAGCGCGCGCAGCCGGGCGTTGCTCATCACTGCGACGCTCGTGGCGAAGGGCGCTACGAGGGCCAGATCGTGCAGCACGGCGACCACGGTCATGTTGAATGCGGCGACCAGCTCGAGCAGCTCGCCGCGGGCGCGCGGATCCAGGTGGTTGGTCGGTTCGTCGAGAAACAGGATTTTCGGCTCCTGGGCGATGGCGCGGGCGAGTTGTGCGCGCTGGCGTTCGCCACCGGAGAGCGAACCGATGCTGCGCGCGAGTAACGGCAATAGCCCGGTCCGGCGCAGCGCTTCGACGACGATGTCGCGATCGTTGTGCCGGCGCCTCAGGCCGGCATGCGGGACGCGGCCGAGCTCGACATAGTCGATCAGCGCCAGCCGTGGATCCGGCTGGTCCGTCTGGCCGACGACGGCAATGCTCAGCGCCCGCTCGGCCGCGGTGATCCTGTCCAGCCGGCGTCCGGCAAGGCGAACCTCGCCGGCGCTCGGCCGGAGCGCGCCGCATAGCATGCGCAGCAGCGTCGTCTTGCCGGCGCCGTTGGGGCCGATGATCGCGAGCCGCTCACCCGCCGCCAGCGACAGGCCGACATCCTCGACCAGCGTCCGGCCGTTTGCCATGGCACGAAGAGCGCGGGCTTCAAGCAGGGGCGCGCTCACCGGACCTGCTCCCTGCCCCCGGCCGGGATGCGCGCCAGTATCTTGCCGGCGAGCCTTGCCGGGCGCTGGTCGGAACTGCACCAGCCATCGGCCAACGAGGCATAGAGTCTGGCAAACTSGACTAGCGCGCCGGCATCGGTGCCGCTGTCGATCGAGCCGAAGAGATAGCTGGYCTTGCCTTGCGCGTTGAAGGCGACGGTCAGTGGTCGCGAACAGCCGGCCATGCAGTCGACGGTCTCGACAGCAAAAGACGACGCCAAAGTCCCGGCAAGCCTGGAGCGCAGTTCGGCGCACAGATCCTCGCCGGACCTCAGCCTGGTCACGGTGTCGCGGCATAGCGAACAGACGATGATACGATGGTATGCGGTGTCCAGCATTTCCGTCACTTCCCAAAATGGCGACGGAAGGATGCCGGACGAGTCGRCCGAAAGGCCGGTGCCCGCGTCTCCTCCCGGCACACCCCGTCCGGTCAACTCGTGTCGATGGCAGGTCTCCTGGCTCGCGGGTCGTTGCGCCATCCGCCTTCCCAGCCTTGCCGGCCAGTGGCGTTTCGGATGGAGCTCGCCGCTCACAGTTGCGGGGGCAGCCACGGCCTCGACCCGGATAGGCCTCACCGTGTTCCCTTTTCACCCCTCGCCTTGCGGTTCGGGGACCATGACGTAACGATCGTAGGTAGTCCGGCCGCGAGTCGCAACGGGCTTCCGCGCAACCTTGTCACCGTTCGAAGCGACCTGCCTGAAAAGATGCATTTCCGATTGATATGTAATAACGTTACATACAGCTGGCGGAGGCGCTTTTGTCAACCCCCTTCTCCAGCCGTCGCGACCAACATCGGAGAATTTTCAGAAACCGTTCGGGTTTCGAACATGGGCACAGCGTCGAGACGGCTGAAGAGCTCCAGCGGGGTGGAACGTCAGGATTTCCTGGTACACCTCTTATCCGTCTCGGCGCTGCGCGCCGATCAGCCTTCTCCCCCGTGAGCCCGCAAGGGGAGACGGGAAAGAGAGCTAAAGCTCCAAATTCCAGGTCTGGCCGACCAAGTCCTTGCCGAAGGAATGATGGCGTTCCTCGTCGACCAGCTTGAAGCCCGCGGCCTGGTAAATGCGGCGGGCCGAGCCAAGAATGTCGTTGGTCCACAGCGTCAGCGTCTTGTAGCCCTTGGCTCGAGCAAAGGTGATGCATTCGTCGACGAGCCGCCGGCCAATACCAAGGCCGCGCGCCGACGGTTCGACATAGAGCAGCCTGAGCTTCGCCACCTTGGGCGATTTGYGCATGACGAAGACCGAGCCCACCACCTCGCCTTCGCGCTCGGCGATCCAGCTGCGCTCCCATTGCGGGACGAAATTCTTGACGAACTCGCCGAGGATCTCGGCGACCAGCGCCTCGAAGGTTTCGTCCCAGCCATATTCCTGCGCGTAGAGCATGCCCTGGCGACGCGTGACCCAGCCGATGTCGCCGACCTGCAGCGGCCGCWGGATATAGGGCACCTTCGGCTCGGGCCTGTCGCCGAGCAGGTCCTGCACCGTGCGCATGGCCTTGACCAGCCTCTCCTGGTCGACGGGCGCCAGGCGGTCGAGCAGCGCGCGCACCTGGTCGTGCGAATCCCGGTTGAGCGGCGCGAAGGCCTCCCTGCCGGCCGGCGTCAGCGCGATCAAGGCCCGGCGCGCGTCCGCCTCGCTTGCCTCGCGCTCGACCAGGCCACGCTCCTCGAATTTCTTCAGGAGCCGGCTGACATAGCCGGGGTCGAGGCCAAGGTCGCGCACCAGGTCGCTGGCGACCAGCCCGTCGCGATTGGCAAGCTCATAAAGCACCCGCGCCTCGGTCAGCGAGAAAGCGCTCTTCAGCAGGCCCTCATCGAGCAGGCCGATCTGGCGGGTGTAGAAGCGATTGAAGGCGCGCACCGTATCGACGCGTTTCTTGCCGGGGTGATCGTGGATGGTCATGGGAGTCCTCCTGTCGTGGACAGGATCAATCATTTAGTTGACTGAGTCAATAAAATGATCATCACGGCTTCGTGCGTCCCTCACCCCATCGGCAGCACCGGCCAGAACTCCACGATCCGCCCGCCGGCGAACACCRCAATCGCGCCGAAATGCTGCAGCACCGCCTCGCTCTGCGTCGGCCGCAGGAAGGCGTAGTCGCCGGGCTTCACATCGGCGCCCGCCGRCAGGCCCATGAATTGCTGGTTGGACGACAGCCCGATCAAGCCGTTCGGCTTCATGCCTTCGGGAAACGCCGGCTCGGCCATCCACTTGCCGCCATAGAGATAGCAGCCCTTGCGCGGAAAGAGGCCGAGCGCCTGCAATGCCCTGGAAACCGCCGGCGGACCGGGCAGCATCGGATCGAGCGCCTTGAGGATCGGCGTTGCGATGAAGGCCGCCGGCTGGAAGCCGCCGAGGCCGGGCGTGTCGAAATCCCCCGGAAGCACGAAGGCCGAGCCGATCGACACTTCGTTGACGACGCCGCCGCCATGCAGCAGCGCGGTCTTGGAGCCGCCGATGTTGAGGATACGGCGCTGGTCCGGATCGAGGGCGGCGATGAATTCGGCGGCCTTGGCGGAGGCCCGCTTCAGCGCCTTGGCYGCGCCGCCGAACAAACCGGGAATCTCCGGCGCATGCGCCTCGTAGGCCATGATGCCTTCGCAGCGCAGCCGCYCCGGTATCGTCAGCGCCTTGATCTCGGCGGGGCTGAAAAAACCGCCGCGATGCAGGCCGACATCGACCTCGAAGGCGAAGCGCAGTTCGGTGTCGAGCGAGGCGGCCAAGGCGCCATAGTCGGCCAGCCGCGCCGGCGTGTCGATCAGCCAGCAGACACGCGACCACCAGCCGGCGCCGCCTCTGGTCAGCGCGACCCTGGCGGCACCGACCGGCATAGGCTTGCCATAGAGCAGGTCGCCCTCGGGAAAGGCGTCGAGCACCGCCTGCGTCACGGGCGGATGGAAGGTCATGAAGCGGTTGGTTTCGAGTGCTCGCGCGATGTGCGAGAGCAGCGGCAAGCAGGGCAGCGACTTGTCGACCAGCCGCACGGCAAGGCCCGGCGCCAGCCTCTCCTTCACCAGCGCGATGTTGCCGTCCAGCCGGTCGCGGTCAAGGACAAGGCAGGGCCGGAAAATATCGGCGGCTTTCAGCGCCTCGGACAGAGCGGCGAAATAGTCTCTCATCGCTCAATACCGAACAGGCCGGCCATATAGGGCGACACGAAACGGTTGTCCGGGTCGATGTCGCGCCGCACGGCAAGCGCGTCGTCCCAGCGCGGATAAAGCTTCTTGAAGTCCGCCGCCTTCAGGCTGTGCATCTTTCCCCAATGCGGCCTGCCGCCATACTTCAAGAAGATCGGCTCGGCGGCGCGCATGAAGGGCAATGGGTCGTTCGCCGCGTCGTGGTGGATGGCGATCGAGCAGGTCAGCCTCTTGTAGAAGGGCGAAAGCCAGAATTCGTCGGGTGCCACCGAACGCACCTCCATCGGGAAATAGACTTCCGGGAAGTGCTTCTCCGTCAGCGTGATGATCTCGGCCAATGCCTTTGGACCTTCCTCGTAAGGCAGGTGGTACTCCATCTCGTTGAATTTGGTGCGACGGTCGCTGACATAGACATTGAGCCAGTCCTGCACATAATCCTCTGCCGGCACTTTCCTGACCGCGCCCATTATCAGGGCGCGGCGCAGCCATGGCAGCCAGCGCAGCACCGTCCGCAGCTTGCGCAGCGTCGCCAGACCCGCCTCGTCGTCCTCGGTCGGCCGCGGCGTCGGCGCGGCGTCGCTCAGGTCGCTGGCGATGAACTGCGCGTAGCCGGAAAACGGAATGTAGTAGAATTCGGCCGAACGGTGCGCGGCCATCATCGCCTCGAAATCGCGCAGCATATCTGCGATCGGCAGCACCCATTTGCGGCGGCGCAGCCGATAGGTCGCAATGTTGTTCATCGTCACTTCGGTCAGCACGCCGAAAGCGCCCAGCGCGACGCCGGTGGCGTGGATCATGTCCTGACCATTCGCCCGGCCATAATCGCGCAGCTTGCCTCGCCCATCCACCAGCTGCAGCGCCTCGAGCTGCGTGTGATAGGCGCCGAGCGTCGGACCCGAGCCATGCGTTGCCGTGCCGAGCGCGCCGCCGATCGCCTGCTTGTCGATGTCGCCCATATTGGGCAGGCCCTGGCCGATGTCCTGCAGGATATGCATCAGGGCGCCCAGCCTTGTCCCCGCCCTCACCCGCGCCCGGTTGTTCGCGGTATCGTGCGAGATCAGCCCTTCGATCTTCTCCAGCGAGACGATAGTGCCGTCCGATTGCACCAGCGGCGTGAAGGAATGGCCGGCGCCGGCGACGCGCAGCGGTGCGGGCGCCTTGCGCACCAGCTCGGCCAGTTCGCCGGCGTCGGCGGGCGTCGCGATCGATTGCGGGGAGGCTGTGACGAAGCCGGACCAGTTGCTCCAGGCTTTTGCCATCATGATCCTCCTCTCAGGGCTGGCCGCGGCGGYGCGCGACCAGCACGAAGACGCCGAGCAAAAGCACGCTCGCCAAAGCGGTGGCGGCGGCAAATTCCGGCACCGGCCGGAAATTGTCGCCTTCGATCAGAAGCGAGGCGGCGATCGGGCCGATGGCGAGGCCGAAGAGCTGGGCAGCCGGCACCAGGAGGGCGGCGGTGCGCGTCTCGTCGGCTGTGATGGCGAGGCGGATCTGGTACGGCACGATGAAGAGCAGGATGAAGCCCATCACCAGAGCCACTGCCCAGAACACCGAAAGACCCGGGCCGGACGCGAGCAGCACCGAGCTGATCGCCGCGACGATGCCGATGATCGTGATGGCGAAGCGATAGTCGATGCGCGCCTCGAAGATTGTCGCGGTCATGGCGCCGATCACCTGCGCGGCAAGGCTTGCCGAAACCATCAGGCCGACGGTGCGGCCGTCGATGCCGAACTGCGCGCCGATCGGCTCGAGAAAAGCCCAGACGGCCCCGAAGAACATGAAATAGCAGAAGATCGACAAAAGCGCGGTGATCGCCGGCACGGTCGCGACATTGGCGAACTGCTCTTCCTTGGGAAGGTCGGCATAGTCGTCGGGCACGGTCCAGGCGACGGCGAGCGAAAGCAGACAGACGATGCCGAGCGCGATGAAGCCGCCGGCCGAGCCTGCTCGCGGCACGGCATAGAGCGCGAGGATCAGCGCCAGCGCGCATTGCGCCAAGGTCTGCAGCGTGACGAAATAGCCGCCAATGCGCTCGGCCCGGCGCGAGCGGGCGATCAGCTCCGTCGCCACGGCGACCAGCCCGCCCTCCGCGAGGCCAGCCAGCGTGCGTGCGCCGATCAGCGCATTGGGGCTGCCGGCGTAAGCGGTCCAGACATTGGCGAACGCCAAAAGCACGAGCAGCACCGCGCTCTTCCAGCGCATGTTCCTGGCGGGAAGCAGCATCGCCACGATCGCCGAGCCGATGGCGATCGCGATCATCTCGGCGGTGGCCATCAGCGCGAGCTCGTCGCCAGTGACGTGGCCTTCGGTGTAGAGCGCGCCGAGCAGCACCGGCTGCAAGCCGAGGATCAGCAGGCCGACCGAGYCGATCCACAGCGCCGAGGCCAGTTGCAGCCCGGTCGGATTGCCRACAAGCCAATCGCCATTTTCCGCCTGCGCGGCTTGCGATGCGGTCACGAGGCGCTCTCCCTTGCAGCTCGGTCGGAAAGCTGACAAGTTGTCAGCATTTGGCGAAACTGATACTTGATCATGTTTCTTGTCAACCGCGAATTCGCGTGAGTGATTTGGCGCATGACGCAGATGAGGCGAAAAGCGACGGAACCGCGGCGCAAGCCCAAACAGGAGCGCAGCCGCGAGCGCATCGACGCGATCCTCGCCACGACCATGCGGCTGATCGGCGAAAAAGGCATCGACGCGGTGACGATGAAGGAGGTGGGCGCGCTGGCCGGAGGGCCGATCGCCACCGTCTATCATTATTTTCCGTCGAAGTCGGCGATCCTGGCGATGCTCTACGAGCGCTTTTCCGAGGAAAGCCGGGCRCGGCTCCGCGAGATCGTCGCGAATGTGCGGGAACGCAAGGACGTGATGCCGGCAGCTGACCGACTGCTCGATGATTATCGCGGCCGCGTGGCCGGCGATCCGGCAATCCAGGATTTGCAGAACGCGATCCAGGCCGACAAGGCGCTCAAGAATCTCGATATCGCCGAGACCAAGCGGCAAGCGGAGATGTTCTGCGAAACGGTCGTCCCGTTGATCGAGCCTGAGCAACGCGAGGCTTTCGCCCGGATCGTGTTCCTGATCTTCCAGCTCGCCGGCGGCGTCGTGCGGCTGGCGCTGACGCAAGACGAAGCGGAAGGACGGATGACGATCGAGGATTATCGCTCGAYCATCCATGCGCAGTTGCGGTTGTTTCTCTGAGCGCGATCAGGGATCCAGCTTCGGCCCCAGAATCTCCACCAGCCAATCCACGAACACCCTCACCCGCGGCGATAATTGCCGGCTCGGCGGATAGAGCACCGAGATCGGCGTCGGCGTCGGCGGATTGTCCGGCAGCACCTCGATCAGCCGGCCCGCTTCGATGTCGGCGGCGAAGCGGCGGCGCGGCGCCTGGTAGAGGCCGAAACCCTGGCGCACCAGCGTGGCGGCGGTGTCGGAATTGGAAACCGTGACGCGCGACGGCAGCACGATCTCGCGGGTCTTGCCGTCGACGGTGAATTCCAGCGGCATCACCTGGCCGGTGCGGGACGAGACGAAGCCGATCATCATGTGCCCGGCAAGCTCCTCCAGGGTGCGCGGCAGTCCGTGGCGCTCGACATAGGCGGCGCTGGCAACCGTCGCCTCGCGCGCCATGCCGATGCGGCGCGCGATCATATCGCTGTCGGGCAGCGTGCCGGCGCGGACCACGCAATCGACACCCTCGCGCACCAGGTCGACGAAGCGGTCACCCTCGCCGATATGCACGCTGAGCCCTGGATAGCGGGCAAGCAGGGCCGGCAGTTCCGGAATGACGAAGGTGCGGGCCATGTTGCCGTTGATGTCGACGCTGAGCCGGCCGCGCACTTCGCGCGCGCCGAAGGCGCCCTCGGCGTCCTCGATGTCGGCGAGGATGCCGATGCAGCGCTGGTAGTAGGCTTCGCCGTCAAGCGTCGTGGTGACATGGCGTGTGGTGCGGCGGAGCAATTGCACGCCGAGCCGCTCTTCGAGCTGCTTGATCGCGGCGGTGGCGCTGGAGCGCGGCAGGCCAAGATCGGCCGCGGCGGCGGTGAAGCTGCGCCGCTCCACGACCCGGGTGAATAACCGCATGCTGTCGAACCGGTCCATGACCGATTGTTCGCACAGACTGAATAGTGTTGGCAACGCAGAGCCGATTATATCAACCACTCAGGCGAGTATATGCGTCTCCATTCACACAGAAGGAGATTTCGCCATGACCACTCGCCCCATCGCCCTCATCACCGGCGGCAGCCGCGGCCTCGGCCGCAACACGGCGCTCAACCTCGCCCGCAAGGGCGTCGACGTCATCATCACCTATCGCTCGCGCGCCGACGAGGCCAAGATGACGATTGCCGRGATCGAGGTCGCCGGCGGCCGCGCCGCCGCGCTTGAACTCGACGCGGGCGCCGTCGCCAGCTTCCCGGCATTCGTTGAAGCGTTGAAGAAGACGCTTCACCAGACCTGGCAGCGCGACCGCTTCGACTATCTCGTCAACAATGCCGGCACCGGCCTGCGCAAGATGATCGCCGAGACGACCGAAGCGGAATTCGACACGCTGATGAACACCCATCTCAAAGGCGTGTTCTTCCTCACCCAGGCGCTGCTGCCGCTGATCAACGATGGCGGCCGCATCATCAACATATCGAGCGGACTGGCGCGCTTCGCCGCTCCCGGTTCGTCGGCCTATGCGATGATGAAGGGCGGCATCGAGGTGTTCACGCGCTACCTCGCCAAGGAACTCGGGCAGCGCGGCATCACCGCCAACACCGTGGCGCCCGGCGCGATCGCCACCGACTTCAACGGCGGCCATGTGCGCGACAATGCCGAGATCAACCGCATGGTGGCCGGCGTCACCGCGCTCGGCCGCGCCGGCGTCGCCGACGATATCGGGCCGATGATCGCCTCGCTGCTCTCCGACGACAATCGCTGGGTCAACGCCCAGCGGATCGAAGTGTCGGGCGGCATGAACATCTAGAGCAATTCCAGGAAAAGTGTGAGCGGTTTTCCGTCCGGAATTGCGTAAAAACAAACGGATAGGGCGCTTCACCGTTTCCGCGAAACGGTGAAGCGCCCTAGGCGATCGGTTATGAAACCTGTCGGATCAGTCCTTCGAAGCCGTCGGCAAGGTTGGCATTGCCGGCGGCGATGAAGCTCGACAGATTGCGGGCGCGACCGGGCGTCTTGTTGGCATCGAGCAGCACCGCCTTGCCCTCATGCATGACGAAATCGAATTTTCCGTAATCGAAGCCGAGCTTGCGTCTTAGCGCGCGAAGCTCGTCCGGTACCGGAACCGGCTCGCGGCGGATGGTGTCGTCGCCCTTGACGAGGCTCTGCGGCGAGACATGGCGGGTGCAGCGCTCGCGCTCGCCGCAGAAGGTCCAAAAGCGGGCGCCGAAGCCGTCGCGCTCCGGCTCGGGAATGAACTTTTCAACAACCAGGTCGCGGCGCGCGAAGACTTCGGCCGGAACGTCGGCGAGCGAAGCATGGACCTCGTACCGGTCGAACGGCTCGACCCCCGCAAACGGCTCCGGCTTGCCGGCACGCCGCGCGCGCTGGTTCAGCTGCTGCTCCGGCGTTCCCCGATGGTTGAGGCTGCTCTTGACGATGACCTTTCCCGCCCAGCGATCGTCCCTGCCAATTGCTGCACCGCTGACGCGGCGTTTCGAAATGTCGGTGGCGCCGAGGTTGAGGCAGAAGGGAAAACGGCGGGCATATTCGGCATAATCCGGCGGTGTCACCGTCACATCGAGATGCAGCACCGCGATGTCGGCGGCCGGCTTGGYCGAAATGCCCTTCAGTATCTGCACCGAATGGCCGCGGCGCTTCAGTTCTTCCAGCACGTCGAAGAGCATGTAGGGGCTGTCACGGCGCATCAGCAGCCCGCGCCGGCCCTGGAACCGGTCCAACTCATGCGTGATCACCGCGATGCGCGCCATGCTTGCCCCCACTTGGCTTGTTCAGCATCCTCTATTATTCGATCGAATACAAAGCGCTAAGCGGGTGGGCTTGCATGACGGAGCATTGGAATGCAATTCGCAGGCATTGGCAGTTGCTCGGATCGCCGCTGAGGCCRCCGCCGGAAGTCGTCGAGGCTTACGACCGCGAGCTCGGGCTTGGCCGATCGCATGTCGTCATGTTCGGCGTGACACCCGAACTCGCCGGGCTTGGCGCCACGACGACGTCGGTCGACGAGTCTTGCGACATGATCGCCGGCATTTGGCCGGGCGACACCGACACGCGCAAGGCGGTGCTAGGCGACTGGTTCGATTTGCCGTTCGGCGATGCAAGCGTCGAGGCACTGATCGGCGACGGGTGCCTCTCGGTCATCGGCGCCGCCGACTTCAGGCGCAAATTGCTTGCGTCGGTCGCGCGTACCCTGAGAGCAGACGGGCGGGCTGCCATCAGACTTTATGCTTCGCCCGAAACGCCCGACGATCCAAGGGAAGTCCGCGCCCTTGCGCTGGCCGGCGGCGTCTCGACCTTCCACGACCTCAAATGGCGCGTGGCCATGACCGCGATCGCCGGCGCGCCCGACTACACGATTCCGGTTACCGGCATCCTCGAGCAATTCGACAGGATGTTTCCCAACCGCGAAGAGTTGTCGGCTCGAACCGGATGGGAATTGCCGGTCATCGGAACCATCGACGTCTACCGGAACTCGTCTGTCGTCTACAGTTTCGCCCCCGCGGCAGYGCTGACCGAGGAAGCCCGGACCTTCTTCGATGATGTCCGGCTGGCCTCGAGCGGCACATACGGTCTGGCCGAACGCTGCCCGCTGCTGGTGCTGCGCTCGCCGAAGTGCCCGGGCTAACGGGCAGGATTGCTCGCCCATGCTTGGCGGCAGCCACCGGGTTTCTGCCCAAGGCTCCGCCGCAGAAAAATTTCGCGCCGCTTGCCCCTCGCGCGCGCCTTGACTCCGGYACGGCTCCAGCCTATTTCAGCGCCACGTTAGCACTCGCCATTGGTGAGTGCTAACTGATGTCCGGCGGCCTCGCCGGATGGAGGAACAGTTCTCACCGTTCTCATTCGAGGAAGACAACATGGCAAAGTCCAAGTTCCGCCCGCTTCATGACCGCGTGGTCGTTCGCCGGGTCGAATCCGAATCCAAGACCGCCGGCGGGATCATCATCCCGGACACGGCGAAGGAGAAGCCGCAGGAAGGCGAGATCATCGCCGTCGGCTCCGGCGCTCGCGACGAAAGCGGCAAGCTCGTGCCCCTGGACGTCAAGGCCGGCGACCGCATCCTGTTCGGCAAGTGGTCGGGCACTGAAGTCAAGCTCAATGGCGAAGACCTTCTGATCATGAAGGAATCCGACATCATGGGCATCATCGGCTGATCATCGGCCTCTCCATCAACTGAGTTTTCGGGCTCTTCCCGAGCCCCTGTCAGGAGCTAACTATGGCTGCAAAAGACGTAAAATTCTCCCGCGACGCCCGTGAGCGCATGCTGCGCGGTGTCAACATCCTCGCCGACGCGGTGAAGGTCACCCTCGGTCCGAAGGGCCGCAACGTCGTCATCGACAAGTCGTTCGGGGCCCCGCGCATCACCAAGGACGGCGTCACCGTCGCCAAGGAGATCGAACTCGAGGACAAGTTCGAGAACATGGGCGCCCAGATGGTCCGCGAAGTCGCTTCGAAGACCAACGACATCGCCGGCGACGGCACGACCACCGCGACCGTTCTCGCCCAGGCGATCGTCCAGGAAGGCAACAAGGCCGTTGCCGCCGGCATGAACCCGATGGACCTCAAGCGCGGCATCGACCTCGCCGTCGGTGAAGTCGTCACCGCTCTCGGCAAGGCCGCCAAGAAGATCAAGACCTCCGAGGAAGTCGCGCAGGTCGGCACGATCTCGGCCAATGGCGACGAGTCGGTCGGCAAGATGATCGCGGAAGCGATGCAGAAGGTCGGCAACGAAGGCGTCATCACCGTCGAGGAAGCCAAGACCGCCGAGACCGAGCTGGAAGTCGTCGAAGGCATGCAGTTCGACCGCGGCTACCTCTCGCCCTACTTCGTCACCAACGCCGACAAGATGGTCGCCGATCTGGAAGACGCCTACATCCTGCTGCACGAGAAGAAGCTCTCCAACCTGCAGGCCATGCTGCCGGTCCTGGAAGCCGTCGTTCAGACCTCGAAGCCGCTGCTCATCATCTCCGAAGACGTCGAAGGCGAGGCCCTGGCCACGCTGGTCGTCAACAAGCTGCGTGGCGGCCTGAAGATCGCCGCCGTCAAGGCTCCGGGCTTCGGTGACCGCCGCAAGGCCATGCTGGAAGACATCGCCATCCTGACCGGTGGCCAGGTCATCTCGGAAGACCTCGGCATCAAGCTCGAGAATGTCGGCCTCAACATGCTCGGCCGCGCCAAGAAGGTGTCGATCTCCAAGGAGAACACCACCATCGTCGACGGCGCCGGCAAAAAGGCCGAGATCCAGGGCCGCGTCGCCCAGATCAAGCAGCAGATCGAGGAAACCACCTCGGACTACGACAAGGAGAAGCTGCAGGAACGTCTGGCGAAGCTCGCCGGCGGCGTTGCCGTGATCCGCGTCGGCGGTGCGACCGAAGTGGAAGTGAAGGAAAAGAAGGACCGCGTTGACGACGCGCTCAACGCGACCCGTGCGGCCGTGGAAGAGGGCATCGTCGCCGGCGGTGGCGTGGCGCTGCTGCGCGCCTCGGCCAACGTCAAGGCCACCGGCGCCAATGCGGACCAGGCCGCTGGCATCGCCATCGTCCGTCGCGCCCTGCAGGCTCCGGCCCGCCAGATCGCTTCGAACGCCGGTGCTGAAGCCTCGATCGTCGCGGGCAAGATCCTCGAGAACAAGGCGCAGACCTACGGCTACAACGCCCAGACCGGCGACTATGGCGACATGATCGCCATGGGCATCGTCGACCCGGTCAAGGTCGTGCGCACGGCTCTCCAGGACGCGGCCTCGGTCGCCGGCCTGCTGGTCACCACCGAAGCCATGATCGCCGAAGCTCCGAAGAAGGAAGCTGCCGGCGGCATGCCGGGCGGCATGCCCGGCGGCGGCATGGGTGGCATGGGCGGCATGGACTTCTAATTGACGAATGATCCCGAAAAGTTGCAGACTTTTCGGACAAGATCATTCGCAATCGGAAGTCCATAAAGCACGCCCATCAACTAACATTGCTCAAGCCCGCAAGCGGGCTTGAGTGGCGGCATGGACTTCTAGTCCAGGCTATCCAGCTGACGCATATGGAAAGGGCGCCGAAAGGCGCCCTTTTTGTTTGCGAAGGATTTGCCAGCGCGATCAGCGTTTGATCGGCATTCCGAAACGAAATTGCATCGCCGTGAAAATAAGTCGCCGCAGCGCCTTCAGGCTGAGCGCCAGCTTTCCTTCAGGCTTCATCGCCCGGTCCATCCAGCATGGACTTCACGCCGACTGAACCGACACCAGCGAAAGAAGCGATGCCCCCTTCCGCCAGAGGTCGTGCAGCGATCAGCCGTTCCGCGAGGTCGCGGGCCACACCCTGCTCCGCAAGCACCTGCATGGCCTGTCCCGCCGGCAGCGCGTTGAACCAGCGATAGCCGGCGACGCGACGCGCGGCGGGGTCGACCTTGCCCAACAGCCTCACCCGCGAGATGCCGCCATCGGGATAGGCATCGAGCCTGACGTAAGAAACCGGCTCGCTCGTTTCCGCCACACGGAAGACATGGCGTGTGTCCGGCTGAAGCAGCCGGCGCGTAAGCAGCGGCTGCCAGCCATCGTCGCCAGGCAGCGCCTCCCCCGCGCCGGAGAGCGCTACCTCGGCGGAAGCATTGTATTTGAAATGCGCGGTGTCGATCTCGACCAGCCTGACATGGCCCGGCAGCGCCAGGCGGATGATGGCATGGTCATTGCCGTCGTCGCGACGGCGGCGCGTTTCCCAGCCGTCGCCCATGTTGCGGGCCTTGTCGGGACGGTTGAGCATCGCGGCCGAGGTGTAGAAGCCGTCGCTGCTGGTCACCACCTGGCCGCCATGGTCCTGGCTGGCGAGGTCGATAGTGAGACCGTCGAACGTCCGCGGGTCAGGCAGGACATGGCCGTAGACGCGCAGCCTGGCGATGCCGCCGTCTGGAAAGGCGGAGAGGCGCACATGGGTGAAGCGACGGCGGTCGGAAACGTCGAAGCGATTGTGCGCGTCGCCCTTGAGCGGCGAACGCGGCACGATCTCGATCCATTCGGTCTCGGCCGATTGCAGCGCCTTCGGGCTGGGATAGGCTTCGACGCCGCAGGCCTCCATGCGGCATGTGGTCGGAAAATTGCCGGTGAAGAAGGACGTATCGACATCGATGCCGGTGATGATGCCGGCAGCACCCAGCCGGATCAGCGCCCAATCGTGGCCGGGCTCGCGGCGCCGCTTCGTCTCCCAGCCGTCGACGATCTCGCCGCGCGGTCCATAATTGCCCGGGATGAAAGCGGATGGCGTCGGCGTAAGCAGGCTCTCCTTCTCGCCGAAGGACTCATCGCTCGCGGCGAGCACGCTGCCACCCAGCCAGCGCGAGGCAAGATCGACCTCCGCAGCGAAATCCTCCTTCAGCTCGGGCATGGCGTAAGCATCATGCGCCGGGCCTTTCTCGATCATGTTCATCGCCGGCCTCCCGCGCGCAGCGCCAACCCTTGCGGACGTGGCCCCAATCCCAACGCCTCCGACAGCGGCCAGCCGTCGATGCGCTTGGCCTCCGGCTTCGCGTAGGTCGAGACCTTACTGGTCTTGAGCCCGAGGCCGACGACCGCCTCGGCCAGCCGCACCGCGGCCGCCACACCGTCGATGACCGGCACGCCGAGCTCGGATGTGATCGCTTCCTCCAGGCCGGCCATTCCGGCGCAACCAAGGCAGATCACCTCGGCATGATCGTGCTCGACCGCCTTGCGCGCCTCCTCGACGATGGAGCGCATGGCGCCGGCGGGATCCTGATCGACCTCCAGCGTGGTCATGCCGTTGGCGCGAACCGAGGCGCAGCGGTCGGCAAGGCCGGAAAGCCGCAGTCGGTCCTCGATCGGCGGCACCGAACGCCGCAAGGTGGTGACGACCGAATAGCTGCGGCCGATCATCATCGCCATATGGGCGGAGGCCTCGCAGATCTCGATGACCGGCTGCTCGATCAGTTCCTGCAGCCCATCGCGGCCATGCTCGCCGAAACCGGCCATGACCACAGCATCGAACGGCTCATCATAGGCAAGCACGCGGTCCATGACGGCGACGGCCGAAATGTAGCTCTCGAAGTTGCAGTCCACCGCTTCGGGTCCGAAGAAGGGCGTCAGCGTGACGATGTCGGTGCCGGGGGATGYGGCGGTCTTGGCGGCCGCGTCGATGACATCGGACATCGACTGGCTGGTGTTGACGTTGACGACCAGGATCTTCATCTCAGGCACTCCTTCTCAATTCTTGTGTCCGGCTTTCCTCTCCGGCCTGCGCTTTTCTGGCGATCAGTTCACCCATCGGGTGGCCGAAAAGGTCGATGCGCCGGCCGCGCAGGAAGGTTCCCTGCACCACGCCGCTCAGCGTCCTGCCGGCATAGGGGGTAATCGGATGGCGGTGGTGCAGGCTGGCTGCATCGACGACGAATTCGGCATCGGGTGAAAACAGTGTGAAGTCGGCGTCGCAGCCGGTCGCGATGCGGCCCTTATGCGCCAAGCCGGTGAGCGCGGCGGGGCGCTCAGCCATCCAGCGAGCGACGTCCGCCAGCGAATGGCCGCGCTTGCGCGCCTCACTCCAGGTCACGGGCAGGCCGAGCTGCAGCGAGGAGATGCCGCCCCAGGCGGCGCCGAAATCGCCGGAGGCCAGTTCCTTCATCTCAGGCGTGCAGGGCGAATGGTCCGAGACGATCATGCTGATCGTGCCGTCCCCGACGCCACCCCAGAGCCTCTCACGGTTGACAGCTTCGCGCACCGGCGGGCCAACCTTGGCGGCGGTCGCGCCCTTGCCGATCTCCTCGGCGCAAAGCGCAAGGTAGTGCGGGCAGGTCTCGACGCTGAGCCTAACGCCGTCGGCGATCGCCGAAGCGATCATCGGCAGCGCGTCGGCGCTGGACAGATGAAGGATATGCGCGCGGGCGCCGCTGGCGCGGGCCGCCTCGATCACCTCGGCGATCGCCAGGTTCTCGATGCCTTTGGGGCGCGAGGCGAGGTAGCCGGCATAGCGGTGGGTGTGGACCTCCGGCATCGCGGCCATCGCGTCGGCGCTCTCTGCATGGACGATGAAGAGCGAGCCGAGGCCGGCGACGACATCCATCACCTTGCGCATATGCGCGGGCGTGATACCCGGAAAATCGTCGGTGCCGGTATCGCAGAGGAAGGATTTGAAGCCGAGCACGCCGGCGGCGTGCAGCTTCGGCAGGTCGTCGAGGTTCGACGGGATGGCGCCGCCCCAGAAGCCGACATCGACATGGCATTGGCCGGCGGCGGCCTCGAGCTTGGCGGCAAATGCCTCGAGCGTCACGGTGGTCGGTACGCTGTCCAACGGCATGTCGACCAGTGTGGTGATGCCGCCAGCCGCCGCCGCGCGGGTCGCGGTCAGAAAGCCTTCCCATCCGGTGTTGCCGGGTTCGCAGATATGGACGTGGCTGTCGACTAGGCCGGGCAGCAGCACGGTATCGGCATCGAGTGTGACGGTTTCCCGGGCGTTGTCYGGAGCATCAAGCGCGGCGACACGGACGATCTTGCCGCCGACGGCGCCGACCGACACGGCGCGCTCGCCTTCAGGCAAGATGGCGCGCGGGGCGCGGATGAGGAGATCGAGGGATGTCATGGCAATTCCTCCCGTGCGGCCTGCCGCGACGGACACTGGAGCTTGGATCCCCGTCCGGAGGCTGGCTGCAGCCTCCGGACAGATTGTGCCTCAGATGCGGGCGAAGCCGAGCAAGGCCTTCACGTCGGCCCGCTTGTGGACCAGCGTCACGCCGATCAGGTAGACGACCGCGCCAGTCAGCCAGGCCTGGAGAGCCGGGAAGCCGATATAGTCGCTGTTGATCGCCGGGATGAGGCCCGCGGTGTAGACGCCGGCGACCGTGCCGGCGGCCAGGGCTACCACGCCCGGCCAGTTGGCGATGCCGAGCTCGCTCCAGTTGGCGACGCGATACATCGGCCGCTTGATGCCGAACAGCCAGGGCAGCAGGAAAAGGTCGATCGCCATGATCGTGCTTGCGACCGGAACCGTGGTCGAGCCGATGCTGGTGACGAGGTTGAACGTGTCCTGCAGGTTGGGCAAGTAGAAGGTGAGCACGGCCGCGATGAGGCCGAGGCCGACGACGGTGTACTGGCGCTTCCAGCCGCGGATGCCGGAGAGAACGTTCTGCGCGCCGTTGACGGCGATGTAGAGGTTGCCGTCCTGCACCGCCCACTGGTTGATGACGATGACGGCGATGCCGAGCAGCGCGCTGCCGAACATGGTGAAGTTGACGAAGTAGCTGATGCTCGGGCCGAAATCGGGCTGGTTGGAGAGCGCCGCGATCATGTAGCCCATGACCGGGAAGAGCAGCGCGCCAACCAAATAGGAAATGACGATGGTCGGGATGTTCCACCAGGAGGCGCGGCCGACCTTGGCGTAGCGGAAGAAGTCCGGCTCATTGCCCCAGGTGGACAGGCCGACCATCGAGCCGATCACCATGATCATGGCGGTCTTGTTGTCGACATGCGGYACCGCCGCCAGCACGTCATGCGAGACGGTGGTGAAGGCAAGGATGGTGGCGAAGATGCCCCAGACCAGGATAACCGGCACGGCGACGAACTGAGCGAAGCGCTGCACGCCCTCGAAGCCGAAATAAGTGTTGACGATCATCACTATAGCCWGCAACGCCGTGATGATGCCGACCGCCGGCAGCGTCATCAGCCCTCCGGCGATGTCGATGATGAACTTCACCGTGAACAGGTAGAAGGCCATGCYGTTGACCACCAGGAGCAGCGAGACGAGGCCGCTGCCGATGGTGCCGAAGATGCTGCGGGCCATCACCGAATGAGTCTGGCCAGTGGCGGCGCCAGCATTGGCAGAGCCGATGCAATAGAGGCTCATGACGGCCGCCGCGATCAGCATCGCCACAGTCAGTTCGGAAAGCGTCAATCCCTGGAAGCGCGCGCCATAACCGACCAGCACGGTGCCGAACACAGCCTGCATCGACAGGAACTGCGCCAGCATGCGGAAGTTGGAACGCCGCTTTGCCTGCGGCACCACGGATTCGGTATAGTCGGCAAGGTCCGCCTCGGTGACGGACAGGATCGTCTCGACGCTGTCGGCAATCGCCGGCTGCGCCTCGCCCGGCAATGGCTGCCTGGGCGAAGTCGGTGTTTGCAAGGTCATCTCAGTATCCCCTTTGCGAGGTGTTCCCCTGGTCGACATGCCAGCCCGTCTTCGCCTTACGGCAGCATCAACGGAACCGATGCAATGTCGCCATGCGTGACCATGAAACCCCGATTTCTTCCCTTCAACGCCCAAAGATCGAACGTTAAGCATTAATCAGATCAATGCTTTCCTACCACCGGCTGCGTCCGCTCGACGATCTCGGCGATGAAAAGGTCACGCGCGATGTGTTCCGGGCTCTGCGGGTCGGTGACGATGAAGATGTCGTTGCGAGGCACGTCGCCACCGGCGATCAGCGGCCACAACCGTCCGGCCTCGACGTCGGTTTGCGCGTAGCCTTCCGGCAGGAAGCAGAGGCCGATGCCGAGGATCGMTAGCCGTTTGGCTTCCTCGAGATGATCGGACATGCCGGCGATGTTGCGGCCGAACCCATGCTCGAGCCGAAACTGAGTGAGCTCGTCGCCCTCGTCGGCGCCGGTCAGCACGAAGGCTTCCTTCGCCAGATCCTCAGGATCGGCGATGCTCTTGCCAAAAAGCCTGTGCGGCCTTCCGCAATAGGGGCGATGGATCTCGGTGAAGAGGTGAAGGTAGGCTAGCTCCGCGCGCTTCACCCGCGAAGGCGAGATGCCGACGTCGATCCTATGCTGGATGAGCGAGTTGACCACTTCGGTCCAGGCTGCGACCTCGACGATCAGCTCGACAGCCGGATATTTGGCATGGAAAGCGGCGATCGCCTCATCAAGCGCCGGCGCGACGAGGTTGGAGACCAACATCACTCGCAAATGTCCGCGTATCTCGGACTTGAGGTCCGAGAGCTTCGCCGGGATTTCACGGATCGCGCCGGCGAATTCCCGGCAGTGCTCGGCAAGAATGCGGCCCTCCTCCGTCAGCTCGAAGCCGGTCGGGCCACGATGGCAGAGCGTGACGCCAAGCCTTTCCTCCAGGCGCCGCAGCGCGAGGCTCAGCGCCGGCTGCTTGCGGTTAAGCTCCTGCGCCGCCTTGGTCACCGAGCGGGCATTGGCGATCTCATGGAAGAACTTCAGCAGGTTCCAGTCGAGATTCCTGGCGAATTGCGGTCCGCGAACCGCCTGATCCGACTGTCTGCGCCCCAATGCCTGCTCCTGAAGCCACTTCGCCGGCCGCCCGTTGCGGCAAGACCCGGCAAGTTAAGCCGATATTTTCGGAGCCGGCAARGCCCTTTGCCTTCAAACGGTAGCGTCAGCTTGCTTCGCCACCTTGCCGGCGAGCACGGCCTGCTCGACAAGCGCCGCCACCTCATCGGCGACAACGCTGACCGGGGTACGGTCGCGGGTGGCGCGGRCGATCACCATCAGGCCTTCGAGCGAGGATTCGACCAACAGCGCCAGCGCCTGCGCGCGCCGCTCCGGCACCCCTGCCCTGACGAATGCCTGGCGCAGCAATCCGATCCACTGCTCGAAGGCCGAGCGGCAGATTTCAGCCAGGTCCGGAACATCGTTCGGCGCGTCGAGCACGACCGGCGCCACCGGGCAGCCGAGCGAGAATTCGTTCTCCTCCAGCATGCGCGCGACCGACTGGTAGATGTGGCGGACGGCAACGGCGGGATCGCTTTCCTCCGAGAGCGCCGCGCCCAGCCGCTCGGTCACGTCGGCCACGCTGGCGCGCGTCACCTCAATGACAAGCTGATCCTTGCCGCCGGGGAAGTGGAAATAGAGCGAACCGCGCGGCGCGCCGCTGGCGCTCAAGATGTCGTTCAGCGACGTGCCGTGATAGCCGCGCTGCCGGATGAGCAGCGCCGTCGCCTCGATCATGCGGGTGCGTGTGTCCGTCGCCACCTCGACCTCTCGAATGTCAACCTCTGTCAGGAGTGCGCATTATAGGGCTTGCCGTTAATATGACAACCGGTCTACATAATATGTAAATCGGTCTACATATTCCGGAGGCAAAAAAATGCGGACTTATCGGCTCGACGAATTCGGCGACGTCGAGAAGCTGTCGATGCGCGAGATACCAATGCCCGAGCCGGGGGCAAACCAGATCCTGGTGCGTGTTCGCGCCACCTCGCTCAACCGCCGCGACACGATGATCCTCAACGGCACCTATCCGCTCACGCCACGCGCGGGCATCGTGCCGCTGAGCGACGGCGCCGGCGAAGTGGTGGCCGTGGGCGATGGCGTGACGCGCTTTGCTGTCGGCGACCGCGTCACCGGCAGCTACTTCGCGCGTTGGGTCGACGGCCGCATGCATCCGGGCATCGTCGACCAGCTGGGCTGCACGCTGGACGGCATGCTCTCCGAATATGCATTGCTCGACGAGCAATGGGCGGTGCGGCTGCCCGACCATCTCTCATGGCAGGAAGCTGCGACCTTCACCTGCGCCGGGCTGACCSCCTGGAGCGCGCTGACGGGTTCCGAAATTCCGAAGCCGGGACAATGGGTTCTGGWGATCGGTTCAGGTGGCGTTGCGCTGTTTGCGCTGCAGTTCGCCAAGCTCATGGGCTGCCGCGTCGCCGCCGTCACCTCCCGCGCCGAGAAAGCCGACAGGTTGCGGGCGCTCGGCGCAGACCTTGTCATCGCCGCAGCCGAAACGCCGGAATGGGGTATGAAGCTGCGCGAAGCGACCGGTRGCATCGACCTGGCCGTCGAGACCGGCGGTCCGGCGACCTTCGCGCAGTCGCTGATCGCCAGCGCGCTCTACGGGCGCATCGTGCTGCTCACCGTGCAGGACCAGAACGGCAAATCGGTTGAGATTCCAGGCGCCGTCTACCAGCGCAGCCTCGTCACCATCGGCCGCCTGTTCGTCGGCAGCCGCAACGGGCTGGAGGCAATGCTCGCCGCCGTCGCCACCCACCGGCTGAAACYGGTCATCGACAAGGTCTTTCCATTCGCCGAGGCGCGCGAGGCCTACCGACATTTCCAGCAGGGGGATGTCTTCGGCAAGGTCGTCATCGATGGCGCATAACCACCGCATTTTTTCGCAAAACCAGAAAGGAGATCAGCCATGACAATCCGCGAAGCCTCGGCCGAATGGCAGGGCACGCTCAAGGAGGGATCCGGCCGGTTGCGGCTGGGCAGCGGCGTGTTCGAAGGCGCCTATTCCTTCCCATCCCGTTTTGAAAACGGCCCGGGCACCAACCCGGAAGAACTCATCGCGGCCGCGCATGCCGGCTGCTTCTCAATGGCACTCAGCGCCATACTCGGCGGCGAGGGCCATACGGCCGAGAGCATCCACACGATCGCCAAGGTGCATCTCGGTGCGACCACGGCCGGGCCGACGATCACCTGCATCGAGCTCGAAACGGAGGCCGACGTCGCCGGCATATCGGCCGAGGATTTCGAGCGGCTGGCGCAAAAGGCCAAGGCCGCCTGCCTCGTCTCGCGGGCGCTGGCCGGCGTCGCAGCCATTACGCTCAAGGCGAGCCTCATAGCTCAATGAAACGAACGGAGAAATCCAATGACCCAGGAACAGATCATCGACATCGCCGCAGCCAAGCGCTCCGCCGAGACGGCGGAAATCATGCGGCGCTACAATAACGTGTTCCAGCGTCACGATCCGGCGRCACTGGACGAATTGGTGGCGCAGGACTGCGTGATCGAGAACACCACGCCGGCGCCGGACGGCGCTCGCCGCATCGGCAAGGCGGCTTGCGTCGAATTGTGGTCGGCGATCGCCACCGGGCCCGGAACACGCTTCGATCTCGAAGAAACATTCGTCGCCGGCGACCGCGCCACGATCCGCTGGCGCTTCTGGACGGCCGACGGCAATTCGCTGCGCGGCGTCAATCTGATACGTGTCGCGGATGGCAAAATCGTCGAGGCGATGGGCTATGTGAAGGGATAGGGCCTGGCGCGGAAAGCCACGCTCAGGCCGAGCCCGGAACCTGCCCGTCAGGATCTCGGTTCCGGGCAAGTCTTACGAGACCACTCTGTTGAGCTTCACGAAGGTCTTTGGGCTGCGCTGGATGGTCTGGAAGATCACGCAGTAGCGATCGGTGAGCTCCATGAGCTGGGTCAGCCGGCTTTGCTCGACATCCGACTCGATGTCGAAGCGAAGGCGGATTTCCTTGAAGCCGACCGGCACRCCTTCGGTGACGCCGAGCGTGCCGCGCAGGTCGACGTCGCCCTCGGCGGAGATTTCCGCCGATTTGATCGGGATCTCGAGCACGGCAGCCGCGRCCCGCATCGAGACGCCGGCGCACGCGATCAGCGCCTCCAGCAGCATGTCGCCGGAACAAAGCTCCCGGCCGCTGCYGCCCGCCTTCGGATGGATGCCGGCAAGCRCAAGCCCGCGTCCGGTCTCAACCTTGCAGGTCACTTTGGAATCGTCGGCACTGCCCTTGGCCTTCAAGGTAAGAAGCGCGGCCCGCGCGTCCTTGCGATAAAGATCCTTGATCGGTTCCTGCGTGGCGCGAAACGTCGCGATATCCATTCAAATTCTCCTGTCGTGAATTGCGGTTTTCTGAAATCGTCGGCCATCGTCCGGACCTATTCCGGGACGGCGATGCCTGAGCCGCCGAGCTCGGCGGGAAAATCCTGAAGCTTCGGCAGCCCGTCCTTCATCGGCAGCACCGTCTCGGCGTAGTTGACGTGGACCGCCGGCGTGAATTCGACCGTCGGTATGGTGGCCGCATAGACGTCGACCAGCCCGAGCGGCGGGTGATCCGTCATCAGATGGCCGCCACACTTGGTGCAGAACTGGYGGTCGCTCATCGCGGACTTCTCGAAGCCGGACAGAAACTCCGCGCCCTTGGTGACCTTGACGTTCCCGGGCTTCCACAGCGTGAAGGCGTTCACCGGAGACGCCGACCACGAAYGGCAGGAACTGCAATGGCAGTAGCCCATCGCCTCGGCGGTTCCATGGACTTCTATTTCCACGGCGCCGCAAAAACACCCGCCCTTATGTACCGTCATGACTTTCGTCCTTTTTCTTTCGTTGCGTTCGATCGCGCGGAGCGTCCACAGAAGACAGCTCCTGACGCCGGTTGGGATTTAAAGCTTCCGGCCGGAGACGGAATGACGGGGCGTCCGCGTTCGTTGACAGCGCGTCCGGAACTCGAATGGAATGCCGCGCAGCTCGCGAGAAAGGGGTGGAATGGCCGGGGACGCTCTATCGGATCTTTTGAAAACGGTGCGCCTCACCGGCGCGACGTTTTTCGACATCGAGGCCCAGGACCCTTGGGCGGTGTGCTCGCCTGCGCCCGCCTCGATACTGCCGAGGATACTCCCGGGCGCCGATCATCTGATTTCCTATCACGTGCTGACGTCCGGCCGTTGCTTTGCCCGCATCGTCGGCCAGGAGGCTATCCCGGTGGAAGCCGGCGAGGTCGTGGTCTTCACCCACAGCGACCCGCACATCATGTCGAGCACGCCCGATCTCCGGGCCGATCCGCCGGCGGCGGATGTGCTGGAGATCGCGGCCGCAAGCCAGACGCCCTTCCCGATCAACTACGTGAAGGACGGACCGCTGTCGGCACGGCTGGTCTGCGGCTATCTCGCCTGCCATGCCCTTCCCTTCAATCCGCTCCTCGAAGCGCTGCCGCCCGTCATCAAGGCCGGAGACGTCGAAGGTGACGGCGGCTGGCTCGGCCAGTTCATCAGGCTGGCGGTCTCGGAAGTGGCCGAGAAGYGGGCCGGCAGCGAAACGGTGCTGACCAAGCTCAGCGAACTGATGTTCGTCGACGTGCTGCGCCGCTATGTGGAGTCACTACCCCCGCAACAAACCGGCTGGCTGGCGGGCCTGCGCGATCCGCATCTGGCGAAGGCGCTGGCGCTGATCCACGACCGTCCGGCCCACAATTGGACGGTGGAGGCGCTGGCCAGGGAGTCCGCGCTGTCGCGCACGGTGCTGGCGGAGCGATTCACCAAAATCGTCGGCATGCCGCCGATGCACTATCTCGCCAAATGGCGGATGCAAATCGCCTCGGAACTGCTGAGCGCCGGCAACAGCAACGTCGCCAGCATCGCGGCGGACATCGGCTATGAGTCCGAAGCCGCGTTCAGYCGCGCCTTCAAGAAGATGATCGGCGTCCCACCTTCGGCCTGGCGGCTCGGCGTCCGGGCCGCGGCCGGCTCTGGAAGCGATCAGCTTTCCGGAACCGGATCAGAGATCTAGCGATCCGCCAGCGCCAGCTTGGCGCCGAGCATGACGAAGGCGGCAGCGAAGCTGCGGCGCATCCAGGTCAGCACCTTCGGCCGCGTCACGATATGGCTGCGCACCGAAGCCGCGAACACGCCGTAGACGGCGAAGATGACAAAGGTCATCAGCATGAAGACGCCGGAGAGCTCCAGCATCTTGGGCAGCGCGTGCGGCTCGGTTGTGCTGACGAATTGCGGCAGGAAGGCGAAAAAGAAGATCGACAGTTTCGGGTTGAGCACGTTGACCAGGATCCCGGTGGTGATGGTCCTTGCGGTTGAGCGCGGCGCGGCATCCTCGTCGATGCTCAAGCCGCCCTTCTCCTTCAGCGTGTTCCAGGCCATGTAGAGCAGGTAGGCGACGCCGAGATATTTCAGCGTCTCGAAGGCGACGGCGCTTGTGTGCAGCACAGCGGCGAGGCCGGTGATGGCGGCCGCCATATGCGGGATGATGCCCAGCRTGCAGGCGAAGGCGGCGACGATCGAGGCGCGCGCGCCGCGCGAAAGGCCGGCGCTCAGCGTGTAGAGGACGCCGGTGCCGGGCGAGGCCACGATGATCAGCGACGTCAACAGGAATTCGATGCTCATGGATTTCCTCCGCGGCCCTTGCCGGCCGGGGAAGGTATCGGGAGGCGTGGGTTGAGGCAAGCGGGGGGAGAGCGTGATCTCCCCCCTTGTGGGGGAGATGGCCGGCAGGCCAGAGGGGGGCGCGAAGGAATGCGGCCTCTCAGTTTCCTCTTTTTGAAATCTACTCGGATGTCCGATCGAAGCTCGCCTGAACCGCCGGCGGGACAGCGCCCCCCTCTGCCCTGCCGGGCATCTCCCCCACAAGGGGGGAGATTGGCAGTTGCAGCCCGTGCGCCGCCCGCGCCATAAGGCAGTCGGCGCCGCCGGGCATGCAGGCGCGGCAGACATCGGGACGGAGATCATAGATGCCGCAGGCCGTATGCTTGCCGACCTCGCCGGTGAGCGCCGCGCACCGCGCGCCCTCGCAGCGCATTCCTGACTGGTCGGCCGCGACCAGCTCCGCCGGAATGCGGTCGAGTTGCTCATCCTCCTCGGTCGAAAAGCGTGGCCAGTCGGCCGCGTAGGAACAGCAGGCGCCGCAGCTCTGACAATCGAAGGCGGCGCTTTGCGAAAGCGATAAGGTGATGGCGGGGTCGAGCGGCAAGGCAATTCCTCATGCGTCCCTTGTCTTGACGCAGGATCGGGACGTTCGTCCATCCTTCAACGCAATTTTTTCGGCAGCACGATTTTTTCGCTTTTGCGGGGAACTCTTTCGCCGGCTACCGGTTTTATCCTTGCTGTCAGCAGTTCGAGAGCAATCGAGAAAGGTTGACGGCAAAAAGACGCCTCCCGCGTGTAAAAGCGCGAGAGGCGTTTTTCGTTGTTCAGCGTTCTTGATCGGTCGGGCGGATAAGTATCTCGTTGACGTTGACCCTGGGCGGCTGGCTGACGGCATAGAAAATAGCGTTCGCGATATCCTCGGCGGTCAGCGCTTCCATCGTGGCGAGGCGATGTTCAAGCCCGGCCTTCGATTGCGCGTTGGTGATGTGGTCGCCGAGCTCGGTGCGCACCAGGCCTGGCTCGATGACGGTGACGCGCACCTTGTCGGCATAGACCTCCCGGCGCAGCGATTCCGAAAAAGCCACCACCCCGAACTTGGTCGCCGCGTAGCCAGTCGCGCCCGGATTGGCAACGCGGCCGGCGACCGAGGAGACGTTGACGATATGGCCCTTCGAGGCCTTGAGATGCGGCAGCGCCGCTTTGGTGGTGGCCATCAGGCCGATCAGGTTGAGCTCGATCATTCGTCGCCAGTCGTCGAGATCGGCTTCGGCCGCGGGGGCAAGCAGCATGACGCCGGCATTGTTGACGAGGATGTCGAGTCGCCCCCATTCGGATACGACCTTGTCGACCATCGCGACAATGTCGCTGGCCTTGGCAATATCGGCTTCAATGGCGAGAGCGACGCCACCCGCCTTCTCGATGCGGGCAACCAGTGCTTCGAGGCGATCGGCGCGACGGGCGGCGACCGCGACTTTCGCCCCGGCCGCGGCAAGAACTGCGGCGGTGGCCTCGCCGATGCCCGACGAGGCGCCGGTGACGAGCGCTACCTTGCCCGTGAGTGCTGAATTTGCGGATGTCATGAGAAATCTCCAGATGCCCGGCCCGTTCCTTCACATAGGCCGCGCGGCCGAAGCGTGAAGCCCGCCATCGGACCAGTTGACGCGATTTGGGAGCCGTCCYGCGCTCAATCCTGTTCGTGTGGCCCCGGCTCGGGCCACGGTTCCTTCGCCGCTTCGGCGTACCAGCAACGCATCGCTGGTGTCGCCAACACCGCATCGACATAGGCGCGGGTGACGGGCGCCAGCTCGCCGCCATAAGTGTCGAAGCGCGTGACGACCGGCGCATACATGGCATCGGCCGCGGTGAAATGGCCGAACAGGAAGGGACCGCCCTCGCCATATTGCTCGCGGCACTGGCGCCAGATCGCCTCGATCCTCGCCCGCTGCGCCTCGCCCTCGGCATCGAGCGGCTTGTGCGATTTCGGCCGGCGCAGATTCATCGGCCAGCCGTAGCGAACCTCACGGAAGCCGGAGTGCATCTCGGTCGCCACCGAACGCGCCAACTGACGGGCGCCGAGGTCCTCCGGCCAGAGCTTTTTCTCGGGGTAGAGATCGGCCAGATATTCAAGGATTGCGAGGGTTTCCCAGACGATCCTGCCGTTATGAATCAGCACCGGCACCAGCCCGGTCGGCGACACCTTGGCAAGGTTGGCCGCCGTTTCCGGCGTGCGCAGCCGCACGAACCCTTCCTCGAAAGGGATATCCAGGTGCTTCATCGCCACCCATGGCCGGAGCGACCAGGAGGAAAAGCACTTGTTGCCGATGTAGAGGGTGAACTCCGCCAAGACCGTCTCCCGATGATGWCAATCCGCTTCGGCCGTCGTTATCGCCGATGGCCTGACGCCAGCGCGGRCCTGGATCGCGGCGACCGCCGCCTTTATGTCGGGGTTGACCTCGATCGCCTTGCGGCCGGCCTCGATCGTCAGGTCCACCTGATCGACAGACAGCCGCAGCCTGGTCGGAATTTCGTTGAGCTTCGCTTGCATCGCCGGATCGACATCGGCGAAGGACAGGTGCTGGACCACAAGGCGGACATCACGGCAGTTCCAGCCGGCCGCCGATCCGCGATAGGCGGAAACGGTGGAAGCCGGCAGCCCGCAACGATAGCGCACCAGCTCACCCTTCCATTGCGAGACGGCGAGTTTCAGCGCATCGAACTCGTCGCGCACCGAGGCGGCGAGCGTGGTGCTGGTCACCGCATCGAGGAGTTCGRCAGCCTTTGGCCCGTGCAGGGACTTCGCCCAGCTCACGTCGCTGTCGCTCCCGGCATCGGCGACAACGAAGATCAGCGTGTTCAGACGCACCGCCGCTGAGGGCGACAGCGGCCCGTAAGGCGTGCCCGCGGYGGAGCGCTCGAGCGTGAAGCCGGTGACGCCGATATTGTCGGTCAGGCCGCCATCGAGCAGCTTCACATAGTCGAGCGGGTCGGCGTTCTGGTAGGAATCCAATGCGCTGGCATAGGCCTTGAGCCGCAGCGAGGCATTGCGATCCGCGAGCGCAAGGCTCAGCCATTGCGGCCTGCGGTAACCGCAATGGGGACTGGTCGCCGAGACCACGATCGGCGCGAAGACGATCGGCACGGCGGCCGACGCCGCGACCGCATCGGCAATCCGCACCTTGTCGAGGTCGCTGCACAATGCGGCGAAGGTGTCGTAGGTGAAGAGGAACGGCGTGCGATTGTAGATGTCGGAGGCATTGATCCAGACGATCGGCCCCTTCGGCCGATGGAAGGCCTTGAATGTGGCGCCGTCGAACAGATGGTCGTTCAGCCATCTGGCGAAACCGCTGCGGTCGTTGACGCCGCCATAATAGGCGCGGATGAAATTGACCGGCGACAGCGATGTCCTGAGGTCGGCCTCGGCGTCCTGGATGAGAAAGCGTTCGCGAAAATCGCCATAGCCTTCCCTGCCGCGATAACCGAAATAAGCGGCAGCGACCGCGCCGCCCGAGGCGCCGGAAATCATCCTGATGTTGTCGACCAATGTGCGCCGGCGCGGCTGCTGGTCAACGACGATATCGTCCAGCGCGCRCAAGACGCCATAGGAAAAGGCCGCGGCGCGGGTGCCCCCGCCGGAAAAGGCCAGCCCGACGACGGTCGAGCCGTCATCGGCGGGATCGGGGATGTAGGTGGGCGACGGGTGGCCGACTTGCGTGGTCAGCACATTGATCGGCCCGACATCGTCGGCAACGCAGCCGGCCAGGGCCATCAGGATAGCRACAAAAGCCACACGAAGACGCAAACCCGGTTCCCCCAGGGCTGCCTCTCCCGCAGCCGCCGCGAACCTAACCGGATTGTATTGCCCGATGCAACCACCGGTACAAAGACGTCGCCATGGTCGGGAACCTGAACCGCTCCGGCACGTTATGAGACCCGGATGCGGTTCTCGCATCCAACTCCCATCGAGACCCCAGGAGATGCGCGTATGGTGAACAGGGATCAGGTCGCCGGCATTGCCAAGCAAATGAAGGGTTCGGTCAAGCAGGCGGCTGGCAAGGCCACCGGCAACCGGCGGACAGAGGTCGAAGGCGTTGCCGACAAGATCGCCGGCAAGGTGCAGAAGGCCYATGGCGACGTGAAGGACAAGGTCAAGAAGACTTTCTGATCTCTTAGCCGTTGACGACAAGGCTTTGGAGGCCGCCGTGGGGCGGCCTTTTCATGTCTGGAATTGCTTGGCCAAGGCGTTGGTGAAGACGATCTCGCCGTGATCGCCAGTTGCTTCGCCTAGCACCACATCCATGTTGTCGGCCGTCACCCTGGCCAGCGCGAAGCCGCCCATATAGGCCGCCTTCGGCTTGAGAATATCGAGCCCGTCGCGCTGGTAGATCATCGGCACTTCATGCTGGTGGCCGTGGAAGACGGCAATGACGTTGTAACCCCTGATCGCGGCCAGCAGCGCCTGRCGGTCGGCCTCGCCCCACCAATGCGGGCGGCCCGTGCCATCGTCGTCAAAGGTGCGTTTCACCGGGTCCCAACGCTCGGTCGAGAAACTGTCCCAGCCATAATGCTGGAACAGCACGACCGGACGGCCGTCGCCGGCATAGGTGGCGAGGTCCTGCTTCAGCCAGGGCAGGCTGCTCGGCAYGCCGTGGCCGGTGTCCCCGGCGAAGCGGTGCGTCTGGATAAGATGCAGGCCGCCCCAGTCCCAGGAATAGCAGTCGGTGTCGACATCATATTCGGTTGCGGGCACCGGCGGCTTGAAAAACACGCCTGGGCGATGATTGACCTCGACATAGTCGCGCAATTCGCGGCGATACCAGTCGACATGCGGCGGCGAGCCGTTCTGGTCGAGATCGTGATTGCCGAGCCCGACATAGACCGGGATGTGGACGCGATCCGGCCCGACGCCCTCCTGGTAGCGCTGCGAGAACTGCAGAAGCTGCGTGCCTTCGCTGGGCTCGGTGACCTGGCCGCCGCCATYGTCGGTGATGTCGCCGCCGGTGACGAGGCCGAGCGGCGTGCCGATACGGGTGCCGGCCGAATGCAGGCCGGTGGAGACGCCGTTGATCTCGGCCGGCCACCTTTTGTCTGCAATCGCGTTTAGCGCCGCGACATTGCGCAAAAGCGCTGCATCGGTCTTGCCTTCCTGCCGGCAGTTGGGGCTGAGCCCGCTCGCCATGCGGCAAGCATGGATATCGGCGATGAAGAGGAAGGTGGCGTCGATCGGCTGGATGCGCTTGCCGGTCTGGCCGACGGCCGCGCGAGGCAAGGCGCAGGTGGCAGCGAGACCTCCCATCCGGGCGATGAAGGTGCGGCGCGAAACGAGTGCTGGCGAAGAGCGATTCATCGTCACTCGATTAAACATCCTCGAGCCGGCTCGTCCACCGTGAAGACGTTTCGCGCGCGGTGCAATCGTGAATGACTCCTGGTCGACAGCACAGCGGTGGTCTGTCATTGCTTTGGAACATGCATCCAGGGGAGGAAGGCATGAAAATCCTCACAATCGGCATGACGCTCGCCATGCTCGCCGGCACCGCGCAGGCTGCCGACTGCGTCGACGGCAAATCCGCGAAAGCCGGCTTCGTGCTCGAAAAGCCCGGTATCCGCAGCGAGTTCCGGCCGGCGCCCGGCGGCATGATCGCGGTCGCCAACAAGTACGAATCGGATTCACCGCAGACGCAGTATCTCTATGCCGGGTTGATCGAAGTGTTCCGCGACAGCGACACTGGGCGGCTGTCGATGATCCCGCTCGGCGACTTGAAGAAGCTGTTCCCGCTGAAGGCCGGCGCCAAGAGCAAGACCGAATTCGTGCGCCTGTCTTCGAAAAAGGCGCCGAAGGGCACCGAGACCTTGGCCTTGGCCGTCAAGGGCAAGGACAGCTACAAGCTCGGTGACTGCAAATACAATGTGCTCGTGGTCGGCGAAACGATCACCGGGGATTCCGGTGCGGTCATCGACAGCTTCACCGCGCTGTATTCGCCGGACCTGCAGGCGGTGCTGGCGCGGCGCTATGACGAAGGAACGAGCGCGCAGAGCGAGGTGGGGTTCGAGACGATCAAGCCGCTGAAGGAGTAAGGCGTAATTGTCGACTGCAGGCACTATCCGATTTTCGGCCGTGGCAACACACGACGACGGTGCTTTGCCGTCAATCCGCCCTGCGATGGCAAGAGCTCGAAACTTTCCAACCCCTRCAAGCACTCCCGCAACACCCGGGCGTCCTGGGATGTCTTGGCCATCGACATGGCGCCGGAATAGGTAGCGACGGTGAGCGCCGCAAAACGCTCCGGATCGGTCCCACCCTCCCCGTCGCCCAGCTGGTCGGCCCGGATCTTGTCGGCGATCGCCTGGCGCCAATCGGCAAGGATCATGGCCAGCGCCAGGCGAAATTCATCGTCGGCCAGCGACAGTTCATGCGCGAGGTTGTTGAGCGGGCAGCCGCGCACATAGCCCTGCTGTTCGAGCTCCGCGGCCACCGCCTCGAACACGGCCCGCACCCCTTGGCGGRYCGACGGCGCYGCCAGCACCGGGTCGATCCAGGTTTCCCGGACCGCGGCCGCCACCCGTTCCTCGATCACCGCCAGCGCCAGCGCCTTCTTGGTCGGGAAATGGTGGTGCAGCGCGCCGCCCGTGACGCCGGCCGCCGCCATCAGATCGCCGAGGCTCGAGGCGTGATAGCCGCGCGCCTGGAAGGCGTCTTCCGCCACGTCGAGGACTCGCCGGCGCATGCCTTCCGGATCGTTGGTGCGCTTTTTGCGAGCCATATGCGACCTTCCCTTCTCGCGTTGTGGGAGAAGGAAAAGAAAATATCAGATTGACAAAACAGGACAACCGGTCTGTTTATAAAACAGGACGATCACCCTGTTTTGAGATTCCGACCATGAACCGGCCTTTCCGCCTTGCCTCGCCTGTCGTGGACCTGCGGCAATACGCGCTGAAGCCGGGGCAGCGCGAAACGCTGATCGCRCTGTTCGACCGCGAGTTCGTCGAGACGCAGGAAGCGACGGGCATGACCGTCATCGGCCAGTTCCGCGACCTCGACCGTCCCGACATGTTCGTCTGGCTGCGCGGCTTCGAGGACATGGAGGCAAGGAAGGACGCGCTGAGYGCTTTCTATTGCAGGCCAGTCTGGGCCGCGCATCGCGATGCCGCCAATGCGACGATGATCGATTCCGACGACGTGCTGCTGCTGAAGCCGGCCTGGCCGGGTGCGGCGTTCAACCTCTCGGGGTTGCTTCGGCCGACAGATACCGAGGCTGAAACTACGAACGATGAGAGCCGCTTGTCAGGCTTTGTTGAGATTTCGATTCATCATTTGCAGCCAGGCATCGAGGCTGGCTTTGCCGAGCGCTTCCGGGCGGAGGCGGCTCCGCTGCTTGCGGCAAACGGCGCCCGGCTGCTCGGCGCCTTCATCAGCGAGCATGCCGAAAACACGTTTCCGCGGCTGCCGGTGCGTGCCGCGGAAAATGTCTTTGTCATCGTCACCGGTTTCGATGATGTCGATGTCCATGCCGGCCATCAAGCCGCCCTCGCCGCTTCGCCGGCATGGCAGGCGGCCCACGAAACCATGACGGCTGTTTCCACAAAGCCGGTCGAGACGTTGCGCCTGATACCGACGAGCCGGTCGCTGTTGCGGTAGTCACGCGGCCGGAAACATGCCCGCTGTTGCGTTGGCGACAAAGGCCGGGTCTTCCCAATGCGGGTTATGGCCGCAATCCTGCGCCCACACCAGACGCGACCCGGCGATCGCCTCCGCCATCGACTGCTGGTGCGCGGGGCCGAAAAGCGGGTCGCGCCCGCCGGCGATGATCAGCGTCGGGACCTGCACGGTCCGCGCCGCGGCGGTCAGATCGGTGCTGCGGACTTCCTCGAGAATGGCGCGCCAGCGCGCTGTGGGAATCGCCGAAGCGTCCTTCGCCAGACCTGCCAGAAAAGCCCGCGGCACGACCGGCTGGCAGGCATGCCACCAGTCATAGAACGGATCGGACGGCGAGATCGGATCCCGCAGAGCCGTGACGCCATCGATCAACGGGTGATCCGATCCGAAATCGGGCTTCAGTGTGCTGGCCAGGATCACCAACCCGCCGATCAGCTCTGGATACCGGGCGGCCAGCGCGATCGAGACCATGCCACCCAGCGAATGCCCGACAACGACCGGCCGGTCTAGTCGCAGGCGCCGGATCAGCCCAGCAATGTCGTCGGCGAAACTGGCGACAGCAAAACCCTGGCCCGCTGGCGAGCCACCGTGGCCGCGCAGGTCCGGCATGATCAGCCAGCGCCCCGGAAGATGCGGGGTCAGCAGCGAGAAACTGCGGCTGGTGTCGGTGAAGCCATGAACCAGGAGCAGCGGCGGCTCCGAGCCGGCGACCTCGACATAGGCAAGGTCGAGACCGCCGACGTCGACGCTTCGCTTGTGGCCGGCCCAGGCGTCCTGCTCGGCCTCCTGATCCGCCAGCTCAAAAGCTGCCGGCCTCACAGTCCGAGCTTTTGCTTGACCGCTGCAAGRCCGGGCTTGCCGTCGAAGGTGGTGACGCCGGCGAGCCACGTATCGAGGCGGTCCTTGTGCAAGGTGATCGACTTCAACGCCCCGTCCTCCGGCTTCATGCCGTCATTGATGAGGTAGCCCATGCCGACATTTTCCATGTCGATGTCGAAGGCGAGGTTCTTCAGGAATTGCGCCACGTTCGGGCATTCCTGCAGAAAACCCTTGCGCACCTGCGTCGTCACGGTGGCGGCGCCGAAATTCGGACCGAAGAACTTGTCGCCGCCGGTCAGGTACTTGAAGTCGTACATCGTGTTCATCGGATGCGGCGCCCAGCCCTGGAAGATGATGAACTGCTTCTCCTTGATCTCGTAGCCGACCTCCGAGAGCATGCCCGCCTCGCTCGACTCGACAACCTRCCAGCCATCGAGCTGGAACTGCGGATCGGCAATGGCGTCCATCATCAGCTGGTTGGAGCCRGGCTCGATGCCGTACATCTTCTTGCCGAACTTGTCGGCAAACTTATGCAGGTCGGAAAGATCCTTGACTCCGGCCTCCCAGACATAGGTCGGCACGGCGAAGGTGTATTTGGCGCCGACCAGATTGACCCTCACATTCTCGATCGAGCCGTCCTTCTTGTAGGGCTCATAGTAAGTGACCATCGCCGGGTCCCAGTAGCCGAGGAACAGATCGAGGTCTTTGTTCTTCATCCCTTCGTAGATGACGTTGATGCCGAGCACCTCGCTCTGCGGCTCGTAGCCGAGCGCCTGGAGCAACACCTTGGYCACGCCGGTGGTGAAGGCGAGATCGTTCCAGCCTGGCTCGGCCATGCGGACCGCTTTACAGCTTTCGGCCTCGGCGGCCCGGGCCGCCTGGGAAGCCATGATCAGGGCCGCGAGACAGACGCCATTCGCAAGCATGCGCAACATTCCGGTTCTCCTCATCGTCGAAATTGACCTTTTGGTCGATTTATTGTCCCACTGGTCAATCGTTGATCTGATCGGACGAAAATGTCAACATGGATTCGCCATGCATGGATCGGTCCGTTGAAACTCACGCGCCTCAGCGACATACGCCGCAAGGAGTTGCGGCAGGCGGCGTTCGCCGTTCTGGAGCGCGAAGGCATCGCCGGCGCGACGCTGGAAAAGGTCGCGGCCCAGGCCGGYGCCTCGAAGGGCATCGTGCTGCATTATTTCCGCAACAAGCAGGAGCTGTTCGAGCACGCCATGCGCGAAGCCAACGCCGTGCTCTGTCACGCCGTGGTCGCCAGGCTGCAGCGGGCGCGCACGCCGATGGAGCGGCTGGATGCCGTGATCGAGGGCAATTTCGAGGAGCACCTGTTCCTGCCGCCACTCTGCCATGCCTGGCTGTCGCTCTGCGCCGAGGTGCCGCGCGACGAGAAGCTGGCGCGCATCCAGAAGGTGATCCACGCGCGCATGCGCTCGAACCTCTTGTCCGGCCTGCGCGGCCTCGCTTCGCCCGAACTGGCCGACGAGATCGTGCTTGGCGTCACCGCTTTGATCGACGGGCTGTGGCTCAGGCTCGGCCTGCAGCCGGGCAGCGTCACGCGCGAGCAGGCGGTGCGTCAGGTCAAGGACTTCGTCGCGGGGCGGCTGGCGCTACGCCATCCCGCTCCCGTCGGGCTGGCCTCGGCGGGATAAAGATCATATCGAGCGATAGCCCGCCGGGTGGATGGCGGCTAGGCGGGGTGAGATTGACCGCTCAATAGGCTGTCTCAGTCCTTGAACCCAAGCTTTGAGAGGCTGACGAGACTGTGCGCCGAGAACGGCATCGACATTGTCGGGCCGCCGCTGGGGTGAGCCTTCTCTTCAACCGATTTGCATCTTTCCTGCCCGCAATCTCCRCTTGATGCCGTTTGTGCAACGCGATACGCCCTTGCCCAAATCGACAGATCGGAGAGTTGCCGTGAGCGCTGAGAAGACCAGAACAGAAACCGATACGTTCGGCCCGATCGAAGTGGCGGCCGACCGCTATTGGGGCGCGCAGGCACAGCGTTCGCTGGGCAATTTCAAGATCGGCTGGGAGAAGCAGCCGGCTTCGATCGTGCGTGCGCTCGGCATAGTCAAGCGCGCCGCTGCCGAAGTGAACATGGAGATGAAGCGGCTCGATCCCGCCATCGGAAAGGCGATCGTGGACGCCGCGCAGGAAGTCATCGACGGCAAGCTTAACGATCACTTCCCGCTGGTGGTGTGGCAGACGGGCTCGGGCACGCAGTCCAACATGAACGCCAATGAGGTGATCTCCAACCGGGCGATCGAGATGCTCGGCGGCATCATGGGCTCGAAGAAGCCGGTGCACCCGAACGACCACGTCAATATGAGCCAGTCGTCCAACGACACCTATCCGACGGCCATGCACATCGCCTGCGCCGAGCGGGTCGTCAACCATCTGATCCCGGCCCTGCATCATCTGCACAAGGCGCTCGACGCCAAGGCCCGCGCGTTCAACCACATCATCAAGATCGGCCGCACGCACACGCAGGACGCCACCCCGCTGACGCTCKGCCAGGAATTTTCCGGCTATGCCGCGCAGGTCGCCTCGTCGATCAAGCGTATCGAGCAGRCGCTGCCCGGTTTGCAGGAGCTGGCGCAGGGCGGCACCGCCGTCGGCACCGGCCTCAATGCGCCGGTCGGCTTCGCGGAAAAGGTGGCGGATCGCATCGCTTCGATCACCGGCATCGCCTTCGTCACCGCGCCGAACAAGTTCGAGGCGCTCGCCGCACACGACTCCATGGTGTTCTCGCATGGCGCGATCAACGCCGCGGCCGCGGCCCTCTTCAAGATCGCCAACGACATCCGCCTGCTCGRCTCAGGCCCGCGCTCCGGCCTCGGCGAGCTGTCGCTGCCGGAAAACGAGCCCGGCTCCTCGATCATGCCCGGCAAGGTCAATCCTACCCAGTGCGAGGCGCTGACGCAGGTCTGCGTGCAGGTGTTCGGCAACAATGCYGCGCTCACCTTCGCCGGCAGCCAAGGCCATTTCGAGCTCAATGTCTACAACCCGCTGATGGCCTACAACTTCCTGCAGTCGGTGCAGTTGCTGGCCGACGCTTCCGTGTCCTTCACCGACAATTGCGTGGTGGGCATCGAGGCGCGGGAAGACAACATCAAGGCCGCGCTCGAGCGCTCGCTGATGCTGGTGACGGCGCTGGCGCCGACCATCGGCTACGACAACGCCGCCAAAATCRCCAAGACCGCGCACAAGAACGGCACGACCTTGCGCGAGGAAGCGCTCGCCACCGGGCTGGTCAGCGAAGCCGATTACGACCGCCTGGTGCGCCCGGAGGACATGACGCATCCGGGGTAAAAGGACCCGACGCAGGGCAAGAMCCTCGCGAGATCGTCATTCCAGGGCGAAGCAGGAGCGAAGCTCCGTCGCCGAGACCCTGGAATCCATGCCGTTACTTCGGGCGTGGAGCACGACGGAGCAAAAACCTGCACCGCAGCGGCTGTTTTGACGTCACGGCATGGATCCTCGGGTCTGCGCCGCGTCGCTTCGCTCCTTGCTCCGCCCGTGGATGAAGAAGCGATCGGGATTTTGCGGCAGTACAATTTACCTCCTTCACCTCATCTACCGACATGATTTTCGCGCCTGCCCGCGAATCCCGAAAACATACGTCCTGTGAACAATGTGTTGCCGCATAGGCGGCTTTTTGTGAACAGTCTCCATCGTTTATCTAACGGGCCATTCAACCCCGTTCGGAGAACCGCCATGTCCATCAACTCTTCCGTCGCCGGCAACGGCGCAGCATCCAACAACTCCACCACGATCCTGCTCGGCCGCATTCTGCTTGCCGTCATCTTCCTGCTTTCCGGCTTCGGCAAGCTCACCGCCATTTCCGGCACCGCCGGTTATTTCGGGGCTCTCGGCCTGCCGGTGCCGACCGTAACCGCCGTCGTCGTCGGCCTGATCGAACTGCTCGGCGGCCTTGCCATCCTCCTCGGCTTCCAGACCCGCATCGCCGCCTGGGTGCTGGCCATCTTCACGATCGCCACCGGGCTGGTCGCGCACACCGGCTGGGCCGATCAGATGCAGATGATCCAGTTCCTCAAGAACCTCGCCATCACCGGCGGCTTCATCCTGCTCGCCTCGTCCGGCGCCGGCTCCTATTCGATCGACGCCAAGCGCGCCTAAGTCTTCCCTCCCAGCCCTGAACGCAAGCGGCGCGGAATTTTTCGCGCCGCTTTTTCGTTGCAGGCGTAGACTGCACCGGCAGCCGGCGTCATGCCGACCGGGCGCCGGCAAGGGAGGTGGCCATGTTTCGCAACGCGTTGCTTCTGGTCTCGCGGCTCCTTCTTGCCGCGCTCTTCGTGCCATCGGGCTTCCAGGCGCTTACCAATATCGGCGGCACGATCAACTATTTCGCCGGCCTCGGCCTGCCGCTGCCGGCTTTGGCAGCCTGGGGCACAGGGCTGTTCGAGCTGATTGCCGGGCTGTTGATCCTCGTCGGTTTCCAGACGCGGATCGTGGCGCTGCTGCTTGCCGCTTTCTGTGTGGTTGCGGGTTTCATCGGCCATTATGGCCAGGGCGGCGACGACGCCACGCTTGCCTTCCTGCACCAGCAGATGCTGATGAAGGATATCGCCATTGCCGGCGGCTTCCTGGCGCTCGCCATGGCCGGCGCCGGCGCATGGTCGGCTGACGGGCGTGGCTTCGGGATCGGCGCCGAGGTGACTTGAAGCGCCGGCCCTATTTCGCCGAAACGCCTATTTTACCGAGACACTTGGTCCGCCCTCCACCGCCAGCACCAGGCGGCGGTTGGTGATGCGCGCGAGCTGCGCCAGCCGGCCCCCAGGCCGCTCGCCATAGAGGTCGGCGAGCGAGGCAGGCAGCACCAGCGCCAGCGCACCGTTGCCGCGGCTTTCCCATTTCAGCCTCGGCATGACGCCCGGCATTGCAGCGGTGAGGAGATAGACCACACGCATCATCGCCGCCAGCACGCGGGCGCGCTCGAGCAGACGCGGCGGCGCCAGCGCCTTGATCTCCGGCGCGATGCCGTCGTTGAAGATGCCGTCATGGCGATAGGCGTTGGCCAGGGCCAGATAGGCGCGGCCGGGGTGATCGACGCCGATGAAGGAGGCATGCGCGATGATATTGAGCGACTGCCTGCCACGGTATTCCGGGTGCGCGCGCCAGCCGATATCGGCGAGCAGGCAGGCGGCATGGCGATAGCGCGCCTCGTCCTCTGTCTCGTCGATGCCGAAGGCCTTGAACGCCGTTCCGGTCCATTCGACCAGATCGTGCGCATGGTGTACCGAGCGCGAGCGCWACAGCGCCAGTTCCTCGGCGGCCGAGATCAGCGGGTCGGCTTTCTGCTCCTCGGCGTCGAGCAGCGAATAGAGGAAGCCCTCGCGCACGCCCTGCGCCGAAACGACGATCTTCGAGGGCTGCATCGCCGCCATGATCTCCTGGAGCACCACCGCGCCATAGGGCAGAAGCGAACGGCGGTTCTTGGAGACGCCCTCGATGCCGCGCACCTTCTCGACCTCGCCCTTGGCCACCTGCTTCAGGAACGCCTGCGCGCTGTCGGCCGAAATCTCGTAGTGATGCATGACGCCGAGCGGATAGTTGGTCATCTCCATATGCAGCCTGGCGAGGTTTCGCCAGGTGCCGCCGACGGCATAGAAGACCCTGCCCTGCCCGCCCTTGAGCAGCTTTGCCCGCGCCAGTTCCTGGCGCGCGATCTTCTGGGCCTGCRCCAGCGAGTTCTTCGYCATGTCCTGCAGGCGCAGACCGCCGAGCGGCAGCGTGATGCCGTCGCCGATCGCCTCGCGATTGATGTCGATCAGCTCAAGGCTGCCGCCGCCAAGGTCGCCGGCGATGYCGTTTGCCGGATGGAAGCCGGAAATGACRCCGAGTGCCGAATAATAAGCCTCCTGGCGGCCAGTGAGCACGCGGATCTCGGTCTTCAGCACATCCTCGGCGCGATGGATGAAATCGGGGCCGTTGCCGGCCTCGCGCGCCGCGGCGGTGGCCAGAACATAGATGTGCTCCGCGCCCGCTTGATCCGACAGCGCGCGGAACCGGCGGAATTCCTCCATCGAGCGCGTCACCGCCTCGGGGTCGAGCTTGCCCGTCGAAACGATGCCGCGGCCGAGGCCGGCCAGCATCTTCTCGTTGAACAGAAGCGTGGGCGAGCGCGCCAGCCCCTCATAGACGACAAGGCGGATCGAGTTCGATCCGATATCGATGATCGACAGCGGTCGCCGGTCCTGAAGCCGGCCCTGGGAAACTGCGATCACGCGGCGCCGTTCTTCTTGCGGCGCTTGAACTGGGCGATGCGCTTKGGCGCATGCGATTTCAGCGCGTCGCCCCGTCCGGAGAGGCTCGGATTGGTCATGAAATATTCCTGCGCGTTGAACGGTTCCTCACCCTCTTCCAGCACAACGCGCCGGGAGGTGCCGTCAGCCAATACGTCGAAACTTTGCTGGTTGTCCATGACATTGCCCAGCATGATCTGACCAAGCACCTGTTCATGCACAGTTGGATTGGTGATCGGCACCAGGGTCTCGACGCGGCGGTCGAGATTGCGCGGCATCATGTCGGCGGACGAGATGTAGACGATCGCCTCGTCCGACGGCAGGCCGTGGCCGTTGCCGAAGCAGAAGATGCGGCTGTGCTCGAGGAAACGGCCGACGATCGATTTGACCCTTATGTTCTCGGAAAGGCCCGGCACCTGCGGCCTCAGGCAGCAGATGCCGCGCACGACGAGGTCAATCTCGACGCCTGCGCGGCTGGCGTCGTAAAGCGCATCGATGACRATCGGATCGACCAGCGCATTCATCTTCATCCAGATGCGCGCCGGCCGGCCTTCGCGCGCGTGGACGATTTCCTCGGCGATGTGCTTGAGGATGCGCTTGCGCAGCGTGAAAGGCGACACGGCAAGCCGCATCTCCTCGGCCGGTTCGGCATAACCGGTGATGAAGTTGAAGATTTGCGCGACATCGCGCGCGATCGCGGGATCGGTGGTGAAGAAGGACAGATCGGTGTAGATGCGGGCGGTGACCGGGTGGTAGTTGCCGGTGCCGAGGTGCACGTAATTGCGCAGCTTGCCATCCTCGCGGCGCACCACCAGCGACATCTTGGCGTGCGTCTTCAATTCGAGGAAGCCGAACACGACCTGCACGCCGGCGCGTTCGAGGTCGCGCGCCCAGCGGATGTTGGCCTCCTCGTCGAAGCGCGCCTTGAGCTCGACGAGCGCCGTCACCGACTTGCCGGTCTCGGCGGCGTCGATCAGGGCGCGCACGATCGGGCTGTCGTTGGAGGTGCGATAGAGCGTCTGCTTGATCGCCACCACTTCCGAATCCGCCGCCGCCTGGCGCAGGAACTGCACCACCACGTCAAAGGATTCATAGGGGTGGTGGACGATGATGTCCTTCTCGCGGATGGCGGCAAGGCAGTCGCCGCCATGCTCGCGGATGCGCTCGGRGAAGCGTGGATTGTAGGGCGTGAATTTCAGATCGTCGCGCGGAATGGCGACGATTTCGGAAATCTGGTTGAGCGCAAGCGGGCCGGTGAGCACGCTGATGCGGCTCGACGAGACGCCGAGTTCGCCGGCGACGAAATCGCGCAGCTCGGCCGGCATCAGCGTGTCGAATTCGATGCGGATCACCGAACCTCGCCGGCGCCGCTTCAGCGCCGTCTCGAACAGGCGCACGAGATCTTCCGACTCTTCCTCGACCTCGATATCGCTGTCGCGGATGATACGGAACGTGCCGGAGCCCTTGACCTCGTAGCCTGGGAAAAGCTTGCCGATATAGATGCCGACCGCCTCCTCCAGCGGAATGAACCGCACATGGTGCTTGCGGTCGGGCAAGCGGATGAAGCGCCTGAGCGCCACCGGCAGGCGCAAGAGCGCGCTCATCTCCTCGCCGTTCTTGCGGTGGCGCAGTTGCAGCGCGATCGAGAAGCCTAGATTGGGGATGAACGGGAACGGATGCGCCGGATCGATCGACAGCGGCGTCAGCACCGGGAAGACCTGCTCCTGGAAATGCTCTTCCAGCCAGGCCTTCTCGTCCTTGGTGAGCGCGTCGCGGGTGATGCTTTCGATGCCTTCCTTGTTGAGCAGGGTCATCAGCGCCGAGAGGCTCTTCTGCTGGTCTTCCTGCAGGCGCTCGACCTCGCGCAGCAATTGCTCGAGCTGCTGCTCGGGCGTGCGGCCGTCCGGGCTCTTCAGCGCGATGCCCTCGCGCACCTGGCCGGCAAGGCCGGCGACGCGCACCATGAAGAATTCATCGAGATTGGCGGCCGAGATCGACAGGAAACGGACGCGTTCGAGCAGCGGATGATGCTGGTTCAGCGATTCTTCCAGCACGCGGCGGTTGAATTGCAGCCAGGAGAATTCGCGGTTGACGAAACGGTCGGGATTGCCGCCGTCCGGGCTGGCCGCCTCGACGGTGATGAACTCGCTCTGCACCGGCTTCAGTTCGTTCATGGTTTCCCGCTCTTGCCCGCAACCGTCCCTGGGGAGCGCCGCATATTGCCGTTCGGCGACGCTCTAGCATGTCTTTGTGACGCATGATCGTCACGGAATCGCTCCGACGCCCGGCCTCATGCGCTTAACCGGCTCAACTTATCCTCTGACAGGCTTTTGCGACAGTTTGATTTCATCGATCTTGCAAACTGGGCTGTTATGCTCCAGATGCAGGCTGGTCACACCCACTGGCCGAACCCAATTGGAGACGACGATGGCAGGCGGCAGCATTCCCCATTTCCAAAACGACGCGGGCCATCCGGTCATCGAGATCGGCGTCAAGGAATTCATGTGCACCGGCGCCAACCCGCCTTTCGACCATCCGCATGTGTTCCTCGACATGGGCGACGACAATGAGAAGGTCTGCCCCTACTGCTCGACGCTCTATCGCTATTCGCCATCGCTGAAAGCGACGGAAACGCAGCCGGCCGGCTGCCTCTATGTCGACCAGGCCGCCTGATCGCCCCCTTTCGACCATGACTGAAACGCGGTCCCGGCAGATCGTCATCGTCGGGGCTGGCATCGCCGGGCTGACGGCAGCACTTGCCTTCGCCGAGCGCGGCTTCCCGGTAAGACTGTTCGAGCAGGCCAGGCAACTCGAAGCGGCCGGCGCCGGCCTCCAGCTTTCCCCCAACGCGACCCGCATCCTGCGCCGGCTCGGCGTGCTCGAGCGCCTGCTGCCCGAGGCGATCCGGCCGCAAGCGGTGGTGCTGAAGGATGCGAGAAGCCTGCGCGAGCTGGCGCGCGTGCCGCTCGGACAGGCAGCCGAGCAGCGCTGGGGCGCGCCTTATCTCGTGGCGCACCGCGCCGACCTTCAGGCGGCGCTGATGGAGGCAGTGGCGGAACGGCCCGACATCGAGCTTGTCACCGGCGCGCGGGTGACGGGCATCGCCGTCGACCCGCAAGGCATAAGCGCGACGGTCGAGACCGACGGCAAAGCGACGGATGTCGCGGGCGGCCTGCTGGTCGGAGCGGACGGCGTATGGTCCTCGGTTCGCGCAGAGCTTGCAGGCAGGCAAGCGGCTTTCATGAAAAGCCGTTTCTCGGGCCGACTGGCCTGGCGGGCCACGGTGGCGGCCGAAAGCGCCGCTGGGCAGACTTTCGCCGAGATCGGCTCGGCGGACTGCGTCACCACCTTCCTGCATCCCGGCTTCCATATGGTCGCCTATCCGGTGAGCAAAGGCCGCGCCGTCAACCTCGCCGCCTTCACCAAGGGCGAACGCATCGCCGAAGGCTGGTCGGGTCATGCAGACCCGGCCATCCTGTCCAAGGCCGTGCATGACACCGCAGCGATGCTCGCAAGGCTCGTCGCGCTGGCAGGGCCGTGGACAGCGTTTCCAATGCACACCGTCCAGCAACAGCGCTGGACGGCCCCGCAAGGCATCGCGCTGATCGGCGACGCAGCRCATGCGATGACGCCTTTCGCGGCGCAGGGCGCGGCCATGGGGATCGAGGACGCGTCGATGTTGGCCAATCTGATCGCCGACTTCCCCGGCGATCCAACTCAGAGYCTCACCGTCTGGGAAAACCTCAGGCGACCGCGCGTCGAAAGAGTGCTGAAACGCGGCGCGCTCAACCGGCTGGCCTGGCACGCCTGGGGGCCGGTGGCGATCGCCCGCAACCTGGTGCTGGCGACGCGGCCAGCGGAGAAGCTCGCGGCAGACCTGGACTGGCTCTACGGATGGGAAGAGCGGAAGGTTGTGCGGCGATAGGGTATCGTCGACGAACGACTGACCAGATAGGTCGGCGGTGTGACGGAGCGTAGCGTTTGCAGGTTCCCATCAGCCTCAGTCATACAATCCCATCGACCACCACAGCGACACCGGCAGCGGGTTCCACCATCCCGTGCGGATGCCGGCCACGCGCAGTCCCGCCRCCGTCCAGGTGTTGCAGCCAACCAGCGCGTTGAAATGGYCGTTAGCTTCGTAGAAGCGGTCATAGGTTGAATAGCCTGCGTTCTCGACCACCATCGGTCCATTCGGCCCCTGCTGGAAGCTCGCGGCGATGTAGTCGAGCAGAGCTGCAAAGTGCGCCTCGTCGATGTCGAAACCTGCAACATCCGGGTGCGGCTCCTTGATCGCGCCGGCGACATCGACATGCATGACCGAGGCGTCGACGGTCAGCGCCTTCAACACCGGCTCGGCCTTCAGCTGCGACCATGTCGGAGTCTCCAGATAGAAGGCGCGCCCGCCCCAGCCGAGGACGATATAGCGCGCCTCCGGCGCATCGACGGGCAGGCCGGCCGAGGCCAAGAAGGCGAAGCGCCGGCGCACGTCGTCATCGAGGGGCACGGCGATGTCGGTGTGGATCGGATTCTTCAGCACAAGGATGTGCCGTGTCCCCTCGCCTTCGGCCATTGCCGCGGGCCAGAGCGGGCGCGGCACCACCGTGCCGAGCGCGGCGGCAAGAAACACGGCTCCTACGAGCATTGCCAGATATCGCAGGAATTTCCGCATCAGGGAGGGTAAGCCGGTCGCCTCATGACTTCGTCATCCTCGGGCTTGACCCGAGGATCCGTGCCGTGACCTCGACCCAAGCGCGGCGGGGCAGAATTCTGAACCGTCGCAACGCCTTAGCGTCACGGCATGGATTCCAGGGTCTGCGCCGCGTCACTTCGCTCCTTGCTCCGCCCTAGAATGACGGAGCGGAGGCGCCGCCTCAGTGCAGGATCTGCGACAGGAACAGCTTCGTGCGCTCGTGGCGCGGATGATCGAAGAACTCGGCCGGCGTGTTCTGCTCGACGATCTGGCCCTGATCMATGAAGATCACCCTGTTGGCAACCTTGCGGGCAAAGCCCATCTCATGGGTGACGCACAGCATGGTCATGCCTTCCTCGGCAAGGCCAACCATCGTCTCCAGCACTTCCTTGATCATTTCGGGATCGAGCGCCGAGGTCGGTTCGTCGAACAGCATGATGCGCGGATTCATGCAGAGCGAACGGGCGATCGCCACGCGCTGCTGCTGGCCGCCGGATAGCTGTCCAGGATATTTATTGGCCTGTTCCGGAATCTTGACGCGCTTGAGGAAATGCATGGCAATTTCCTCGGCCTGCTTCTTCGGCATCTTGCGCACCCAGATCGGCGCCAGCGTGCAGTTCTCCAGGATGGTGAGGTGCGGGAACAGGTTGAAGTGCTGAAACACCATGCCGACCTCGCGGCGCACTTCGTCGATCTTCTTCAGATCGTTGGTGAGTTCCTTGCCGTCGACGATGATCTTGCCCTTCTGGTGCTCCTCCAGCCGGTTGATGCAGCGGATCATGGTCGATTTGCCGGAGCCGGACGGGCCGCAGATGAMGATACGCTCGCCGCGCATCACCTTGAGGTTGATATCCTTCAGCACATGGAACTCGCCGTACCATTTGTGCATGCCGACGATGTCGATGGCGACATCGGTGGTTGAGACATGCATCTTTCCGGCGTTGACCTTGAGGTCTTCCGCGCTGACGGCGTTTTCGGTGGCCATGGCCAATTCCCCTTATCGTTGTTCTTGATACATGCCCCAAAACCGCTCCACAGTTTTGGGACACGCATCAGCGTTTGTAGCCGGTATCGAGCCGGCGTTCGGTGTACATTGAATAGCGCGACATGCCGAAGCACAACAGCCAGAAAACGAAGGCGGCAAAGATCAGGCCGGACTTCGGGGTCTGGGGCGTTGCCCAGTTCGGGTCGGYGAAGTTCTGCTTCACCACGCCGAGCAGGTCGAACATCGAGATGATCAGGACCAGACTGGTGTCCTTGAGCATGCCGATGAAGGTGTTGACGATGCCTGGGATGACCAGCTTGAGCGCCTGCGGCAGCACGATCAGGCCCATCTTCTGCCAGTAGCCAAGGCCGAGCGAGTCGGCGCCTTCATACTGGCCCTTGGGGATCGCCTGCAGGCCGCCGCGCACCACTTCGGCCATATAGGCGGCGGCAAACAGCGACACGCCGATCAGCGCCCGCAGGTATTTGTCGAAGGTGACGCCCGCAGGCAGGAACAGCGGCAGCATGACGCTGGCGAAGAACAGCACCGTGATCAGCGGAATGCCGCGCACCGTCTCGATGAAGACGACGCACAGCCATTTGATGATCGGCATCTTCGAACGCCGACCGAGCGCCAGCACGATGCCCAAAGGCAGCGACACGGCAATGCCGACRAAAGACAGGCTGAGCGTGACCAGCAACCCGCCCCAGCGCGGGGTTTCGACATGCGGCAGGCCGAACATGCCGCCGACCAGCAGGAAGAAGGCGACGATGGGCAGCGCCACGAAGAGCAGGATCGCGTTCAACCCCTTGCGCGGCACGCGCGGGATCAGCATCGGCACCAGCAGCGCCACGAACAGGATGGCGACAAGGATCGGCCGCCAACGCTCCTCGATGGGATAGGTGCCGAACATGAACTGGCCGAACTTGGCGTTGACGAAAGCCCAGCAGGCGCCGGTCCAACCGTCGGGTTGGATGCCGCCCTGCGAAGCGGTCGTGCATACCGTGCGGTCCGGGCCGGTCCAAACGGCGTTGATGAAGGCCCAGTTGATGATTTGCGGCAAGACCCAGAGCACGATGGCGATGCCCAACACCGTCAGGATGGTGTCGCCGACCGACCCGATCAGGTTCTTACGCACCCAGGCATAGGCGCCGCGTTCGGTAGGCGGGGCCGGCTGCGCAAGCGCCATCTCGGCGCGCACCCAGGACATATCATGTTCCTGCATGGCCCTACCTCTCCACCAGCGCCATTCTGGCGTTGACAATGTTCATGACAAAGGACGTCACGAGACTGAGCACCAGATAAGCGATCATCATGATGAACACGCCCTCGACCGCCTGCCCGGTCTGGTTCAGCACGGTGCCGGCGGTGGCGGTGAGATCGGGATAACCGATGGCGATCGCCAGCGAGGAGTTCTTGGTCAGGTTGAGATACTGGCTGGTGAGCGGCGGGATGACGATGCGCATCGCCTGCGGGATGACCACCAGCCGCAAGATCGGGCCGGAACGCAGGCCGAGCGCGGCCGCTGCTTCACTCTGGCCCTTGCTGACGCCCCTGATGCCGGCGCGCACGATCTCGGCGATGAAGGCCGCCGTGTAGAAGGACAACGCCAGCAGCAGCGACAGGAACTCCGGCTTGATCCAGAAGCCGCCGGTCAGGTTGAAGGTCGACTGCTTTGGGAAATCGAAGGTGAGCGGCATGCCGGCAAGCAGAAAGGCGAGCACCGGCAGGCCGACAATAAGCGCAACGGAGGTCCAGAACACCGGGAATTGCTGGCCGGTCGCCCGCTGCCGCTGTCGCGCCCTGTGGGCGACGAACCAGGTCATCGCGATGGCGAGCAGCAATGCGACGCCGATCAGCCAGGAGCCATCTCCCCAGACGGCGCGCGGCAGATAGAAACCACGCTGGTTGAGGAAGGAGCCGAGGGGCAGATGGATGCTCTCGCGCGGTGGCGGCAGCACTGCGAGCACGCCGGAATACCAGAAGAAGATGACCAGCAGCGGCGGAATGTTGCGGAAGATCTCGACATAGACCGTGCAGATCTTGCGGATCAGCCAGTTGTTTGACAGGCGGCCGATGCCGATGGTGAAGCCCACGATAGTGGCAAGCACGATGCCTGCGACGGCAACGATGATCGTGTTGAGCAAACCGACGACCAGCGCGCGGAAATAGGTCGAATCGGACGTGTAGGCGATCGGCGTGTCGGAAATGTCGAAACCGGCCCTGCTTTTCAGGAAACCGAAGCCTGACGCGATGTGCAGGCGCTGGAGGTTTTCGATCACATTGTGAACGATCCACCAGATCGAACCAAACAGCAGAATCACAACCAGCGTCTGGAAGAACAGGCCGCGTATTCTCGGGTCATTGATGAAGGAGCCGCGGCTCGACCCCTCGCGAAGGATTTCCTGCGAAGCCATGGACCGTCCCCTGGAAAGAGAAACCGGGAGGCAGGTGACCTGCCTCCCGGATCACGTTTCAATCAGCGGATCGGCGGACCGTATTGCAGGCCGCCCTTGGTCCACAGCGCGTTGATGCCGCGCGCGATCTTGAGCGGGCTGCCCGAGCCGACATTGCGCTCGAACATTTCACCGTAGTTTCCGACGGCCTTGACGATATTGACGACCCAGTCGTTGGAGAGGCCGAGATCGGCGCCATACTTGCCGTCAGGCTCTGTGCCGAGGATACGCTGGATGTTCGGGTCGGTCGACGTCTTCATCTCGTCGACATTCGCCTGGGTGATGCCGGCTTCTTCGGCGTTGAGCAGCGCAAAATAGGTCCAGCGCGCGATATGCGCCCACTGGTCGTCGCCCTGGCGCACGGCCGGGCCGAGCGGCTCCTTGGAGATGATCTCGGGCAGCACGACGTGATCGGCCGGCGAGGACAGTGTCAGGCGGATACCGTAAAGGCCGGACTGGTCGGTGGTGTAAGCATCGCAGCGGCCTGCGTCATAGGCGGCGTTGACCTCTTCCAGCTTCTCGAACACGACGGGGTTGTATTCCATCTTGTTCTTCTTGAAGTAGTCGGCAAGGTTGAGCTCGGTCGTGGTGCCGCTCTGCACGCAGACGGCGGCGCCCGAAAGCTGCAGCGCGGAGTTCACGCCCGGCAGCTTCTTGGCGTTGATCATGAAGCCCTGGCCGTCATAGTAGGTGACGCCGACGAAATCGAGGCCGAGCGCGCTGTCGCGGTTGCTGGTCCAGGTGGTGTTGCGCGACAGGATGTCGATCTCGCCCGACTGAAGCGCGGTGAAACGCTCCTTGGCGCTGAGCGGCGTGAACTTGACCTTGGAGGCATCACCGAAGACGGCGGCCGCGACGGCGCGGCAGAAGTCGGCGTCGATGCCCTTCCACTCGCCCTTGTCGTCCGGCGCCGAGAAGCCGGCGAGGCCGGTCGAAACGCCGCACTGGATGAAGCCCTTCTGCTTGACGGTGTCGAGCGTGCCGGCCGAAGCGGCGGACGCCATGAACCCTAGCGCGGCGGCGCCTAGGATGCCGATTGCAATGTGTTTCATGACCCACAGACCCTTTTTTCTGTTACAGACGCCCCTGCTGCCAGGCGACGCTTGATCTTTTTTCGTTTGTGAATGCAGCTTCCCACTTAAGGCCACTCCCGGACCCGCATCGGTTGCCGATGCACTGCCTCCCATTCACGAAACGCATCGAAGGCGATTATTCCTGTGAGGTCAAGGGAAATGACCGAATGCGGGGAGGTTCGAAAAGCAATTGCCGCAAATGCCTGAATTGCGGACAAGAGCCCATGAAATCGGCAGGCCATGCGAACAAATCAGCCAAGTTGCGTCGTTGCGAATCCATAGCCCGGCGGCCGAATCCGCTTCGGCAATAGCAGTGCTTTATTGGGCGCGCACGCCGTTGGATTGGCCTAGCGGAAGACCGGCCTTTGGCGGGCCCGGCGCGGTTGYGCGGGCTTTGCCGCCGCTTTATGGCTCTCATTCACATCATTTGACGGGCGACGAACCATGGCTAAGGACGGCATCGAAATGGGCATGAACACGCTGCTTGCCCATTCCGGCAACAATCCGCGCGATTATTTCGGCTTCGTCAATCCGCCGGTCGTGCACGCCTCGACGGTGCTCTATCCAGACGCGGCATCCATGGCCGGACGCAGCCAGAAATACACTTACGGCACGCGCGGCACGCCGACGATGGACGCGCTGACGCTCGCCGTCGATGCGCTGGAAGGCTCGGCCGGAACCATCGCCGTTCCTTCGGGTCTCGCCGCRGTGACGGTGCCGCTGCTCGCCTTCCTTGCCGCGGGAGATCACCTGTTGATCGTCGACAGCGTCTACCACCCAACGCGCCACTTCGCCGACACGATGCTGAAGCGGCTCGGCGTCGAGGTCGAATATTACGAGCCGCGCATCGGCGCCGGCATCGCATCGCTGATCAAGCCCAACACCAAGGTGGTGTTCACCGAATCGCCGGGATCGAACACCTATGAGGTGCAGGATATCCCCGCTATCGCGAAGGCGGCGCATGAAGCGGGCGCCATCGTGATGATGGACAACACCTGGGCGACGCCGCTCTACTTCAAGCCGCTCGGCCACGGCGTCGACATCTCCATCCATGCGGCGACCAAGTATCCGGCCGGCCATTCCGACGTGCTGCTCGGGCTGGTTTCTGCCAACGAGACCTATTGGAAGCAGCTCTATGACGGCTTCTGCACGCTGGGCTGCTGTTCGGGGCCGGACGACGTCTACCAGGTGCTGCGGGGCCTGCGCACCATGGGGGTGCGGCTCGAGCATCACCGCAAGAGCGCGCTCGATATCGCGCGCTGGCTCGAGGAACAGCCGGGCGTCGCGCAAGTGCTGCACCCGGCGTTGGAAAGCCATCCCGACCATGCGCTCTGGAAGCGCGATTTCTGCGGCTCGAGCGGCGTCTTCTCGGTCGTGCTCAAGGGCGGCGGGCAGAAGGCGCAGCACGCCTTCCTCGACGCGCTCAGGATCTTCGGGCTCGGCTATTCCTGGGGCGGCTATGAGAGCCTCGCCGTTCCGGTCTTCCTCGGCGACCGCACACTTGCCAAGGGTTCGTATGCCGGATCGCTGATCCGGCTGCAGATCGGGCTGGAGGACGTCGAGGACCTCAAGGCCGACATTCGCCGCGGCCTGGCCGCGGCGGCCGCCGCCGAGTAACGGGGCTGATCGGCGAGAGCTTCCATAGAGCGACAGACCGAGGGCAGCAGACAGGCCTCGGCCGAAGCGGTAGCATGGCCCGCGCAACCAACCTGGGAACCTTTTACCGGCAGGCGCATCCAATGCGGATGTAACGACCGCCGGGAGATCTGGACGAGATGAGAAAGCGTGCCATGCAAGCCGCCGAGGTCGGCCCGGTCGAGGCCGGCGACATGGCACTGGTGCGCCGGGCGCTTGCGCGCGATCCGGACGCGTTCCGCGCCATCATCAAGACGCACAACCAGCGGCTCTACCGCATCGCGCGCGGCGTCGTGCGCAATGACGCGGAGGCCGAAGACGTCTTGCAGGAAACCTATATGCGCGCCTTCAGCAGCCTAGGCGCCTTTCGCGGCGAGGCCTCGCTTTCGACCTGGCTGTCGCGCATCGCCATCAACGAAGCGCTCGGCCGGCTGCGAAAGCGCAAGCGCATCGTGGCGATGCCCGGAAATCCGGAAGCGCAGATCATCCGGTTTCCCTTGAACCAAAACGACGTGAATCCAGGTGACGATCCGGAGCGGACGATGGCGCAGCGGCAGATCCTCGGGCTTGTCGAACGGGCGACCGACAGCCTTCCCGATGTCTATCGCACCGTCTTCGTCGCCCGAGTCATCGAGGGCCTCAGCATCGAGGAAACCGCCGACCTGCTGGGCGTGAAGCCCGAGACGGTGAAGACCAGGCTGCACCGGGCGCGAGCGCTGGTGCGAAAGGCGCTGGACGACGAGATCGGCCCGGTGCTRCTCGACGCCTTCCCCTTCGCCGGCCGGCGCTGCGAGCGGCTGACGCAGGCGGTGATGAGAAGGCTGGGATTCGAGCCCTGAAGCGCGTCGCGGTCTTTCAGATTCGCTCCATGCGCTTTCGTTTTTGATTTTACGCATGTCTTTATCCCGAAACCGGTTCCCACTTTCGGGAGACATGCCTTAATTTCGATCTCCCGACCTTTTCCCGGRAACGTTTCGTTCTCGACCGCATCCAATGGCAGTCAACACCAGATGAAGCCCGAGGCCAATGCCGCCGGGCGAAGGAGATGCCATGTTCATGCGATCAACCGCCACCCTCGCCGCTCTTTTCCTCGTGAGCACGGCGCCGCTGGCGCCAGCCGCCGAAAAGCCCACCGATCCTCAGATTGYCCACATCGCCTACACGGCCGGCACGATCGACATCGAAGCGGCCAAGCTGGCGATCAAGAAGTCGAAAAACAAGGAGATCGTCGACTTCGCCAAGGACATGGAGCGCGACCACGAGGCGGTGAACAAGCAGGCGCTCGACCTTGTGAAGAAGCTGAAGGTCACACCCGAGGACAACGACACCAGCAAGGCGCTGACCAAAGCCGCGAAGGAGGAACACGCCAAGCTGGCGAAGTTGAACGGGGCAGCCTTCGACAAGGCCTATATCGAGAACGAAGTGGCCTATCACAAGCAGGTCGACAGCGCGCTCGAAACCCTGCTCATCCCTTCGGCCAGCAATGCCGAGCTGAAGAGTCTGCTGGAGACCGGCCTCAAGATCTTCCAGGGGCATGAGCAGCATGCTGAACATGTCGCCGGCATGCTGAAATGAGGGTGCTGCTTCTTGCGCCTATGCTGGCGACGGCGCTCTTCGCGTCGCCGGCCTTCGCGGCGACCATCGAGGTGACGATCGACAAGCTGGTCTTTTCGCCGGCAAGCGTCCAGGCAAAGGTCGGCGATACGATCGAGTGGACGAACAATGACATCCTCGCCCACACCGCCACGGTCAAAGGTGRCTGGGATGTGATGATCCCGGCAAAATCGAAAGGTAAAGTCACGCTGACAGCGGCTGGAGCGGTCGACTATTTCTRCCGGTTCCACCCCAACATGAAAGCCCATGTCGACGTGGCCCCTTGATCACCCCACCGGAAAGCGAGGCGCCCGCGCCTCGCTTAGCCTTGCAGCGATCCTCCCATGCAGGTTGCCGCACGCCGCACCAGCGCAGTTTTCGCCGAGGCCAGGACGTTCGGACGAATTGCCAAACCGATTGCGCAAACCTTCGTAAGAACTTGACGCGATTGACAAAGTGAACGCCGCCGGCGGCCTGCCACAGGTTCCGCATCACGCAATAATATTCCCCTCAGCGCCGGCGAAACGGATTGGTTTGGCTTCCAAATCCGTGACTTCGGCGGCATTGCGAGCAGCGCAATTCCACCCGTTCGATCCAGGGCCTGCCATGGCGTTTCGCCTTTTCGTTCCGATCCTTGCCGGCGCGACGCTTCGCGAACGGCTGCTTGCCTGTATCGGCGCGACCATCGGTATCGCGCTCACGGGCATGATCAGCGGGCTCGCCATGGGCAGCGGCCCGCTTGTGGCGATGCTGGTGGCGCCGATGGGCGCTTCCGCCGTGCTCCTCTTTGCCGTCCCGTCGAGCCCGCTGGCGCAGCCCTGGTCGATCGTCGGCGGCAACACGATTTCGGCGCTGGTCGGCGTGACGGTCGCGCATTTCGTGCATGACACGGTGATAGCCTCCGGCCTTGCGGTAGCGCTGGCGATCGCCGCCATGTCGTTCACACGCTCATTGCATCCGCCGGGGGGCGCCGCGGCACTCACCGGCGTGCTCGGCGGACCGGCGGTTGCCGCCGCGGGCTTCCTATTTCCTTTCGTGCCGGTGGCGCTGAATTCGACCATCCTGGTAGCGCTAGGCTTCCTCTTCCATAAGCTGTCTCGGCGCAACTATCCGCATGTGCATGTGCCCGCCGCCAGCGGGCACGGCACCGCCGACCGGCCGCCGGCAGAGCGCGTCGGCTTCCGGCCCGAGGATGTCGACGCCGCGCTCTCGGCGCTCGACGAGACCTTCGACATCGATCGTGACGACCTCGAGCGCCTGTTGCGGCAAGTCGAACTGCAGGCGATGGTGCGTTCGCAACGCACGCTGCTTTGCAGGGACATCATGTCCCGCGATGTGATCTCGGTGACGGAGACGGCCTCCGCCGACGAGGCGCGCAAACAGCTGATCGACCACAACATCCGCACCCTGCCGGTTGTCGACACCAACCGGCGTCTCATCGGCGCTGTCGGCTTGCGCGAGCTGACACGGGCGACCGACACCGTGAAAGGGGTGATGTCGAAAGCCGGCACAGCCTCGCCCGACACGCCGGCGATGAGCCTGCTGCCGGTGCTGACCGACGGCCGCAGCCATGCCGTGGTGATTGTCGACAGCGAGCGGCACATCCTCGGACTGATCACCCAGACCGACCTGCTGGCGGCGGCCGCGCGCGTGCAAGCGCCGGCGCGGCTCAAAGCGGTGGHATAGAGCCAGACCGATCATCCGGCCTATCCCCCGCTTGCCATTCGATCGAGCTGCTGCGCCGCCCGTCTTGTCTCGGCCGGCCGGGTGACATGTGTCCATGTGCCGTCAAAGGTCGGCTTGCGCCGCTCGATCCAGGCACTCAGGCCTTCGCGCAGGTCGGTCGTGGGGGCCATACGCGCGAACTGCTCGGCCTCGACCAGCAAGCCCTCGGCAATGCTGTGATTGATGCCGCGGGCGACCGAGGTAAGGATGGCGGCGACGGCAGCCGGCGAATGGCCAATGATGCGCCGAGCGAGATCATGCGCCTCCGGCATCAATTCGGCATGTGGCACGACCTTGTTGACAATGCCGAACTCGAGGGCGCGGTGCGGCGAAAACGCCTCGCCGGTCAAAAGCAGTTCAAGCGCCCGCTTGCGCCCGGCAAGCCTCGGCAGGCGCTGCGTGCCGCCGAAGGTAGGCGGCATGGCGAGGTTGATTTCCGGCTTGGYGAACAGCGCGCGGTCGCTGGCGACCGCCAGCGGCACCGCTTCGGTGATCTCACAGCCGCCGCCGAAAGCCAGGCCGTTGACCGCGGCGATGACCGGCTTGCGAAAGGCTTCCAGCCGCGCCGTCAGGCGCTGGCCGCGAGCCACGAAATCGCGCAGCGCGACATCGGCGCCTTCGRCCACGCTCAACGAGAATTCGTGGATATCGGCGCCGGCGGAGAACGCGCGCTYCCCTGCCCCGGTAAGAATGACGGCGYGCACGCCGTCGTCCGTCTCGATCAGGTCGAGAAGCGACAGTAGCCGGTCGATCAGCGCATAATTCAACGCGTTCAGCTTCTCGGGACGGTTGAGAGTGAGGATTGCGACGCGGTCGCGCGTCTCGCTCAGCACAAGTTCGGTCATGACTTTTCCTTTCCGGCGGTTCGGCCGATAAGGAGCAGACTTGTGGTTGCTTGTATATTCACTAGTCGGTATACTTACGTGATGAACGAAAAAGCCAACCCTACGCGAAAACGCCTCGTCGACGCGGCGACCAAGCTCTTCTATGCCGAAGGCATCGGCCGCGTCAGCGTCGACGCGGTGGCTGAGAAAGCCGGGCTCACCAAGCGCACGCTCTATTACCATTTCAAGAGCAAGGACGATCTGATCGCAGCCTATCTCGACGGCCGCGACCAGCCCAATCTCGAGCAGATGGCCGGCTGGTTCGATGCAGCCGAGGGCGGYGCGGACAAGAAGGTCGAGGCGATCTTCACCAATCTGGCACGGGTGGCCCGCCACCCCAAATGGAAGGGCTGCGGGTTCTTGCGCACGGCGGCCGAGCTCGCGGCGATGCCCGGGCATCCAGCGGTCAAGGCTGGCGCGCGCCACAAGACCAATTTCGAAAAATGGCTGGCCGTCGCACTGTCGGAGCACGATGTCGGCGAGGCGAAGATGCTGGCCCGCGAGATCATGCTTTTGATGGACGGCGCCTTTTCCAGCATGCTGATCCACCACAATCCCGACTACGTCAACGCCGCCGGCCATGCCGCCGCGACGCTGGTTCGGGCAAGGATGGCGGGCAACCACGAAGCTTAGAGCGTAACGCTTCCGGCGCGTCGACTGTGGCGGTCCGAGAGGCAATCTTCAGGACAAGGCCAGCCAGGCCGTGCCGACGAGAAGCGTGACCAACGTCAGCGGCAGGCCGACCTTGAAGAAGGCGGAGAAGGAAAGCTCCTTGCCGGCCGCCTTGGCCTGCTCGGCGACGATCAGGTTGGCAACCGAGCCGAGCAGCGTGAAATTGCCGGCAAGCGTCGAGCTCATCGCCACGACCAGCCAAGCGCGCTCCGGATTTTCCAGACCCGGCATGAAGGGTCGGAGCGCCAGCACCGCCGGCACATTACTCATGATGTTGGAAAGCAGGGCGGTGAAGCCGGAGAGCCGCCAGACATCGTCGAGGCCGAAATCCTTCGCCCAGGCGATCATATCGGGCGTGAGCAGCGTGCGCTCGGCGCCCGCCACCACCACGAACAAGCCGGCGAACATGAAAAGCAGCGGCCCGTCGATCTCGCGGTAGATGCGCCGCGGCTTGATTGCCCGGGTGACCAACAGGAAAGCGCCGGCAATCAGCGCCGCCTTGGCGACGGGGACACCGGCAAAGAAGGCGAGCGCCAGCAGCAGGCAGACGACGGTGGCCTTCAGCACCTGCCCCGGCAGCATGCGGCCGCGATAGACTTCCGGGCTGAGTTCGGCGGGGCGGGAGAATTCGGCGCGGTATACATAACGCACGATGACGATGAYGCAGAGCAGGCCGAACAGCGCCACCGGCGCCAGCGCCAGCGTGAAGGCCGGATAGGAAATGCCCGACAGCGCGCCGATCACCATGTTCTGCGGGTTGCCGGTGATGGTGGCGACGCTGCCGCAGTTTGAGGCCGTGCAGGTGGCGATGAGGTAAGGCACCGGGTTGCGGTTGATGACCCGTGTGACGTGGACGACGATCGGCGCCATCACCAGGCAGATCGCGTCGTTGACCAGGAAGGCCGAGAGCACGCCGGTCAACAGCGTCACCATGACCAAAAGCATGAAAGGTGCATGGGCATGCTCGATGGCGAAGCCGCCAAGCGCCCGAAACGCGCCCGAAACCTTCAGATGCGCGACCACGATCATCATGCCGAGCAGCAGCGTGATGGTGTCGAAATTGATGGCTTTGTAGGCATCCTCGATGCTGATCGCGCCGATGGCGATCATGGCGGCGCCGCCGAGAAGCGCGATGCCGGCACGGTCGAGCCTCAGGCCAGGAATGCGGCCGACGGCTACACCGGCATAAGTGGCGACCAGGATGAAAAGCGCGCCCGCACCAGTCCATGTCATTGCAAAGAAGGTTCCCGTTGCCTGCCCTGCTCGCCGGAATCGGCCGGCGCATGGACGCGCATCACTTTTAGCAAGGGCGAGGCAAAGGGAAAGCGTGCAAACACGTGAAAGTGCGATGACGTTTTCGTGGTTCCATATTCATAAACCCTAATGTAAAGAATGATGAATTAACATATCTGACCGATAATCCAGGCGTTGGGGACTAAACGGATGAACACGGTCGTTGAAGTGGAACATCGCGTCCCATCGGGGGAGGAATTGATGCGTCCGCAGGAATGCTCCCGCTGTCACGGGGCCAAGAAGGTTTTCGTTTGCGCGCGCTGGCTGAGCTCGAACGGCCATTGCTGCCCGGAAGGTACGCATCGGCTGAATTGTCCGGGACACAGCATCGTCTGCCTCGAATGYAGCGGGCGCGAGAGCTAGCGAGGCCCGGCGAGTCGCCGGTCGRCTGCAAGCGCCCTAACCACCGCTTCTAGGAGCCAGCTACGGCGCGGGACGCTCAAAGCGCCGTACTCGGCTACGATGTACATTTCGTCGCTCAAGCTTTCCGCGCTGGAGTAGCTGGCAACCAAGCTAAAGGATGCGCCGGCTAATTGCCGGGCCGGCTATCAAATCCGTCCGAGCACAACCAGAATGATGACAATTATAAGAACCAGCCCCAAACCACCGCCGCCATAGTAGCCAGTACCGTAGAATGGCCCCCCGCCTAAGCCGCTAAAGCCGCCAAGCAGAGCAAGGATAAGAATGATGATAAGAATTGTGCCGAGACCCATGGCCTTTTCCTCTTTCTTAAGCGCGAACCCGGCGCCGTTATGACCAGGTCAACTCGCAAGCGGCGCGCATGTTCCGCTCATCTCCGGGCCGATGCTACTCGGGACTGGCCGAGTAAGACGATACCATCGGCTGTCCAGGGTTGGCCTCAAGTTTGATGGGGACCAAAAAYATAAGCGCTATGGCGATAGCGATCGAGGCGATAACAGCAGCGGTGCTGAACATGTCCTTCATGTTCCTATCCTTAATATTCGAAGTTGCTGCACAACGTGTTCGCCAAGTCTCCTGTTCCACTTCACCTTCGTGGAACCATTCTCGCGTCCGCAACGTTTGAGGCAGCCCTATCCGGGCAACATTGGGAAGGAAACAGCCACATGGGCGTATCGGTTCTTATCGGCATACTGATCACCTTCCTGGTGGTGATCCTGGTGCTCTATCTCGTGCAACGTCTGCCGCTCGACGCCCGCGCGCGCCAGATCGCGCAGATCATCGTCATCATCATTGGAATCATTTCGCTGCTCAAATATCTTGCGGTGTTCTAACCGCGATCCATATTCGGCAACCGGAAACTTCAAAAAGCCGGTGTGCCATGAGAATCCCGTCGATCGCATCTACCGCAGGTAAAATATTGTGGGCCGGCACAGTGTTATGCAGCGTGAGCGCAGCTTATGCCCGGCCAGACACGCGCGCGATGACTTGCGCGCAGACGCAGGCCCTGATCAGAAGCGATCATGCCGCGGTCTTGACGACGGGTCGGAACACCTATGACCGGTTCGTTCGCCAGTTCGGCAACGAGTGCGACTGGCCGGAAGTGCCAATCTCGACGACGGTTCCGACCAAGGATGGCGAGTGCCGCGTCTATCGGTGCCAGGAGCCGATCAACCTTCCGTACTGACCCTTGCTCCTTGCACCGGCGCGGAACCATTACAAGCTCATGCGGGTTTTAGCAGCCAGCAGCGGGACTTGCCGGGCGTGAGAGAAACTTGGCTCCTTTCATAACCGCAGGAGGAACGGCAATGCCTGAAATCGTGCGCAGCGGCAGTTGCCTGTGTGGCGGCGTGCAGTTCCGCGTCACTGGCGAGCCGCTCCGGGTCGGCCTCTGTCATTGCAAGGACTGCCGCAAGACGAGCGGATCTGCCTTCCATGCCTACGCCGTATGGCCGTTGCGAGCGTTCGAAACCACCGGCATCACCAGCAGCTATGGCACTCGAAGCTTTTGCCCCAGCTGCGGAAGCCGCGTTCCCTTCGCCGGCAATGGYGAGGCCGAGGTCACGATTGGCAGTCTGGACATTGCGCCAACCGAAGGGTTGGTGCCGAGCTACGAACTCTGGATCGGACGCCGCGAGCCCTGGTTACAACCTCTGCCCGGAGCGCGCCAGTTCGAGCATGACCGGGCCGCCGATGATTCGGCTGCAGGCGGTGAACGCGGCGCGGAGCCACAACAAAGGTCAGCCTAGGTCTGGCTCTTGGTGGACTTTGGTCGGAACGACAATGACCTTCAGTCTAGCGGCCGACCACGAGCAGCCCGGGAAAGCGCTTGGCCGTCGATTGATATGCGCGGACTTTCCTCGAAGTTTTGCTTTTTTCAACCAGCGGTCGGTTTGACGGCCAATCAGCTGYCGCTAGCATTTTTGAAGCGTGGCGAAACATGAGTCGTGGCCGGCGCGGTTTCAGGCGACAGCACGCAACAGAGTTCTACTCACTTTACCAATATAGAAGTTTTTAACCATGCTTTCCGCGGTAATACAACCCTTGATATTGTTTCCATCGCCATCTGCGGTGCTTATCTCGTAAAGTACAAGCTGAAGTTGCAGTATCGATGTGAAAATTCTTTCGGCTCAAGAAATTTTTTTAACCACTTCTGTTCCCGATTATAGCGGCCATGGCATTTAAATTGCCAGGATCGGCAGGCGCAATGACTTTAGGCCCTGTACAAAAGGCCATCTTTGTTTCTTCCCGTTTTTGCTACATAGTGCTGCCGAATCTTGAAACCGAACGGGGCGGTTTTCATGACGTTGGYGCCTGAACACGGCCGCAACATGCATATGCGGTATCCACCGATCGACGGGTTCTGGACCTGGGACATCAAGCGYGACCGTATCTATGGCGACGCTAATCTTTCAGACTATTTCGGTTTGACACTTGACGAATTCTCGCACGGCGCGCCGCTGGAGYGATGCATGGAAAGCATCGATCAAGACGACCGCACAAGGGTTCGGATGGCCATCCRCAAGGCCGTGGAACGCAGGTCCGGCTTCAGGGAGGTCTACAGGGTCCGCTCCGAAAAGATGGGGTTGCGCAAGATCCTGGCCGTGGGCCAATGTTATGTCGACGGGGTGGGCGAGGCGGCCCTTTATCCAGRCTGGTTCATTGATCTGACGAACGATGCCGCGTGCGAGGAGCAGGCGCTGCGCGAAATCTACAACCATGTCGGGCAGGCCAAGGACATAGCGCGATCGATTGGACATGACCTGATGTCCTATCTTCTGGATAATATCGAGGAAGAGGTCGAGCAGCGGCTTGACGGGAGACTGGGGAGGCGAAGATCGTCCTGAGGCCGCTTTCGCAGATTGTTTCAGGGCTAACCGCCCGTGCGGCGCCTGCCGACTTCAGCCGTAACCATGCGCGCGAAATACGATTGGGGCGATCGGCGCTCGATGAGTTTGGCCCGCTCCAGGGCCGCATCGCCGTAAAATTCGATCAGCACGCTGGCGGCCTTGGCGGCATCGGCCCTCAACCGGCCGAAATCGGCCTGCCCGCCCTCGGTCGAGAGCCCGCTCCTGGCAATCACGTCAAGCATGGCTTGCAACTTGTCAGGAGTGCTGCCCTCGTCTTCGTGCATGGTCGCTATCCGATTGGGCGCGTAAAATATCGACATTTCCGCTCAATGTCCAACGGGTTCGTTGACCGGGCATCGGTGCAACCGAGCACAGCTTCGCCGCGAGCGGGGCCACAATCTTCATACAAGCATAGTGAGCCAAACTTACCGCGCATACATTTGGGGGGCACCCATGGACCAGCCTAGCAAAATGGAAAACCTGCAGTTTGCGCAAGGGATTTTGCGAGAACTTCGCCAAAAGGCCGAGGCCGACGGCGAAAAGCTTCTGACCTACCTGATCGACATGGCTTATCTCGAAGCCAGCGACCGCATCCGCGCCCACTGGATCGGCAGCCACGAACACGAAGGCCGCCGCGCCAAGGGCTGAGCCTGTCCATTCCGGGCGGCAAGCCAGAACGCAAAAAAGCCCGCCATGCCTTCCGGCAYGGCGGGCGGATCAAAACGCGTAAAGGCTATTTCAAACGGCCAGATTATGACGCGGCCGCCCGTTGGCGGACCGGAAGCTTCCAGCCCGGCCGCGCGAAATGGCAGGTGTAGCCGTTGGGATAGCGCTCGAGATAGTCCTGATGCTCTGGCTCGGCTTCCCAGAAGGGCCCGACCGGGGCGAGCTCGGTGACGACCTTGCCGGGCCATAGGCCGGACGCGTCGACGTCGGCTATCGTGTCCTCGGCGATCCGCTTCTGTTCATCGCTGGTGTAGAAAATCGCCGAGCGATAGCTCGCGCCGATATCGTTGCCCTGGCGGTTCTTCGTCGTCGGATCGTGGATTTGGAAGAAGAATTCTAGAAGCGTTCGGAAATTGGTCCTGGCCGGGTCGAAGATGATCTCGATTGCCTCGGCGTGGGTGCCGTGGTTGCGGTAGGTGGCGTTGGCGACATCGCCGCCGCTGTAGCCCACTCGCGTCGAGATCACGCCGGGCAAGCGCCGGATCAGATCCTGCATGCCCCAGAAGCAGCCGCCGGCAAGGACCGCACGCTCGGTGGAAGAAGCCATGTCATACCTCCTTTGGATTGCTCCATAGATAGGCATTGCGCCTGGATTCTTCCAGCGGCTCGAACGGGCGAATGCCGACGCAGGGATCGAGTGTTGTCGTATATCCGGCATCGACAATCGATCGGTTAACGCCTGCGCGGCTTCGCCTCCGCCGCGCTTAGGAATCCGGCGTGTGTTTGAATCTTCGCACCACCACCTCGAACACGATGTCCGATATCCACATTGCCGAGACTCCGATGAGGAAGGCTGCGGCGAGCGTGGTGGTGTCATCGGCGGCGGGGATCGGCAGGCCGCTTGCGCGAACCCAGGCGACGGCAGGCAATGTCAGATAGGCGGCGGCCAAAGCGCCGCAGATGGGCGAGGCGATCATCTCGCGCAGCTTGTAGCGATGGCGCGACAGCGCCCGTAGCACGCCGCCGGCGAGCCCCGCCGCCACGACCTGGCCCTTGATGCCCAGAAGATCGAAGATGTCATGCATCACGGCCTCCAGCCGCAGAGTTTTTCGCCCTTGCGGTTGTGGGCAAGCAGCGCCCTCGCCTCCAGGTCCGAGAGTATATCCACGCCCTTGGCGGAAAGGCGCACGGGCGAGGCGATGGCGCAGAAGCCGCCTCTGGCCGTCACGCAGCCGGCAAGCCCGGCTGCCATGGCGGCGACAATCAATCCCTTGCCCATGACTTCAGCTCCTTCCTGACCGCGCCAGCCGGCAAAGCGCCGATGTCGTTGTCGACCTGGTCGGCGACATCCCGGGCCGCGACCTCAGCCTCAGCCTGCCTGCCACGCTCGTCCCGCGCGCCGGCAAGGCGCTGGTGGAAGCCCCAACCGAGCGCGCCGACAATGCCGGCACCGATCGCCAGGATTGTCGGATTGGTGAGAAGCCACGCCAGCAGCGCGCTCATAGCAACACGCCGATGAGAAGGCCGGCGATGAAACAAGTGGCGCCCACGATTGCGTACGGCCTGGCGGCTTCAATGCACGCGGCGAGCAGACCTTGCAGGTTTTCCATGGTCAGTGCTCCCAGCCGAAGCGGCGCGCGAGCAGATGCCACCACTCGGCCGTGGCGGCGATGGCAAGACCGACGCCGGTCTCCAACGCCATCTGGATATCGGGATCGGCGGAGAATGCCGAGGCGTCGTCGGCGCCGAGAAGGCCCCGCGCGACAAGCACGCCCGCGCAATAGCGCAGGACGATGCGGATGATGATGGCAATCATTGGCAGAACACTCCGAAGAGATTGCAGGGAAGATGCGTGGCCCAGGCGGCAAGCGAGCCGATCGCCAACGCGATCAAGGCGAGAGTGCCGGCGGCCTTGGCGGGCGATGTGGTTTTGCGAGGCGCGGTGTGTGCGTCATTCACGACAGGCGATCCGGCGCTGACGGGCGTTRCCGCTGGCGTGGCGTCATTGCTCGATGCAGGTCCCGGCGCTGATCCGCCCGCCGCCGACGGAGCGGCCGACATCAGCAGCGCCTGCCGCCGCACCGAGGCGACGCGGGCGCTCCAGTTCCGCATAGGATGTGAAAACCCGGTCGAGGCTTTCGGCCTTGGTCCAGCCCTTGGCTTCAGCGAGCTTGCGGTTGCCTTCGGAAAGACCGTMAAACCAACTTCTGCCGGCCGCCGGGGCGGACCCGTTGTCCCCGGAAGCCGGAGGCGTCGCCAGGTTGCCCGCCGGCCGAGCGGCCACGGACCCGGCCTCTGCCAGATCTGTCATGTGATGTGTTCCTTTGTTTGAGAGTTCAAAGACGTGGCGCTGCCGGCGGAGCGCGTGATCTCCCCCTCGAGGGGGAGATGGCCGGCAGGCCAGAAGGGGTCGCTGCGCGTGGAGCTCCGACCTCGTGAGGCGTTGCAAAGGGCGCTGGTGCTCCACGCGCGGCGACCCCCTCTGTCGCCTTCGGCGACATCTCCCCCCTCAAGGGGGGAGATTGGCGCCTACGCGTTATCGCCCCAGTTCTCCCACAGCAGCGTGATCGTGCCGGTCACGGCAAGCGTGCCGTCGGCGTCGATATCCGTGCCGGTGGCGAAGGCGAGGTTGAGATAGAGATCGACCGGCGTCACTGTCCCATCGAGCGTCGAGGCGGCGGCGATGTCGGCGGCGGAAGCGGAAGAGAGCGCAGCTCCGGCGCCGTCCAGCGTGCGGGCGGTGGAGGCCAGCACATTGACCATGGTGCCGGCGAGCGTAGCGCTCGACGCCGGAGCCGAGCCCAGCGACCAGGTGAGCGCGGCGTTGTCGTTGATGGTTGAGGCGCGCGTGGTCAGCACCGCGAATTGCAGCCTGGCCGTGCCGCCCTTGATGCGCACCTTGCCGTCGGTGAAATCGAAAATCTTCTGGCTCGCATAGGCGAGCGCATCGGTCACYGGCACCTGCATGCCGGCGAAGGTGAAGACGGTGCGGTAGGAACCACCCTGCCCGCTGGTCACGGCCTTGAGGCCGAACTTGGGCGGCGCAAGGCCGGCCTCGCGGGCGGCAGCGCGGGCAAGGGTCCGGGGAAGTCCTCGGGTCATGTCATTTCTCCATTCTTGGGGGGAATTTTCTGGGGTAAGGCGTGGTTCGCGTTGCGAGGAAGGCCGATTGGACTTCCGGACAACGACCGCCCGCGGCGGCGGCGGAAGTCCTCGCGCTGATCGGCCTGCTGCATGCAGGTTATCGACGCGGCCCTAGGCATCTTCGCCGGCTGATTCCGCCAGCGGGGCTAAACCATTGTTCGCGTGATCTTTCCGGTTTGGAAACCATGGCGTTCAACCGCCGCGAAACCGTGAATCACTTCGTGAGCGGGCTCCRCCGCCGTTCCGCCGCAATGCGACCGCAGTTCAGCTTCGTTCGCCCCCGTCGTCAGTCCCTGGGGCTTCAGAGGAGTTCTAGTGATGATCATCAAGAAGGCCATTCTGGCCGTGCTCATGACCGCGGCCCTTGCCGGCTGCGAGACGCAGACCGAAGGCCAGCAGCGGGCTACCACCGGCGCATTGCTCGGCGGCGCCGGCGGCGCGCTGGTCGGCCAGGCGATCGGCGGCAACACCAAGAGCACGGTGATCGGCGCCGCGAGYGGCGCGCTGCTCGGCGCCGTCGTCGGCTCCGCCACCACRCCACAGCGCCGCGGCGACCAGCTCTGCCGCTACCAGGACCGCTACGGCCGCATCTACACCGCGCCCTGCGACGACCGCTATTACAACGGCAATTATTGATACTGTCCGGCTTTGCCTTCTCCCCGTTTCACGGGGAGAAGGTGCCCCGARGGGGCGGATGRGGGGCAGCGCGAGGCTCTGAGATGCTGGCGCTGTTGAGCGCTCAATCCGTAGCCCATCTATGGGGCGCATCGAGATGAGTGCACCGGCATGGTGCCCTGTAAATCTTGTCGATGCCTGCGGCTAATAAATCAGCTTGGTGAGGACATCGGAAGCCTCAAAGCCGCCTACTCCTCCGCTCGCGCCGCTTTACGCAAATCCCCGATAGTTCGATTCCAAAAGCGCACCAGTTCAAAATGTTCTTGCCTGGTCACCCAGATTTTATTCTCCAGGCTCATTGGATCACCACCAACGATGACGGGTGTAATCTCAAACAGCTCCATGCCCTTGCGGCGCGAATTTCCGTTTTTGTCGCTCATTTACATTCCACCAATCGAGAAAATAAATCAGCTATGTTACGCGCCGTTTTCAAAGCTAACTTCCTGTTCATGCCTACGAACGGAACGCGTACGATTGACATATTTGGATCCTGAGTATCAAAGCCATATCCTTCACCTCCTCCGTTCGATCCAAACAAGAGGATACCTGGCGCATATTTTTCGACTTCATACTCTCGATTGAAGTCCGCCAATTCTTCGGCCTTAAAGAAAACAACGTAGTTGTCGTGGACAAAACCCTCGCCCCCATTATGCTCTCTGAGGAAGTCGGTGTAGTCCTTGGGTAGCTCGACTCCCAAGCGTGCCGACAGCCCATCGACGACTGCAGGTTCAGCTGGCGGATCAAACTGTCCCTCGGTTAAGATATATCTCACTGCTATCCTCACCAAATCGAAACTAACCCCAGCCAAGACGGCCGACATCGCWCAATCACCTTTGAGCTCCGGCAAAATCCKCTCGTCGAGAAATTTGAGGYGGCCGGCCAGCATTTCCGCATTGGCGGGAGTTGCATCGACGTTGACCGGTATCAATTCCGCTACGGATTTCCCCTCGCGCGCTGCCTCGACCCATTCTTCAAGGGCACCGATATAGCTGTCTAGGACCTCGAAGGGCGTGGTGGCGTCATCAGCAGGAAGATATGCCGGCGGCACGTCGCCGACGATCACCCAGATCCATCGGTTCACCTCCGGACGCCCGGGCTCTATTTCGAACAGGAAGATGTAGATTATTCCTTCGGCTCCATATCCAAAATACTCGCCTTTGATGGATAGGACCCAGTTGTAGAATTCGAGATATTCGCGTGCCTCGGCCCGGGCAGAGTCGAGATCATCGTCTCCGGTGCCGACATCGGCAGGTGGCAGGCGCGTGACGGTGTCGAAGTTAGGCTCTGCAAGACTGTCCATTGTCTAAAGGCTCATTTCAAGCGTTTGAGATGCTTCATGGTCTGAGCACCGTCAGCTCGCCGTCTGGCTTTGGCGGCGGCCGCGAACAAAATCCACGACCARCCAGATCAACTGAGCAACGACGTATACCGGGCTGTGAGACCAATCCGGCGCCCCGTTATGCGAGTAGCCGTAAGCGGATGCGACAACGGCGAGCGCCCCGCAAATGATATGCACCAGCAACAGGCGCGGCACACCACCGTTCCAGCGCTTCATAATCCACAGCAACAAGCGGCTCAGCAAAAATGTCGGAACCAGTGCCCCGAGCAGCATCGCGGCAGAACCCGCACCCATATAGTCCCCCTTGTTTTCTATGAATACGTCCGAAGCTTCCGAACTGCGGTCCACCCGATACCATCAAGGTGAAAAATGGCTGCCGTTCTTCGCCCTCTCATTTTCTGCGCACAATCTATAATTGTATCTCTTCATATACATGTACTTATGATTGTACGCAAGCTCACCCCGGCAAAAGCTCGTGGAGGTCACCCGCTTTTGACGTTTATCCGCGTCCCTGGAGGCAAACCCCTCGCTTTCGCGATGAGCTGAGYGGTAATGTGCCAATAAACTTCCAGATCTGTCAGTTCCAGATTTGCACTATCGTCCTTGCCGCCCAGGAAGAGCGGCACCTTGTAGCCGATGCATTGGTCGTAGGCAGGTTCGGCGCCACCGTTCCTGCGCCATGTCGCGTAAAAATTGGAGGCYAACGCGGCATCCTGGTACTCATCCAACTCGACTTCATGAAAAGTCCGAATGTTGGCTGGTATCTGAAGCGCCTCGCCGGTCCCTGGCTCGAACATCACGACACCAGGCTCCCCATCCTCGGTTCGTTTGGTGTCAATGGCGAATGTCCTGCCCAACCAATCGTATCCAAAACAGGTAATGCGCCCGGCGAATGCAGGRAAGCCCACGATTATTCTGCTGCTCCACGCCGCCAAATCCTGGGCACGGACGATGYGGTAAACGCCGTGGTTGAACGACACACCACTGAAACTGGAAAGGAGCTCATTCAGGCTTGGCACGCCAGTGTCGATGCTCACAGAGTCAGGCTTGCGACCTGCGTCCGGAGAAAAGCTTTGCCGAAACTTTGGAAACATCACCGGTCTCCGATCGTTATCTTGCCAATTCTCGTCCCGTGAGGCAGATGCTTTATCTGATGATATATCTGGGGACCCAAGCTACGGTTCACGCYTGAATCCAGCGGAGCCATGCATCCATCTTGTTGGTGACTAATGYCGCCCTGAACCCGGCCGATACGTGCGCTACAGTCCTAGTCAAGCTTAATTCGGATGTGGGTTCCTTGAGGCAGCGCTCTTACCTGAACCATGAGTTGACCCATCAGGTGCCAATAAATTTCAAGATCTGATAGCTCGAGATTTTCAATTTCGTCTTTTCCATTCAGAAAAAGCGGCTTCTTATAGCCCACGCATTGATCATAAGCAGGCGCGGCGCCTCCCGCGTCGCGCCAATCTGCATACATATTTGYGGCCAATGCGGCATCTGCATCCTCAACCATTTCAACCTCGTGAAAGGTTCTTATGTTGGCAGGTACCTGAAGCGCCTTTCCTGTCCCAGGATCGAACATCACGACACCAGGTTCCCCGTGCTCCAGGCGCCAACTGTCAGTCGCAAAAGCGGTCCCCTGCCAATCATAACCAAAGCAGGTGATTCGACCTACAAATTGTGGAAAACCTACACAAACACGGGCGTTCCAATCAGCTACCTCTGATGTACGAATAATTCGATACAGACCGTTTTTGAATGAAGCTCCTCCAAACCTTGACAGCAGTTCATTGATCCCGCTGGTTTTTGGATCCAACGGAGAATTTGGGCGCTGGATCACGGAGCTGGCGTCTATCGGAAAATTTTTTATAAAATCATCAAACACTACCGATCTCCAATCGTCACCTTGTTGATCTTCGTYCCATGAGGGAGATTCTTAATTTTGTGCTTAATCTGAATGCCAAAGCTCCTGTTTACGCTCCGGTCCAGGGCGTCTAGATTGGACAAATCTTCTGATCCATTTAGTTGTAAATCTTGGATATGATCGACGTCCTCGTCAGGTGCAACCTCGTTGCCTGCCTCGGTATATCTGCGGCGAGCGGGATTTGAATCCCGAACCGCGTGATGATTTACTGAGGTGTCCCGATCAGTCAATCGCTGGGCCTTAAGAGCTGCCTTCTCTCGTTGCGATGCATCCCACTTCCGCATGTGGTACACGTGGATATCCTGACTAGTGGAGTTCTGCCCAACCACTGCCCCACTTTCGGCAGCCTGACCAGAGATGGRATCGAGTGCGTCAGATGTTTCGTCGGACTGCCGCTTCGCCGGTATGCCGTCCGCAGGGCTTTCGGTGCCATCTAACGCCCGAATCTCTCCGGCGGCACCTTCCGAATTTCGCACCTTCGCCGCAGCCGAAACACCTGCGGATCGCTCAGCTTGCCTCGGTGCGGAAGCGAACCAATCAATTCCTCGTCCTATTCCTTTGGCAACGCCCTCACCCAATCCCCAGCTCAATGCGTCACCGTGCTGACGCATCATTACCTTCTCGGTACTGTTCGCCGGTTCGTAGTAGCCATGGCCGAAATCGGGGCGCTCGGTCGATCCAAGGGAAACAACGTAGCCACCCCCTTTGATCAATTTGCCGGCGAGTATCCCGGCATTCGCAGTCTCCTTGCCAATGGCCTTGGCGTCCGCTCGAAACACCTCGCTCGGAGAAAGGCCTGGCTTGCCGCCCGGCAGAATCCCGCCCAGACCGGCCTGGTCCAGTTCCCGGACCAGAGCCGCCTGCGCGACGGCGCCCTTCGTGTGCYGGAACAACTCGCTCACCCTTGCGTAGTTGTCCATTAAGTCCATACTTCCGCTGTCGCGATCCCCGGCAAGTTTGAGAAGAATGGAGAGCGGCACGGGTTGGAGATTTTCATCATCGACGCCCAATGCTTTTTGCGTTGCGACAGACAATTCTATTGTTCTGTCGTATGTGTCCTGGTCATAGGCTTCTGGATCAGAGGGCCCATTGCCAAATACGGCTTTCCAACCTGCGGAGATCTCTTGAGACGTATCGCTGATATAGTCACCTGAATCGACCCGCCTCCTCTCCAGGACCAGCTTTCCCGCGACGGCGGTTGCCTCATCGCTCTTTCTGTCTGGCGAAGAATTCGACCCGGTCTCGGCATTGACAATGGCTGCCTTGATGGCCTGGTTCGACATGGTCCCCATGTCGAAGATTTTCTTCGCGACATTGACCTGCCATTCGAGATCCTGCCGACGCTTCGGCCCCTCGTCTGGGCCGTAGACAATCTTGTAGGCTTCTTCGCCCGGTATGTTGCCAGAGTAAGCGCCGGTCAGTGCGATGTGGTCTGGCGCCTCTGCTTCGGCGCGGCTGATCGCAGCGCCAATCTTGACTTTCAGCGCAAGATTGGCGGCATCAGCCTGTCGGCGGATCGCCCGCTGTTCCTCTTCAGGAAGGTCGCCGAACGCCTGAGCGATCACTTCGTCCGGTGTCTTGTTGCGGCGCCAGTCGCCCTTCGCGGCGGCCTGCTCATCCCGGGCGTCGGCGCCAAGCTGCGCACGCACCGTCTCGCCCATGCCGTCGCTCGCCACCGGGCCGGCGCTCAGCATCTCGGCGGCGCGGCGCGGGTCTTGTGCGATCAGCGCTTGCATGCGCGCCTTCGCCGTGCTGGCGCGCCAGTCGGCTTCGGCCAGCGCCTTGGCTCGCGGGTCGAGGTCCATCTTGGCGATGAGATCGAGGCCGGCCTGTCGGGAGGCGTCGAATGCGACGGTGTCGTTCGGGTCGCTCTGCGAGATGTTTCTGAGCTCGGCGGTGTGGACCTCCGCCACCTGATCCTGCTCATATTGCTTGCGCCGCTGATTTTGCTGCCCCGCCATGCGCCGCCCGCCAACGGCGCGAAACGCTTCCTTGCGGCCAGCGAGACCGGCGCGCAGCTCGGGCGGCAGCTRCTTCAGGAAATTGCCGAACAGCGTGTCGAACAGGCCGGTCTTCACCACCTGGCCGGTGTACGGATCGACCTGGCCATACATGGCGTCATGCAGGCCGGCGCCGTCGGCGGGCGCGTTGGCCACGGCATCGGCCTCGGCCTTGGCGAGCTCGCCGTTTAACCGCCGCGCGGCGATCTCGGTGTCGAAGGCCTGCTGCTGCGCCTTGCGCTGCTCGTAGCGCTCGGCCGCAGCCTGCCACCGGTCGCCGAGTTGCTGCATCGCCTCGCCGACCGGCGAGGAGTCCGGATATTGCACAGCATTGCCGGTATCGAGCCGGCGTTCGCCGACGAACAGGGGGATGATGTGGACCATTTGGATTTTCCTGGCCGGGTGGAGGCGCGCGGCGACGGGCCGCCAGAGGGGTGGCGGCCGGGTTGGGCGTTGCGGGTGGTGCGGGTTCGGCGGGGTCGTGGTGGAGGGAGTAAGGTTGGTCGTTAGGGCGCGGCGCGCGCGACAGCCAATCTCCCCACTCGTGGGCGAGATGTCCGGCAGGACAGAGGGAGGCGCTGTCCCGCCGGCGCTTCAATGCTTGGACTGGTTTATACGGCGCGCTTCGTCATCCTCGGGCTTGACCCGAGGATCCATGYCGTGACCTTCGTCGGGGGATGCAGCGGAGCAGAATTCTGAACCGTTGCAACACCTTAGCGTCACGGCATGGATCCTAGGGTCTGCGCTCGTCGCTACGCTCCTTGCTTCGCCCTAGGATGACGATCGCGATTGCGTTCCTTCGCGCCCCCCTCTGCCCTGCCGGGCATCTCCCCCACTTGGGCTAGGGGATGCACACATCTTTTGAAGTGAATGACTCGCTTTTGATTGGCGATCTTGTGTTGGGCTGTGATTCCGTCTGCGATGCGTTGATGGA